>NZ_DATCVQ010000001.1:0-3746 GCF_036566765.1 Streptomyces sp.
TCACCGGTCTGGTATCGGTTACCTGCTCCTGTTCACTGCCTTGGCCTCGACGGCATTCATTTCGCTGGCCTTGCTGCTGATCTGGATCGCCGCACTCGGCGCAGCCCTCAGGCGTGGGCCCTGAGCACGGAGTTCCGGAACCCGGGCCGCCGGGCACCGACCCCCATCGACAACCCGCTGTCCGGTCCCACTCGGACCTCCGCCCGCGCGGAGACGCTCATCTCGCTGCGGACATCTCGACGAGTACCGTCGGCGTCCACCGGACGCCGACCGGTCGCCTCCCCCTGAGCGCTCACTCGGCCGGACAAGTGTTTCGCCGACATCCGACTGAGACTCCTACGGAGCGACCATGGATCTTGCCTACGTTCCCAGCCCTTCGACCGGGGTCCTTCACCTCGGCCCTGTCCCGTTGAGGGCGTACGCCTTCTGCATCATCCTGGGCGTGTTCGTAGCCGTCTGGCTCGGCAACCGGCGCTGGGTCGCGCGGGGCGGGGAGCGGGGCGTCATCGGGGACGTCACCCTCTGGGCGGTGCCGTTCGGCATCGCCGGTGGTCGGCTGTACCACGTGATCACCAGCCCCGACGCGTACTTCGGCGAACACGGCGAGCCCATCCGAGCCCTGTACGTGTGGGAAGGCGGGCTCGGCATCTGGGGTGCCATCGCCCTGGGCGGGGTCGGCGCGTGGATCGGCTGCCGTCGCCACCGAATACGGTTCCCCGACTACGCGGACGCCGTCGCCCCCGGCATAGCCCTGGCCCAGGCCATCGGCCGCTGGGGCAACCGGTTCAACCAGGAACTCTACGGCCGCCCCACCACACTCCCCTGGGGCCTGGAGATCGACCGCGCGCACCGTCCTTCCACCATGCCCGACATCGCGACGTACCACCCCACCTTCCTCTATGAGTCCCTCTGGAACGTCGGCGTCGCCGCACTGGTCCTCTGGGCGGCGAGCCGCTTCGCACTCGGTCACGGCAGGACCTTCGCCCTGTACGTCGCCGCCTACACGGTCGGCCGGTTCTGGACCGAGTACCTGCGCATCGACGAGTCCCACACGTTCCTCGGCCTGCGCCTGAACAGCTGGACCTCTGTCGTGGTCTTCCTCGGCGCCATGGCCTACCTCGTCGTATCGGCCCGCCGCCACCCGGACAGCGACGACGAGGCGCGGACGAAGAACGAAGTTGACAACGCGAGGGCCGGCGAGCCACGCCCGGACGTCGTCGTCAAGACAGGAGGCAGCGCCGCACCTCGTGCCTGACCTGAACCGACGTCCCGCCCGAGACGTCTGCTCAGGGGCTGGTCGTCGCTATGCCCACCAGGCCCGGCTTTCCCCCGCCGCGGCCGCCTGGACCATGTCGGAGACGAAGCCGAGATGCTGCGCCGCCACCTTCCCCGCACCGTACTTTCGGGGCTAGCTCAGCGTCTGCACTGCGGCCGCGTCGTACGGCTTGAGCTCGTCGGTCCGTCCTGCCAGGACCTTCGCTGCCCACTCCGGGTCCTGGAGCAGGGCGCGGCCGACGGCGACCATGTCGAACTCGTCCCGCTCCAGGCGGTCGAGGAGGTCGTCGATGCCCTGTACCGGGGCGCCTTCGCCCGCGAAGGCGTGGATGAAGTCGCCGTCGAGGCCGACCGAGCCGACGGTGATGGTGGGCCTGCCGGTGAGCTTCTTGGTCCAGCCCGCCAGGTTCAGGTCCGAGCCCTCGAACTCGGGTATCCAGTGGCGGCGGGTGGAGGCGTGGAAGGCGTCGACGCCGGCCGCGGCGAGCGGGGTCAGGATCGCCTCCAGCTCCTGGGGGGTCTGGGCGAGCCGCGCGTCGTAGGCGTCCTGCTTCCACTGCGAGAATCGGAAGATCACCGGGAAGTCGGGCGAGACGGTCTCGCGGACCGCGGTCACGACCTCGGCCGCGAACTTCGTACGGGCCACGGGGTCGCCGCCGTAGGCGTCGGTACGGCGGTTCGTCCCCGCCCACAGGAACTGGTCGAGGAGGTAGCCGTGGGCGCCGTGCAGTTCGACGCCGTCGAAGCCGATGCGCTCGGCGGCCGCGGCGGCCTCGGCGAAGGCACCGATGACGTCGTCCAGGTCGCTCTGGGTCATGGCCTTGCCAGTGCCCTCGGTGCCGTCGGGGCGGATGCCGGAGGGGCCCACCGCCGGGGCGTCGGCGTAGGGCGCCTGGCCCTGCTTGCGCACCATGCCGATGTGCCACAGCTGAGGCACGATCGTGCCGCCCGCCGCGTGCACGGCCTCGGCGACCTTCGCCCATCCCGCCAGCTGCTCCTCGCCGTGGAACCGCGGCACACGGTCGCTCTGCCCGGCCGACTCGTGGCCGACGTAGGTCCCCTCGGTGACGATCAGGCCCACGCCGGCGGCGGCGCGTCGGGCGTAGTACGAGCGCACGTCCTCGCCGGGGACTCCGCCGGGGGAGAACATGCGCGTCATCGGCGCCATCGCGATGCGGTTCGGGACGGTCAGGCCGTTCAGCGCGACCGGCCGGGACAGGATCTCGGCGGCGCGGGAGGTGGGGGACGCGGTGACGGTCACAGGGACGCTCCTCGTGGCAATTACTTGACAACCTTGATGCTTGAGAACTTCATGCAACGAAGGGACGGTAGGGGTATATGCTTGAGGTAGTCAAGTATCTTTGGTTAGAGTGACCCTCATGACAGAAGCTCCCCGCGTCGACACGGCCCAGCTCATGGAGCTGCTCTCCGTGTCGCTCGGCGTCTACTACGGCGATTTCACCGTCGCGGCGGCGAGTGAGAACCTCACGGCAAGCCAGGGCAAGGCCCTGACCGTGCTGCGCCGGGGACCCGCCGCGATGCGCACCCTGGCCGAGACCATGACCTGCGACGCCTCCAACATGACCGGGATCATCGACCGGCTGGAGAAGCGCGGCCTGGTGCGCCGCGAGGCCGACGCCTCCGACCGGCGTGTCAAGAACGTCATCCTCACAGCCGAGGGCGAGAGCGTCACTGACGCGATCCGCGCGAAAATGCGCACCACGCACGAGGGCCTGGACAGACTCAGCGGCCAGGAGCGGGACTCCCTGTACACCCTGCTGGAACGGGTCTTCGTATCCCTGCCCGCCACCTGACCCCCTGGCTGCCTTGCGTCTTCTCGACGGCCAGCGGTCGTCGTCGCGGAAGGCTGTAGCCACCGGCGGATCTGGATGTCATGCGGGTCATCCGGGTCAGGAGGGCGAGGAGCGCCCGAGCCACGGCTCCGTGGGCGGGCACCGGACCAATGCCTTGTCCCAGGGCGACCATCAGTGCCTCTTTATGCGCCGTGCCGAGCGTGTCGAGCTCGCTGATCACAGGCTGCAGAAGTCGTTGGAGACCGCTGAAACTGGTCTGGGCCCCGAACTGCACTCCTGCCGCGTGTAGCACGGGCGTGCCGGCATCGGCGGCCCGGGGGCCACTGCGGCCAGCAGCACGCTCTTCCCCACACCCGGCTCCCCGGAAATCAGCAGGGTGCCTCCGACCGTGCGGATGCTCTTGAGGAACGTCTCAACGCGTCGAAGGTCAGCGCCTCGGCCGATGCGCCGCTGGCCATCAGCCCTGTGTCGACTGTCGCCCACGACCAGGGTGAGCATCCCCGCTCCTGTCGGCCGGGGCGGAAGACCATTCGAGGGTGGACGTCGTCCGCCGGCGCTGCTCTCCATCTGACATACTCATGCCATGACAGTGCAGCGAAAGGACCATGCCGCGTAGGCGTCCTTCTGACCTGCGCTCAGACCGCCGAAGGTTCCCGG
>NZ_DATCVQ010000002.1:0-4015 GCF_036566765.1 Streptomyces sp.
GCAACGGGTCGATGAGGTCGGGGAACCGCTCCTCTCGGCGGGCCTGGGCGAGACGGGAGGACAGACGCCGGTACGTCGGCGCGGTGTGCGGGATCAGCCTCTCCGCGACGAGCCGGTAGTACGCCTGCCTGAGGGTGCAGCCGCCGACCCGGTCGTAGCCGGTGACGATGTCGGCGGCACGGTCACGGTGCTCGGCCACTGGAGTCTGGGCACACCGGTACATGTACCCATCGGGTCAGCGGCGGGTGCCTCCCGAACTCGGGTTCTGGCTCAACTTCTATGGCGCCCCCACGCTCCGTATCTGTTGATCTTCGTATCGGCTCTCCTCGAACATCCCCGCATCGCCCCCTTGACCTCAACCTTTCTTCAGGTTGAACCATGTGAGTGCTGCACCCGCACTACGTACCGAGGAGATTTCGATGATTCTGGTGACCGGCGCAACCGGAAAGACGGGCCGCCAGGCCGTGGCCCAACTACTGGCGGCGGGCGTGGATGTCCGCGCCCTGGTCCGTGACCCGGGCGCGGCCTCGCTACCTGACCGGGTCGAGGCGGTACGCGGCGACCTGACAGATGCGGCTTCCGTGGAGGCGGCCATGGAGGGGGTGGACGCGGTCTTCCTCATCTGGCCACTGCTGACCGCGGACGCCGCGCCCGCGGTGATCGCGGCCGCGGAGAAGCACGCGCGCCGCATCGTCTACCTGTCCGCGTGGGGGGTGCCGGACGACGACACCGTGGAGCCGAAGCCCGGCATCCTCGCCTTCCACACCGCGATTGAGCGCGCCATCCGCGCCTCGACCTTGCAATGGACGTTCCTGCGCGCGGGAGGCTTCGCGTCCAACACCCTCGCGTGGGCGGAGCAGATCAAAGAAGGGGACGTCGTCCGCGGCTCGCATGCCCGAGCGACGCGGTCGCTGGTCCACGAGGCGGATCTCGCGGCGGTGGCAGTAAGGGCGCTGACGACGGCAGACCTGGAGGGCAAGGCCCCGCACCTGACCGGTCCGCAGGCGCTGACCCAGGCTGAGCAGGTCCGTACGATCGGCGACGTCCTCGGCCGCCGGGTGGTCTTTGAGGAACTGGACGAAGAGGCGGCGGCGGCCGCGTTGGAGGCAGAGGGCTTGCCCCCGAAATACGCCCGCGCCATCGTCGAGGCCCACGGGCAGATGGAGGCAGAGCCGGAGCAGGTGTCGCCGGCGGTGGAGGAGATTACCGGTCGGCCCGCACGCACCTACCGCGAATGGGTCGCGGACCACGTAGCGGACTTCGGCTGCTGTTCGAACGACGCGCCGATCTCCACCAGGGCCTGCTCGAACTGGCCTGCAGCACGTACATGACGCCGGCGAGTGCTGCCCGGCCGGGAACAGGAGCCGTCGTCGGTGGGCTGGCGATCCGTCAAGACGCAGGTCAGGCAGGCCGAGTTCGGGCAGACTCAGTCCATGGACGAGGAGAGCGATCAGAGCGAGCGCACGCTGGATGAACGTATGCGCATCACCATCGAGGTAGTAGAGAGAGCGAGAGACGCCGCTCAGGATGTCCTCGGGGATGACCTGCACAAAGTCGCGCACACACGGGCAGCGCTGGGCGGGCTGGAGTACGCGGCAACGTACGGAGAAGAACTGCCGTCAGAAGTCGTCAGCGTTCTTGCGATGGGCCAGCAGGGAGCGGAGATCGTCCGTGGCGTGATCGACACGTTGAACGCTCGTCTCGATGGGTACCCCGTTCCCAACAACCCCATGGATGACGACGACTCCTACGACGACTCCTACGTCGGGGACTCCCCCTACGATGCCGCGGACGACGACTGGGCGATCGAGAGTGCCGACGATGCACTCAGGCGCCAGTCGCAAGGCGAGATCATCAACGAGATCCTGGCGGGCGGTGCAGTGGCCGCTTCGTTCACTGCTGTTGCTAGCGTCGCAAAGGCGAAGATCGAGGCCACCACCCAGCGCGAGAAGAACAAGCAGGACACCGAGACGGAGCGGCTCAGGATCGCGTCGCAGGAACGCATCGCCGGGATCCAGGCCGCGAGCGGCCAGCTCTCCACCGCCGACACCGACGACACGGTCGACGACAACGGCGCGTGAGCTGGACGGAGCGGTGTGACCGGGGCTGACCTGCGCCGTGGGGCCACGGTCGGCGGTCGTCCCGCCCACCGCACCGTGGCCGCCTCGCCGAGCGGATCCCGCTGGGAACGTGTCGCGCACGCGGGCGGACCGGTTGTACGGATCATCCGGTGTCGTCCTTCGGGCGGCGGGCGTACGAGACCACGCCGACCACCGCCGTGGAGCCGTCCACTGCGCCGCGAGTTCGTCGGCGGTTCCACGTCGGCCCACCAGTTCGCGTCGACGGGAGAGCGGCCGTGCAGGGCGTCGTCGAGCATCGCGGGCGTCGGCTCGGGCTGGCCGGGCAGCCGGTCCCCCGCGACGAGGCGCAGCACAGCGTCTCGTCGGCCGGGGCGTAGGGGCGCAGGGTCACGCCGAGGGCGGGGCTTGGGAACGGAAACCCAAGACGCCAGGACATTCGAAACACGCTTTATAAGCTCAGGCTCTGATGGATCTTCAGGGCCGGAGCCCGGCGCGCCTGAGAGCGACCACGCTGAGGTCGGCGATGGCTTTCTCGTCTCCGTTCCGCCAGGCGTCGGCCCATCCGCCGAGTGGGGTCGGCAGCTTGGCGAGTGCGCCCGGAGGACCGGTGAGAGCGCGCAGGGCGAGCAGGTCGGCGCCTCCGGGAGCGTCGACGAGAGTACGGAGGGTGGTGCTGCGCCGGATCCAGAGGAGGCGCGGCGGGAGCCACAGCAGCAGAACGAAGAGCACCGGAACGGTGATGAGGATCGTCGTGGTCACGTTGGCGACCTGGCTGACGGTCTCCTGGAGAGAAACTCCCGCGTCGGCGAACCCTGAGCTGGCGTCGGCCGCGGCCTCGAGCGGCTTCTTGAGGACGCCGCCGACGAACGGCACGTTCGACGCGGCGTCTCCCGCGTTCCCGAGTTCCTCGGCGAGGTTGTCGCCGGAGCTCTCGACCTTCCGCCCCGGCTCGGCCAGCAGCATGATCGTCTCGCGGACGGCAAGGGCTGCCCAGACCACGGCGACGATAAGGGTCAGGGCGATCAGGTCCACGAACACCTGGAGGCTCCGACGTGCGGGTGTCTGAGCGTAGATGCGCAACGGAGGGCTCCCGTTCGAGTCATGGCGCCGAGGAGGCACGGCGGCTGCTCGGCCAATCGGTCGTCGGGTTCAACTCTTCCACCGTGCGTGGCACGCAGCACGTGCGACGCGAGCCGCAAAGGGAGGCATGGCGCAGCCTTTGCGGCATTCGTTCGCCGTATCGGCAACACTCATGCGTGGGCCTCCGACGGTCGACGGCGTTGCCTCGATGTGCCTGCCGACGGCGTCATCCTGCGCGCTGTCCAGGCGGCGGCGCCGTTCGCCGACCCGGTCGCGTTCTCCATCTCGGACACCACGGTCAGGGGCGTGAGGATCGCCCGCTACCACCTCCCCGAGGACGACACCCACGCCCTCGCCAAGGCCTCCTTCGACGCCTGAGGCTCGACCCGGCGCACGGGACCCGACGCGGGGACCGGACTCACCGGGGGCTCGGACGGGCCTCGGCGGGCGCGGCGGCTGGGCCGATCGGAGCACTGGGCAGCCACGTCCCGACCGTGCGTCCGATGCTGGGGCGGACCCTCTGAACCGGGTGTCCTCCGCCCGGCACCACCGCGTAGGAGCCCTCGTGTCAGTGGGGAAGGCGGTGTCCCGCGGATCACCGTTCGATTGACAGACCCCCACCCGCCGATGCGTCTCCTCCCGCATCCGGGCCGCGAGTTCAGGGCGGGGCGTTTTGATGTCCCCCTTCACATAGCGCACAACCGGCCAAAAGCCTGCTGATCATCACGGGGAGATGTCTGTCCCGACGCCATGCCTATGAGCCGAGCAAGACCTCGGTGATCGGTCCACTGGTGACACGTGGCTCAAGCGCGAGAGCTGGGGTGCAGCGGGTCCTCCCCGGGGTCGCACGGTCC
>NZ_DATCVQ010000003.1:0-17321 GCF_036566765.1 Streptomyces sp.
CGACTTCGTCAACGGCGCCCAGACGATCATCGACGAGTTCATCTCGTCCGGTGAGCAGAAGTGGGGCCAGCGTTCGGGGGTCGTGCTGCTGCTGCCGCACGGCTTCGAGGGCCAGGGCCCGGACCACTCGTCCGCCCGCCCCGAGCGCTTCCTCCAGCTCTGCGCGCAGAACAACATGACGGTCGCGATGCCCACCTCGCCGTCGAACTACTTCCACCTGCTCCGCTGGCAGGCGCACAACCCGCACCACAAGCCGCTGATCGTCTTCACCCCGAAGTCGATGCTGCGTCTGAAGGCGGCGGCGTCGAAGGCGGAGGAGTTCACCACCGGCGGCTTCCGCCCGGTGATCGGCGACGACTCGGTGAACCCGACCGACGTCCGCAAGCTCGTCTTCTGCGCCGGCAAGGTCTACTACGACCTGGAGGCCGAACGGCAGAAGCGCGGCGTCACGGACACGGCGATCATCCGCCTGGAGCGGCTGTACCCGCTGCCCGGCGCGGAGCTGCAGGCCGAGATCGCCAAGTACCCGAACGCCGCGAAGTACCTCTGGGCGCAGGAGGAGCCGGCGAACCAGGGCGCGTGGCCGTTCATCGCGCTCAACCTGATCGACCACCTGGACCTGGCGGTCGGCGCGGACCTGCCCCCGGCGGAGCGGCTGCGGCGCATCTCGCGTCCGCACGGCTCCTCCCCGGCGGTCGGCTCGGCCAAGCGTCACCAGGCGGAGCAGCAGCAGCTGGTCAACGAGGTCTTCGAGGCGTAAGCCCGGAGGTCACGGCCAGGCCCGGAGGCCCGGTACCCCCGTCGGGGGGACCGGGCCTCCGGCCTATCCTGGTCGCATGTACTTCACGGACCGTGGCATCGAGGAGCTGGCGAAGCGGCGCGGCGAGGAGGAGGTCACCTTTGAGTGGCTCGCCGAGCAGCTCCGGACCTTCGTCGACCTGAACCCCGACTTCGAGGTGCCGGTGGAGCGCCTGGCGACGTGGCTGGCGCGGCTGGACGACGAGGACGAGGACGAGTAGGCGACGTCAGGTCGCCTGTTTCTCCGCGTCGGCGGCCCGCAATCGGTCGTAGGCCAGGCCCACGACGCCGTCGGCGAGGAGCAGGAAGCCCGCCGCCGTCCAGCCGCCGCTGCGGCGGGCGATGCCCCAGGCGGTGAGCGGAAGGCCCGCCGCGAGCTGGGCGACCGCGAGGGTACGGGCCTTCGGGCCGCGCAGGTACGGTCCGAAGCGGCCGCCCTCCACGACGTCGAGCTCGGCGCGGACGGCCTGTCTCCAGCCGGACCAGGCCAGTTCCTCCGCGCCCTGCGCCTCGGCGGCCGCGCGGAGTTCCTCGGCACGGTCGCCGGGGGTGAGCCCGGGCGGCAGGGTCAGGCCGGTGCGGGCGAGGACCGCGGTGAGTCCGACGAGCCGGGCGCGAGCGTCGGCGTCCTTGTCGGGGCGGGTGAGCGATTCAAGGACCTGGACGTCGAGGACGGGGTCGAGGGCGAGCCGGGCGGCGAACGTGCGCATCGCCTCGTCCTCGCCGACCGGGGTGCCGTCGGCGAGCCAGGTGTATCCGACGGTACGGCGGAAGCCGGCGGCCAGCGTGAACCCGGCCCGGTCCGTGTCCCACCAGAGCGCGAGGACCGGCCAGGTGGCGCCGACCGCGAGGGCTGCGGCCCAGCCGGCTGCGACCCGCTCGACGGGCTCGCCCCCGTCCAGCCACGGCTTCCCCTCGGGCACGAGCACGCTCCAGTCGCGCCCCGCCGGGGCGAGCAGCAGCTGCTCGCGGAGCAACTGGGCCGGGGCCCGTACCGCCGAGGGCTCGGCACGGCAGAGCAGCAGGGCGTTCATGCCCCCACGCTAGGGCAATTTGCCCGGCTAAGGCGGTGAATGGGGTCCGGACGGGCAGGCGAGAGGCTTGACGTGGTCAGCCCGCGATATATCGTGTCTCGTAGAAGACGCGATATGTTGCGTATCTTGCATCGCGTGTGTCACGTGCGTCGCGAGCGCCGTCTGCGTCGCCCGAAACGGGAGGTCAGCACCATGACAGAGTGGTCCGTCGCCGAGCCGAGAAAACTCACGCTGACCGAACCCGTGCAGCACCTCCGGATCCGCATCGTCAACGGCACGGTCAACGTGGTGGGCACGGACGAGGCCACCACGCGCCTGGAGGTCTCCGAGATCGAGGGCCCGCCGCTGATCGTGACCCAGGAGGGGTCGACGCTGACGATCAGCTACGAGGACCTGCAGTGGAAGGGCCTGCTCAAGTGGCTCGACCCCAAGGGCCGCCGGCGCAGGGCGGTCGTCTCGGTCGCGGTGCCGGCCGGCGCGGACGTCGAGGTGGGCACGATCGCCGCGGAGGCGGTGGTCTCCGGGATCAAGGGCCGGACGGACGTACGGGGCGTCTCCGGCGACACCACGCTCGTCGGGCTGGCCGGGCCGGTCCGGGCGGAGAGCATCTCGGGCGGCCTGGAGGCCCAGTCCGTCACCGGCGCGCTCCGGGTCAACTCGGTGAGCGGCGACGTGACGCTGGTCGAGGGCGCGGGCTCGTCCGTCAAGGCGGACACGGTGAGCGGGGCGCTCGTCATAGACCTGGACCCGCACCGGCTCGACGGACCGCCCGCGGACATCCGGCTCACCAGCGTCTCCGGCGAGGTCGCGATCCGGCTCTCGCACCCGGCGGACGCGCGGGTCGAGGCGAACACCACCAGCGGGTCCGTCTCCAACGCGTTCGACGATCTGCGGGTCGGGGGCCAGTGGGGCGCGAAGAGCATCACCGGCACGCTCGGGTCGGGCCGTGGCTCACTGAAGGCGACCACGTTCTCCGGCTCGATCGCGCTGCTGCGCCGGCCCGACGAGGCCCCCTCCGGAAAGGTGTTCTGACATGCCGCCCGTCTTCGCCCACGGCCGACTCCGCCTCTACCTGCTGAAGCTCCTCGACGAGGCGCCGCGGCACGGCTACGAGGTGATCCGCCTCCTGGAGGAGCGCTTCCAGGGCCTGTACGCCCCCTCCGCGGGCACGGTCTACCCGCGCCTGGCCAAGCTGGAGGCCGAGGGCCTGGTCACGCACGCCACCGAGGGCGGCCGGAAGGTGTACTCGATCACCGACGCGGGCCGCGCGGAACTGGCCGGCCGGGTCGGCGAGCTCGACGACCTGGAGCAGGAGATCCGCGCCTCGGTCTCCGAACTCGCCGCGGAGATCCGCGAGGACGTCCGCGGCGCGGCGGGCAAGCTGCGCAGCGAGATGCGCGCGGCGGCCGGCGAGACCCGACGCGGCACCCCGTCGTTCCGCGAGCAGGCCCGCCAGGCCCGCGAGGAGGCCCAGTCGGCCCGCCGCCAGGCCAAGGAGTTCCAGCGGATCGCCAAACAGGTCCAGGACCAGGTCCAGGACCACTTCACCCGAGGCGACTGGCCGGCCGGCGTCCGCGAGGGCCTGGCGGAGATCACCAGCCAACTGGGCGGCCTCCTGGGCACCCCGGGGGCGCCGGGGAAGCCATGGGCGACGGGGACGGCGGGGTCGGCGGGGTCGGCGGACAAGTCCGGGACGGCGGGGACGGCGGGGACGGCCGACTCGACCGGCAGCGCCGGGACGACGGGCGACGCCGGGGCAACGGGCGACGCCGGGGCCACGGACGCGTCCGGGACGACCGGCTCCGAGGCGGCGGCCGGGACTGCCGGCGCGCCCGGCTCTCCGGACGCCTCGCCGGAGGCCACCGGCGAGGCCCCGGCCGCCCCGCCGTCGCCCGTCTGGTCCCCCGACCTCGTCGCCTCCGGCGACCCCGTGCGCGATCTCGACCGGCTGCTCGATCGGTTCCGGGACGACGTGCGGGACGCGGCGCGGGATCACGGGGTCACGGCTGAGCAGTTCGCCGAGGCCAGGGACCAGCTGTCGGCCACCGCCGGGACCCTGCTCGGGCTGTTGCGGCGCCGGGGCTGAGCGTCAGGCGACGGTCGGGCGCGAGACCGCGGTGTCGACGGCGGCGAAGGTCACCCCGTGGTCGGCCAGGGCCTCCGTGACGACGCCCCCCGTGGTGGTCAGCGCGAGCAGGAGGTGTTCGTCGCCTATCTCCCGGTCGCGGCGGGCCAGGGCCACCCGGAGGGACTTCTCCAGGACGGTCTTGGCCTCTCGCGTGAAGGACCGGCGACCCGACCACCGCCCGGCGTCCTTGCGGTCGCCCGCCAGCGCGCCCGCGCCGTGGGTCTCCTCCACCCGCGCCACGATCGCGCCGACGTCGATGCCCAGGTCCGCCAGCGCCTCGGCGTCCGCCCGGGACAGTCCGGCCCGGCGGCGGGCGTCGGCCAGGGCGGCCACGAGGGACGCCCGGCGGTCCGGCGGGCACAGCTCCCGCAGCACCGCCGCGGCCCGCGTGTCCTCCTGGTCGAGCAGGGCCAGCAGCAGATGCTCCTCGGTGACGACCGCCGCGCCGCCGCGCTCCGCGTGCCCGACCGCACCCTTCACCACGGCCCGGGCGCCCTTCGTGAACCGTTCGAACATCACTGCCTCCCGTACTTCTTGTGGACGGCCTGTCGGCTGACCCCCAGTTCGGCCGCGATCTCCTGCCACGACCATCCCTGGTTGCGCGCACTGCGCACCTGGACGGCCTCCAGCTGTTCCAGCAGTCGCCGCAGCGCGGAGACGGCCCGCAACCCGATCCGGGGGTCGCGGTCGCCCGCCCGCGCGGCGAGCTCGGTCGCATCGGTCATGGTGTCAACTTACGTTGACACCTCCGCCCTGTCAACCACGGTTGACGGTGACCACCACCCGCGCCCCGGGCACCGCGTACACCCGCACCCGCCCGTCCTTCCTGACCGCCACCGCCTTCCCGACGACCCGGACCTTCCACTCCCCCTCCGGCAGCGACAGCTCGGTCGCTCCCCCGCGCCCGGCGACGTACTCCAGCCGCTCCGGCGCCGCGGACACGACCCGGCCCGCCACCGCCTCCGCGTACGGCTGCGCCGTCCGCTCCTTGTTCGTACGGAACCTCCCCTCCCCGTCCACCGCGCAGTACCCGCCGCCGTAGCACCACACGTAGCCCGCCCAGCCCGAGCCGTACCGCCCCAGCGAGGCCATCGCGTCCTCGTAGAAACGGCCCATGTTCGGCAGGGAGTTGTTCAGCGGACCCCACTCGCCGACCACCACCGGCACCCGGTACTCCTTCGGGTACTGCGTCACCGCCGCCTCGTACGCCTCGATCCAGCCCGCCGCCGGGTCGTAGTCCGCCCCCGCCTCCATCCCCGTGTTGTAGAAGTGCGGCGCGTAGACCACCTTCGGGTCGTCGATCCGGCCGAGACCCGTCGGCACCCCCTCGCCCACGATCGGGGTCGGCTCGACGAACACCCAGCTGTCCCGGTCCACCGCGCGCACCGCGTCCGCGAGCCGGTTGTACATGGGGGTCAACTGCTCTCGCTCGATCCGCCGGGCCGCCGTCGGCAGATCCTCTCCCTCGCCCAACTCCCCCATCGGCTCGTTGATCAAGTCGTACCCGAGCACCGCCGGATGATCCTCGAACGCCGTGGCGAGTACGCGCCACATCCGCTCCTGCGCCCGCCGCAGGTCCGCGTCCGCGTACAGATGCGTGAAGGCCCGCTGCACCGCGGGCTCGAAGTACTCGGAGAACCAGTCGTCGGGGTGCGGCGTGAAGGGCAGCCCGTCGGTCCGCGTCGCCCATGCCGGCACACCCCGGTGCCCGAACGCCGGCCCGAAGACGTCCTGGTGGGCGTCGATCAGGACATGGACGTCGTACTTCTCCGCCCAGTCCAGGATCCGCTCGATCTTCGCCAGGTACGCCCGGCTGTACTTCCCGCGCTCCGGCTCCAGGTCGTCCCAGAAGACCAGCAGCCGCGCGAAGTTGAAGCCCTTGGCCCGCATGTCGCGGAAGTGCCGCTCGGTGATCGCGGAGAGCGCCTGGTCCCCGCGGTTGGCCTTGTCCTCGACGTTCCAGCCGCGCAGTGTGAGCACCCGCCCGCGCTCGTCGGTCAGGGCGGGTATCGCACGATCGCCGTCCGCCTGGGCGGCGGTGGGAGCGAGCAGCGCGGCGACGACGGCGCTCACGGCAAGGGTGGTTCGGAGCAACACGGGAAACCTCCGGCACGACGATGAGTTCGCAGTGCCGGAGATCCCATCAGTACATCTGACGCACCATCAAGAGGTCGTGAGGACGATCTTTCCGAAGAGCTCGCCCGAGGCCATCTTCTCGAAGCCCTCCCGCGCCCGGTCCAGCGGCAGCACCTCGTCGATCACCGGCCGCAGCCCCGTCGCCGCGCAGAACGACAACAGGTCCTCCAGCTCGTCCTTGGAGCCCATCGTCGAGCCGACGACCTTCAGTTCCAGGAAGAAGATCCGCGTCAGCTCGGCGTGCGAGGGCCGGTCGCCGCTGGTCGCACCGGAGATGACGAGCGTGCCGCCAGGCCGCAGCGACTTGACCGAGTGCGACCAGGTGGCCGCGCCGACCGTCTCGATGACCGCGTCCACCCGCTGCGGCAGCCGCGCGCCCGGCTCGAAGGCCTCCACCGCGCCGAGCTCGATCGCCCGCTTGCGCTTGGCCTCGTCCCGGCTGGTGGCGTAGACCCGCAGGCCGGCGGCCTTTCCGAGGGCGATCGCGGCGGTGGCGACACCGCCGCCCGCGCCCTGCACCAGGATCGAATCGCCCGGCCGCACCCCGGCGTTGGTGAACAGCATCCGGTACGCGGTGAGCCACGCGGTCGGCAGGCAGGCGGCCTCCTCGAAGGAGAGCTCCTTCGGCTTGGGCAGCACGTTCCAGCTCGGCACGGTCACCCGCTCGGCGAAGGTGCCCTGGTAGCGCTCGGTGAGGATGGAGCGCGGCTCGTTCGGCCCGACGCCGTGCCCGGTCTGTCCGATGACGGAGTGCAGGACGACCTCGTTGCCGTCCTCGTCGATGCCCGCGGCGTCGCAGCCGAGGATCATCGGCAGCCTCTCCTCGGGCAGGCCCACGCCGCGCAGCGACCACAGGTCGTGGTGGTTGAGGGAGGCGGCCTTGACGGTGACGGTGGTCCAGCCGGGGCGCACCTCGGGTTCCGGGCGCTCGCCCAGCTCAAGGCCGTTCAGCGGCTGATCGCGGTCGATTCGGGCGGCGTAGGCAGCGAACATGGCCTGAGCGTAGGGCGGCACCGGTGCGCGGCGGAACCGCGCACCGGTGTGACGCACGTCCCCTCGGGACTACGGCGCTACCGGTCCCGCCGCCACTGCGCCGGCGAGCCCTTGGTCCCCGGATCCTCGTACGAGCCGGCCACCCCCCGGTCCACATGGAAGCTGGTCAGCGTGGTGACCGGGGAGAGCGGGTCGCGGCGGTCGGCGATCACGCGCATGTGCGTGGTGAAGCGCTGCGGCGTCACCTCGTACACGTCGTAGCCGTACCGGTTGCCCTCGAAGTACTTCAGGTGCGGGTTGGCCGCGCCCATCAGCGGGCCGTTGGTCGCGTTCCAGTCCGCCGAGTACGCGCTGGAGCTGACCGAGTGCGCGGTGAACTCGGTGCCGATCACCGGGGACGAGGTGTCGTCGAAGTCCGGGCGGATGTCGTCGACGAAGGCGGAGTGCCAGTCGCCGGTGATGACGACGAGGTCCTCCATGCCGGTGCTGTGGACGTGCCCGAGGACCTCCTTCCGCTCGGCCAGGAAGCCGTCCCACTGGTCGGTGAACATGTACGAGCCGCCCGGCCGGCCGCGCAGCTGGCTGAGCATGATCGAGTTGGCCCAGACGTGCCAGGCGTCCGGGGCCTGGCCGACCCCCTGCTTGAGCCAGCCCTTCTGGTCCGCGCCGAGGATGGTGCCGCCCGCGAGGTTCTGCGCCGAGCGGTGCGAGCGCAGGTCGAGGACGGTGAGTTCGAGCAGGTCGCCCCAGTTCCGGCGGCGGTGGATGACCGGGTCGGGCAGCGACGCGTCGCCGGCCAGGCCGTCGCGGTGGGGCATGTGCTCGTACCAGGCCTGGTACGCGGCGGCCCGGCGCTTGAGGAACGGCGCGCCGCCGCCGGTGCCGCTGTAGTCGTTGACGACCTCGTGGTCGTCCCAGGTGAGGAACCACGGGTGGGCGGCGTGCGCCTCGCGCAGGGACACGTCGCCCTTGTAGAGGGCGTGCCGGCGGCGGTAGTCGCCGACGGTGAGCGGGTCGGGCGCGGTGTGCTCGCGGTCGTGGCCGGTGGTCGCGCCGCCCTCGTAGATGTAGTCGCCGAGGTGGACGACGAAGTCGAGGTCCTCGCGGGCGATGCCGCGGTGGGCGGCGTAGTAACCGGACGGGAAGTGCTGGCAGTTGGCGGAGGCGAAGCGCACGGCGGCGACCGGTCCGACCGGCGCGGTCTTCGTCCGGCCGATGCGGCTGGTGACGCCGAGGGCCTTGAACGCGTACCAGTAGTGGCGGCCGGGGGCCAGGCCGCCGACGGGCACGTGGACGGAGTGACCGAGGGTCGCGGAGGCGGGGAAGACGCCGCGGGCGACGACCCGGCTCAGGGCGCTGTCCTCGGCGACGACCCACTCGACCTCGACTATCTCGGGCAGGTTCTGCTGCTCGGCGAAGGGCTCGGGAGCGAGCCGGGTCCACAGCAGGACGCCGGTGGCCTGCGGGTCGCCCGAGGCGACGCCGAGGGTGAAGGGGGCCGTGTCGTACTCGGCGCCGATCGCCTGGGCGGCCTCGCGGGCCTGAGCGGGCGACAGACCGGCGGTGAGCGGCCAGACAGCGCCGAGGGCGCCCGCGGCGCCGGCGGCCTTCAGGAGGTCGCGTCGGTTGAGCGTCATCGCTGCCTCCCCGTGGCAGTCGCGGAGGCGGCGGTCGTGGTGAGGGTGAGGGAGATGCCGTCGGCGTACCCGTCGTTGGACGTGCCGCCGCCGGTGCGGGTCAGTACGAGGCGGAGCCGGGCGGTCCGGGAGCCGGGCGGCACGGCCGCCGCGGCGCGGCGCTCCAGGAGCGCGGTACGGCTCTTGCGCTCGCCGGCGGCGACCGGTCCGAGGACGCTCAGCGCGAGCGGGGTGCCGGCCGCGTCGCGGAGCTCGACGGAGAGCATGGCCCCGTCCTCCTGGGTGGCGTACCCGCCGAGCCAGGCGGCGAGCTCGTACCGTACGCGCCCCTCGTCGATGCCCGCGACGGGCAGGGCTATGTCCTGGACGAGGATGGTGCGGGGGCTGTTGCCGCCGGAGAAGAACCGGCTGCCGCGCTGCGGCGGCCCGGGGTCGCGCGGCCCGGGATACCCGCCTCCGAGGCTGTACGCGACGAGCGCCGGCGCGCCCTCCGCGATCTTCCACCCGACGACGGACCCCACGGGCTGAGCGCTCCCGCCCGGTCCGCTCTCGGCGTCTCCGTTGACGACCAGATTCACTCGCGTTCCTCCTCATGGGGGGTTTCGGCGCGGTGCATCACAGCAGCCGGGGGTGAACCGAGGAAGACGCGTGAGGAACATCGGCCGGAAACCGGCGGGGGCTTTCGGGAGGGGTCCGGGGCGGACGCGCGAGGGCGGACGCGCGAGGGGCCCCGTCCTGGGTCAGGACGGGGCCCCTCGCGTACGACGGCCGGGTCAGCGGCGGGCGACGCCCTCCGCACGGGCGGCGGCGGCCACGGCGGCCGTGACGGCCGGCGCGACGCGCTCGTCGAACGGGGACGGGATGACGTAGTCGGCGGCGAGCTTGTCGCCCACGACGTCCGCCAGCGCGTTCGCCGCGGCGATCTTCATGCCCTCGGTGATCCGGGAGGCCCGGACCTGGAGAGCGCCGGCGAAGATGCCGGGGAAGGCGAGGACGTTGTTGATCTGGTTCGGGTAGTCCGAACGGCCGGTCGCGACGACCGCGGCGTACTTGTGCGCCACGTCCGGGTGGACCTCGGGGTTCGGGTTGGCCATGGCGAACACGAAGGAGTTCGGGGCCATGGACGCGACCGCGGCCTCGGGGACCGTGCCGCCGGAGACGCCGATGAAGACGTCCGCGCCGGCCAGCGCGGTCTCCAGGGAGCCGGTCAGGCCCGCCTTGTTCGTGATCTCGGCCAGCTCGCGCTTGACCGGGGTGAGGTCGTCGCGGTCCAGGCTGACGATGCCCTTGCGGTCCGCGACGGCCACGTCGCCGAGGCCGGCCTCCAGCAGGAACTTCGCGATGGCCACACCGGCCGCGCCGGCGCCGGAGATGACACCGCGCAGGTCGCCCAGGGTCCGGCCGGTCAGCTTCGCCGCATTGCGGAGCGCGGCGAGGGTGACGACGGCGGTGCCGTGCTGGTCGTCGTGGAAGACGGGAATGTCGAGGCGCTCCTGGAGCTTGCGCTCGATCTCGAAGCACCGCGGCGCCGAGATGTCCTCCAGGTTCACTCCACCGAAGGAGGGGGCGAGCCGGACGACGGTCTCCACGATCTCGTCGGTGTCGGTCGTCGCGAGCGCGATCGGCACCGCGTCCACGCCGCCGAACTGCTTGAAGAGGATCGCCTTCCCCTCCATGACGGGAAGCGAGGCCTCCGGGCCGATGTCGCCGAGTCCGAGCACCGCCGTGCCGTCCGTCACGACGGCCACGACCTGAGACTTCCAGGTGTAGTCGTTGACGAGCTCGGGCTGCTCGGCGATAGCGCTGCACACCTTGGCGACGCCGGGCGTGTACGCGAGGGACAGGTCGTCCTTGTCGCGCAGCGGCACGGTGGCCTGAATGGCCATCTTGCCGCCGCGGTGCAGCGCGAAGGCCGGATCGAAGGGCTCCTCCTGAGCCCCTTCCGGGCCGCTCGCGCTGCGAGGGTTGACGATCTCCGCTGCCATTGGGTTGACCCCTTAAGTCTTCTTCATTTGAGGGTGGCCGCTCCCGGTTGAGGAGGGGTGGGTGGGTCCCGCGGCCGCCGTGTCTGGCAGCCGCGCGGGCGCGCCGCACAACGCGCCCTGAGCCCCGGATGAGGGGTGTAAGGATCCTTCTTACCGGACGAACAGCACCGCAGACGAGTCCATTCCGACTCGGTGACGAGGCTCATAGACACGCGACACGGTCACTCACAGAGCCGACTGGTCACCGAATGTCCGGACAGATGCCTGAGCGAACCGAATCACGCACTTCGGGTCGTCCGAATGGCGAGAAGAACCGGAGATTTTCCGGCCAGTTGGAGTAATCGCGGGAGAAGATCCGGCCCTGATGTACCGGCCTGTCGGGGTTCGGGGGTCACCCGTTATCCGATTTTGACATTCGTGCCCCCCTGAATCGGACAGTCCGAATGGCAAGATGCGGTAATCACACGAGGTCGCGCCACTCGAAGGTGCGTGCGCGGCCTATGGCAACTCCCGATCCCGCCGGAGGAACCCGACCATGACCGCAAGCACCACGCGCTGCACGACCGCCGCGAAGACCCGGACGTCCCGGATTGCCGCGGTCGCCGCCATCGCGGTCGCCGGCTCCATGCTGCTGACCGCCTGCGGCGACCAGACCGAGGGCGGCACGACCGAGGGCGGCACGAAGAGCGCCGCCGCGTCGAACGCCCCGCTGTTCTCCAAGCTGCCGGCGGACATCCAGAAGGCCGGCGTCATCAAGGTCGGCACGGACGCGGCCTACGCCCCGATGGAGTTCACCGAGGGCGGCAAGATCGTGGGCGTCGACCCCGACATCGCCGAGGCGCTCTCCAAGCAGCTGGGTGTGAAGTTCCAGTTCACCTCCGGCACCTTCGACGGCCTGATCACCTCGATCTACACCGGCCGCCAGGACCTCATCATGTCCTCGATGACGGACAACAAGAAGCGCCAGGAGGGCCTGGACGACAACGGCAAGAAGATCGGCAAGGGCATCGACTTCGTCGACTACTTCAGCTCCGGCGTCTCGCTGCTGGTCAAGAAGGGCAACCCGCAGAACATCAACTCCCTCGACGACCTCTGCGGCAAGACGGTCGCCGTCCAGCGCGGCACCATCTACGAGGACACCTTCAAGGCGCAGGCCGTGAAGTGCGGCTCGAACAAGCTCACCATCCAGGCGTTCGACACCGACGCCGAGGCCCAGACCCGCGTGAAGGCCGGCGGCGCGGTCGCCGACCTCAACGACTACCCGGTCGCCGCGTACATCGCGAAGACCTCGGGCGGCGGCAACGACTTCGAGGTCACCGGCCAGCAGAGCGACGTCGGCCTCTTCGGCATCGGCGTCTCCAAGGACGAGACCCAGCTGCGCGACGCCGTCAAGGACGCCCTCGACGCGATCATCAAGGACGGCTCGTACGCCAAGGTCCTGGAAGAGTGGGACGTCTCGGACAGCGCCGTGAAGTCGGCCACCGTCAACGCCGGCAAGTGACCTCCACGCTCCGCTGAAGGGCAGTCATTGTGACTGACAAGATCGACAAGGGTCCGGCCGACGCTCCGGTCGGGCCCGGCGCCTCGGGTTCCCCGTACGAGGCGATCAAGGCAATCCCCGTGCGGCACGTCGGGCGCTGGATCAGCGCCGTCGTCGTCGTCGCACTGCTCGGCTGGCTCATCTACGCCTTCTCCCAGGGCAACATCATCTGGGACACGGTCTGGGACAAGCTGTTCGACCCCTCCGTCCTGGAGGGCCTGTGGAACACCGTGGTCATCAGCGTCGCCTCCATGGCGCTGGGCCTCGTCCTCGGCGTCGTCTTCGCGGTGATGCGGCTCTCCAAGAACCCGGTGACCGGCGCGGTCGCCTGGCTCTACATCTGGTTCTTCCGGGGCACCCCGGTCTACGTCCAGCTGCTCGTCTGGTTCAACCTGTCGCTGATCTTCGAGTACATCAACCTCGGGCCGATCTACAAGAACGAGACCGTGGACGTCATGACGCCGTTCATGGTCGCGCTCCTGGGTCTCGGCCTCAACGAGGGCGCGTACATGGCGGAGATCGTCCGCGCCGGCATCCAGTCGGTCGACGAGGGACAGACCGAGGCCGCGCACGCGCTCGGCATGCCGCAGACGAAGACCATGCGTCGCATCGTCCTGCCGCAGGCCATGCGGGTGATCGTGCCGCCGACGGGCAACGAGTTCATCAACATGCTCAAGACCTCGTCGCTGGTCTCTGCCGTGCAGTACACCGAGCTCCTGCGGGCGTCGTCGAACATCGGCAACACGGCCGGCGCCGTCATGGAGATGCTGTTCGTGGCCTCCATCTGGTACCTGGCCCTGACCAGCGTGTTCAGCGTCGGCCAGTACTACCTGGAGCGCCGCTTCGCCCGCGGTTCGCTGCGGAGCCTGCCCCCGACCCCGCTGCAGCGCATCCGGGCTAACCTGTTTCCCCTGAGGTCCGACCAGAGCGGAGGTGCCGCATGACCGCGATGGTTAAGGCTGAGGGCGTCCACAAGTCCTACGGCGCAGCCCACATCCTCCGGGGCATCGACCTCGAGGTCGCCCCCCGCGAGGTCTTCTGTCTGGTCGGCCCGTCCGGCTCCGGCAAGTCGACCTTCCTGCGGTGCATCAACCACCTGGAGCGCGTCGACGGCGGACGGCTGTCCGTCGACGGCGATCTCGTGGGCTACCGCCAGAAGGGCGACAAGCTCTACGAGCTGAAGGACAGCGAGGTCGCCGCCCAGCGCCGCGACATCGGCATGGTCTTCCAGCGCTTCAACCTGTTCCCGCACATGACGGCCCTGGCCAATGTCATGGAGGCGCCGATCCAGGTGAAGGGCGAGTCCAAGTCCGTGGCCCGCGAGCGGGCCGAGCGGCTGCTCGACCGGGTCGGCCTGGCCGACAAGGCCGGGAACTACCCCTCGCAGCTCTCCGGCGGCCAGCAGCAGCGCGTCGCCATCGCCCGTGCTCTGGCGATGGAACCGAAGCTGATGCTCTTCGACGAGCCGACCTCGGCGCTCGACCCGGAGCTGGTGGGTGACGTCCTCGACGTCATGCGCGACCTCGCGGAGTCCGGCATGACGATGGTCGTCGTCACCCACGAGATGGGCTTCGCCCGCGAGGTCTCCGACACGGTGCTGTTCATGGACCACGGCGCCGTCGTCGAGACCGGAAAACCGGACCAGCTGTTCGACAAGCCCGAAACCGAACGGCTGCAGCAGTTCCTGTCCCAGGTACTGTAGGCCGCTCCGCGGCCTGTGCGCCTTTTTGGTAGCTGGAACAACCAGAAAGGCGCACGGGCGCGAAGCGCCTACCGCGTCATCGCCCGGATCCGCCTGGCCGCGACGGAGATCAGCGCCAGTGTGGGTTCGGTGGCGACCTCCGACTCGATTTCCGTCAGCAGTGCCCGCGCGCGGGCGAGTCGGGCGGCGTTGTGCTGTTCCCACTGGTCCACCTTGTCGGCCGCGTCATCGCCGGGTTCGCTCACGGACAGCGCGTCGAGGGTGATGGCGCGCAGCGAGCTGTAGAGGTCGTCGCGCAGGGCGAGACGTGCAAGGGCGTGCCACCGGTCCAGCCGGGGGAGCGCCGTGACGGCGGTCAGCGCGGTGTTGATGTGCAGGTGCGCCGACAGCGCGAAGTACAGTTCGGCGACGTCCTCGGGGCGGTGCTGTGAGATCTCCGCGATGTCCACGATGTCGAGGAGGCAGTACGTGTGCAGCAGGTCCGCCACGTCCGCGGCGAGCCCGGCCTCCGCCCCGCGCGATGTGAGGGCCTCGGTGCGCCGCTCCACCGCGGTGATCTCGTCGCCGCGCAGCCATTCCCGGACCCGCGGGCCGAGGTCGCGGACGACCGGCCGGTAGCGGGCGATGGTGGCCTCGAGCGGCAGCGGTTGCGGCCGGTGCGTGGTCAGCCACCGCGACGCGCGGTCGATCAGTCGCTGGGTCTGCACCGTCAGCGCGTTCGTCCCGGCCGTCGGCGTCGCGTCGGCCGCCGCCCGGATCCGCTCGAAAGTCGCTCCGAGGTCGAAGATCTCGGCGACCGCGGTGAAGGCGTTCACCGCCTCCGCGGAGTCGGCGCCCGTTTCCTCCCGCAGCCGGAAGGCGTACGTCATCCCCGCTCGGTCGACCATGTCGTTGACGACCGACGTCGTGACGATCTCCCGGCGCAGCGGATGCGCGGCGACCGTGTGCGCGAACTCCCGGCCGAGGCGCGGCGGGAAGTAGTTGTGCAGCCGGCCGGCGTAGACACCGTTGTCGGGGAGGGTCGTGCCCGACACTTCGCTCTTGATGAAACGCTTGACCTGCGCGGTGAGCTGCGCCAGCTCCGGGCTCGTCAGTCCCTTCTGCTCACGTTCGAGTGCACCGAACTGCGCGGACGTCGGGAGCACGTCGATCGCGCGGTCCACGTGGCCGCGCCGTTCCAGGTCGTCGACCATGCGGGAGTGGAAGCTGACGAGAGTGCCGGCCTGCGCCCGGTTCAGGCTCATCATCTCGTTCTGGCTGCGGTTGTCGGCGAGGACGAGCCTGCTGACGTCGTCGGTCATGTCGGACAGCAACTCTCGCCGGTCCTGCGCGGCGAGGGTGTTGTCGGCGGTGGCGCCTGCCAGAGCGATCTTGATGTTGACCTCGTGGTCCGAGCAGTCGACGCCGGCCGAGTTGTCGAGCGCGTCGGTGTTCACGCGACCGCCGTTGCGCGCGTATTCGATCCGCCCGAGCTGGGTCAGGCCGAGGTTGCCGCCTTCGCCGACCACCCGGACGCGCAGTTGGGGCGCGTCGAGCCGGACCGCGTCGTTCGACTTGTCGCCGACGTCGGCGTGGCTCTCCGTCGTCGCCTTCACGTACGTTCCGACCCCGCCGTTCCACAGCAGGTCCGCGGGCGCACCGAGGACGGCACGCACGAGTTCGACGGTGGTGAGGACCGGATCGTCGTCGATCCCGAGAACGCGCCGGGCCTGCGGTGTCAGCCGAACGGACTTCGCCGACCGGTCGACGATCATCGCGCCGTCGCTGAGGACCGCCTTGTCGTAGTCCTTCCAGCTCGACCTGCCGAGCCCGAAGAGCCGTGCCCGCTCGTCCCACGACCGCTGCGGGTCGGGATCGGGGTCGATGAAGACGTGCCGATGGTCGAATGCCGCGAGCAGGCGGATGTGGGGGCTGAGCAGCATCCCGTTTCCGAAGACGTCGCCGCTCATGTCGCCGATGCCGACGACGGTGAAGTCGTCGGTGCGGGTGTCGACGCCCATCTCGCGGAAGTGCTGCATGACGCTTTCCCACGCGCCGCGGGCCGTGATGCCCATCGCCTTGTGGTCGTAGCCGACGGATCCGCCGGACGCGAATCCGTCGCCGAGCCAGTACCCGCGCTCGAGTGCGATCGCGTTGGCGACGTCCGAGAATGCCGCTGTCCCTTTGTCTGCGGCGACCACGAGGTACGTGTCGTCGCCGTCGCGCCGGACGATGCCCTCCGGCGCGATCACCTGCCGGGTCGTGATGTCGAGGTTGTCCGTCATGTCGAGGAGGCTCGAGATGAATTCGCGGTAGCAGGAGATGCCCGCCGAGTACATCGCCTCCCGGTCGGCGGCGGCGTCGCCGGTCGGCACGGGCGGGTTCTTGACGACGAAGCCGCCTTTCGCTCCCGCGGGGACGATGACGGCGTTCTTGACCGCCTGCGCTTTGACGAGTCCGAGGATCTCGGTGCGGAAGTCGTCGCGGCGATCCGACCACCGGATGCCGCCGCGGGCGACGTCGTCGAATCGCAGGTGCACGCCCTCCATCCGGGGCGAGTACACGTAAGCCTCGTATTTCGGTCGGGGCAGCGGCAATTCGTCGATCGACGAGGAGTCGAACTTGAATGCGAGAGCGCGCGCGGCCCGACGGTCTTCGGCGTAGTACGTCGTCCGGGTGGTGGCGCGGATCAGCGAGAGCAGTGCCCGCAGAATCCGGTCGGCGTCGATCCCGGCGACGGCGTCGATCGCGTCGACGGTGCGGCCCTCGAGCGCGTCTTCCGCGGCGGCGTCGCGTTCGATGCCCGGGTCGAGGCGGAGCGCGTGGAACTCGACGAGGAGTTTCGTGATTGCACTGTTGCTCAGCAGGACTCGTTCGACGTTGCTGCGGCTGTACGGAAGCCCGGCCTGACGCAGGTAGGCGGCGTACGCGCGGAGGACGGTCACCTGACGCCACCCGAGCCCGGCGTGCAGGACGAGCGCGTTGAACCCGTCGACCTCGGTCTCACCCGTCCACGCGGCCCGGAACGCGTCCGCGATCCGGCTGTCCCGGGTCACCCCGTGACCGTCCGTCACGGCGACCAGATCGACGGTGAGGTCGTAGATCCAGGCACGGTGCCCGTCCGGGCGGGTCAGCGCGGCCGGTCGTTCGTCGAGCGCGTTGACGCCGAGGCTGGACAGGATCGGCAGAACCTCGTTGAGCGGCGCGGGTTTCCCGACCGCGTAGATCTTGAGGTTCTCGTACGGCGCGGACGCCTCGGTGGTGGTGAACGTCAGCGCCACACTGTCGACGTCGAGGCGCTCCACCTCGGCGACGTCGCGGATCGCCTGTGCCGGATCGGTTTCGGTGGCGTAGCTGATCGGCAGCGCGGACGCGTAGTGGCGCGCGAC
>NZ_DATCVQ010000004.1:0-24584 GCF_036566765.1 Streptomyces sp.
GCCGCCCAGCCGCGCTGGGCCGCGGCGGCGCGGGCGACGGCGGCGTCGACGTCCTCGGCGGTGGCTGCGGGGACGGTGGCGACGACGTCTTCGGTCGCCGGGTTCAGGACGAGCAGGTGGTGCGGCACGTAGGTCCTCACATGCGTTCGAAGGAGCGGCGCAGCTCCCAGTCGGTCACCGCGGCGTCGTAGGCGTCGAGTTCGACGCGGGCCATGTTGCGGTAGTGCGCGACGACCTCGGCGCCGAAGGCGGCCTTGGCGATCGGGCTGGTCTCCCAGAGTTCGGCGGCCTCGCGGAGCGTCGTGGGGACGTGCTCGTACTCGCCGGTGTACGCGTTCCCGTCGCAGGCCGGGGGCAGTTCGAGCCGCTGCTCGATGCCGTACAGGCCGGCCGCGACCAGGCCGGCGACGGCAAGGTGCGGGTTGACGTCGCCGCCGGGGAGCCGGTTCTCGAAGCGCATCGAGCGGCCGTGGCCGACGACGCGCAGCGAACAGGTGCGGTTGTCGTGGCCCCAGGCGACGGCGGTGGGGGCGAAGGACCCGGGCTGGAAGCGCTTGTAGGAGTTGATGTTGGGCGCGTAGAGCAGGGAGAAGTCGCGCAGCGCGGCGAGCTGTCCGGCGAGGAAGTGCCGCATGACGTCCGACATTCCCCCGGGTCCGTCGCCGGCCATGACATTCGTGCCGTCGGCGTCCTGGAGCGAGAGGTGGATGTGGCAGGAGTTGCCCTCGCGCTCGTTGTACTTCGCCATGAAGGTGAGCGAGACGCCCTCCTGGGCCGCGATCTCCTTGGCGCCCGTCTTGTAGACGGCGTGCTGGTCGCAGGTGACCAGGGCCTCGTCGTACTTGAAGGCGATCTCGTGCTGGCCGGGGTTGCACTCGCCCTTGGCGGACTCGACGGTGAGTCCGGCGCCGGCCATCTCGTTGCGGATGCGGCGCAGCAGGGGCTCGATCCGCCCGGTGCCGAGGACCGAGTAGTCGATGTTGTACTGGTTGACCGGGGTGAGGTCGCGGTAGTTCGCGTCCCAGGCCTGTTCGTAGGTGTCGCGGAAGACGATGAACTCGAGCTCGGTGCCGACATGGGCGGTGTAGCCGTGCTCGGCGAGCCGCTCCAGCTGGCGCCGGAGGATCTGTCGGGGCGCGGCGACGACGGGTGATCCGTCGCTCCAGGCGAGGTCGGCGATCAGCATCGCCGTGCCCTCGTTCCAGGGGACGCGGCGCAGGGTGGTGAGATCGGGGTGCATGGCGAAATCGCCGTAGCCGCGGTCCCAGGAGGACATCTCGTATCCGTCGACCGTGTTCATCTCGGTGTCGACGGCGAGGAGATAGTTGCAGCCCTCCGTGCCGTGCTTCAGGACCTCGTCCAGGAAGAACGGCGCGGCGAACCGCTTGCCCTGGAGCCGTCCCTGCATGTCGGGGAAGGCCAGGACGACGGTGTCGATCTCGCCGCTCGCGACAAGGATGCGTAGCTCCTCGACGTCGAGCGGGGGTTTGCGGTCTGCCACGGGATTGCTCCTCCTTCGGCCAGCCGGGAGCCATAAGGTATTACCGAAGACCATTGCTTGGGAAGGGAATCCGCGACGTGGCAGGGATCGAGGACCAGACGGACCGGCTGACGTCCGTGCTGCGGCCCGTTCGGGCGGGCAACGGCTTCGAGGAGGCGCTGGAGCAGATCCTGCGCGTGGTGCGGCTGGGGCTGGTGCCGGGCGGGGAGCGGCTGCCCCCGGAGCGCGAGCTGGCCGACCGCATAGGGATCAGCCGGGTCACCCTGCGCGAGGTCCTGAAGGTGCTGCAGGAGCAGGGCCTGGTGGAGAGCCGGCGGGGGCGGTACGGCGGCACGTTCGTCCTGGAGCGGGCCCGGACGGCGGGCGAGGACGAGCTGCGGCGCCGGATCGCGTCCGTCGACATCGAGGACACGCTGCGCTTCCGCGAGGCCCTCGAGGTCGGCGCGGTCGGGCTGTGCGCCGCGCACGGGCTGCCGGGCGACGGGGCGGAGCGGCTGCGGGCGGCGCTGGCGGCCACGCACGACGCGCCGCTGACGGACTACCGGCGGCAGGACACGCTGTTCCATCTCACGCTGGCCGAGCTGTCCGGCTCGCCGACGCTGACCGCGCAGTACGCGGCGGTCCGGGCGACGGTGAACGACCTCCTGGACTGCATCCCGCTGCTGGTACGGAACCTGGAGCACTCGCAGCACCAGCACACGGCGCTGGTGGAGGCGGTGCTGGGCGGCGACGCGGCCGGGGCGTGCGCGGCAGCGCGCGAGCACTGCGAGGGCTCGGCGGCGCTGCTGCGCGGCTTCCTGACGTGAGGAGGGCCCCTGCGCGCAGGGGTCCCGCGTAACCCGAAAGTAACGCACGGGGGTTGCGTTCCCGCCGACCCGGCGCAAAGGTATGGATCCATTCCATTGGGCCCGACGCGGGAGCTGACGCTGCCATGACGCTGGAAGACACCTCCGGGAGCACCACCCCACCGCCCGACGACTACCTGGAACGCCGGGCGCTGCGCCGCGGCAGCGCGGGCTGGCTTCTGCTGACCGGTCTCGGCGTCGCGTACGTCGTCTCCGGCGACTTCTCGGGCTGGAACATCGGCCTCTCCAAGGGCGGGTTCGGCGGGCTCGCCGTCGCGACCGTCCTGATGGGCGCGATGTACGCCTGTCTGGTCTTCGCGCTGGCGGAGCTCTCCGCGATCCTGCCCACCGCGGGCGGCGGTTATGGCTTCGCCCGCCGGGCGCTGGGGCCCTGGGGCGGCTTCCTCACCGGGACCGCGATCCTCATCGAGTACGTGCTGGCCCCTGCGGCGATCTCCATCTTCATCGGCGACTATGTCGAATCGCTGGGTCTGTTCGGCCTGGAGTCGGGCTGGCCGGTCTACCTCGCCTGCTTCGTGATCTTCATCGGCATCCATCTGTGGGGCGTGGGCGAGGCGCTGCGCTTCAGCCTGATCGTGACGGCGATCGCGGTCGCGGCGCTCGTGGTGTTCGCGCTCGGCGCGCTCAGCGACTTCCACGTCGACGGCCTGAACGACATCCCGGCCGACCCGGAGGCGCTCGGCTCCAACTCCTGGCTGCCGTTCGGGCTGCTCGGCATCTGGGCCGCGTTCCCGTTCGGCATGTGGTTCTTCCTCGGCGTCGAGGGCGTGCCGCTGGCGGCGGAGGAGGCCAAGGACCCGGTCCGCTCGATGCCGAGGGCACTCGCGCTGTCCATGGGCATCCTGGTGCTGCTCGCCGTGGTCACCTTCTTCGCCGCCACCGGGGCGCAGGGCTCGGCGGCCGTCCAGGAGGCGGGCAACCCGCTGGTCGTCGCGCTGCAGGGCGACGGGGAGCCGACCACGCTGAGCCGGTTCGTCAACTACGCGGGGCTCGCCGGCCTGGTCGCCTCGTTCTTCTCCCTCATCTACGCCGGTTCCCGGCAGCTGTTCGCGCTGTCCCGGGCCGGCTACCTGCCCCGCTTCCTGTCCCTGACGAGCCGGCGCAAGTCGCCCTACCTGGGGCTGCTGATCCCCGGCGCGATCGGCTTCGCGCTGGCGGCCGGGACCGGGAACGGTGCGCGGATGCTGAACATCGCGGTGTTCGGCGCCACCATCTCGTACGCCCTGATGGCGCTCTCGCACATCGTGCTGCGCCGCCGCGAGCCCGAGCTGCCCCGCCCGTACCGCACGCCGGGCGGCGTCGTGACCTCGTCCGTGGCCTTCGTCCTCGCCCTCTCGGCGCTTGTGGCGACCTTCCTGGTCGACAAGGACGCGGCGTTCATGGCGCTCGGGGTGTACGTGATCGCCCTCGCCTACTTCGCGTTCTACAGTCGGCACCGCCTGGTGGCCAACGCTCCCGAGGAGGAGTTCGCGGCACTGGCGGCGGCCGAGGCCGAGCTGGAACGCGACTGATCATCCGGAGGAACCCGTGTCCAAGCCGCTCATCGGCGTGACGACCTATCTCGACCAGGCCCGGTGGGGCGTGTGGGACATGCCCGCCGCGCTGCTCCCGGCCCCCTATCCGCGCCTGGTCCAGGCGAGCGGCGGCTACGCCGCGATGGTCCCACCGGACGACCCGTCCGCCGCGGCGGGCGTGGTGGCCCGTCTCGACGCGCTGGTCGTCGCGGGCGGCGCGGACGTCGAGCCGGTCCGGTACGGGGCCGCGCCCGATCCCCGCACCGGCCCGCCGGCCCGGGAGCGGGACGCCTGGGAGCTCGCCCTGATCGAGGCGGCGATCGCCTCCGGCACCCCGCTGCTCGGCATCTGCCGGGGCATGCAGCTGCTCAACGTGGCGCTCGGCGGGACGCTGGTGCAGCACCTGGACGGACACACGGACGGGGTCGGCGTGATCGGCCGGCACACGGTCAAGCCGGTGCCCGGAACCCTGTACGCCGCTCTGGCGCCGGACGCCGCGACGGTGCCGACGTACCACCATCAGGCGGTGGACCGTCTCGGCGACGGCCTCGCCCCCTCCGCGTACGCCGAGGACGGCACGGTCGAGGCGCTCGAACTCCCCTCCCCCGGCTGGACCCTGGGCGTGCAGTGGCACCCGGAGATGGGCGACGACCTGCGCGTGATGCGCGGCCTGGTGACGGCAGCGCGCGCCGCTGCCAGGGGCTAGGCCTGTCCGGCGGATCAGGGTCGACCCCGACCCTGATCCGCCGGACACCCCCTAACCGCGCGTCAGCGACAACAGGTCGCGGGCCGGGCCCGTGGGCCGGTGGCCGGTGGGCCAGACGGCGCGCAGGGCGCGGGCCAGGGGGACCTGGTCCAGGGGGATCTCGACCAGGCGACGGGAGGCGAGTTCCTCGGTGACGGCCAGTTCGCTGAGGACCGCCGGGCCCGCGCCGCTGACCGCGGCGGCCTTCACCGCGGTGGTGGAGGCCAGTTCGAGCAGAGGCTGGGCCAGGCCGCCCTCCTCGGCGAGCGCGGCGTCGAGGACCTGGCGGGTGCCCGAGCCCCGTTCGCGCAGGATCAGCGGGGTGGCGGAGAGCTCCGCGGCCGTGAGCGGGGCGCGGCGGCGGGCCCAGCGGTGGCCGGGCGCGGCGACCACGACGAGCCGGTCGTGGGCGACGACCGCGCCCTCCAGGCCCTCCGGCACCGCCAGCCCCTCCACGAAGCCGAGGTCCGCCTCGTCGGCGAGCAGCCGCTCGGCGACCACCGCGGAGTTGCCCGCGAGCAGCGAGACCGCCGTGTCGGGGCGCTCGGCGCGCAGCGCGATGAGCCAGCCTGGCATCAGGTACTCCGCGATCGTCATCGACGCGGCCACCCGCAGCCGCGAGTCGCGGCGTCCCCGCAGCGCCTGCGCGCCCGCGTCGAACGCCTCGGCCGCCTCGACGATCCGCCGCGCCCAGTCGGTGACCAGCGCGCCCGCGTCGGTGAGCCGGGAGCCGCGCGGCGAACGGTCGACCAGGGCGACCCCGAGCTGGCGCTCCATGGACCGGATCCGGCTGCTCGCGGCCGGCTGCGTGATGCCGACCTCGCGGGCCGCCCGCCCCAGGCTGCCGTGCCGGGCGACCGCGAGCAGCAGCTCCAGCGCGCCGAGGTCGGGGACCCGGTGGGCCAGCGGTACGTGCGAGTCGGAAGGCGGTCCGTCACTGCTCATAAAGCCAGCTTATGACGTCATAGGGCCATGATCCCTGGTCCGGGCGCTCGGAGGGCGGGACCGTAGGCCCATGGCAACCCTTGTACAACCGCGCACCGTGCGCCGTGCCGTCCTCCCTGCCGAGCCCCACCGGGCGAAGGCGGGGCGGGTCCGTCACCTCGGACCCAACTGGTACGCCTCGGTCATGGGGACCGCGATCGTCGCCACCGGCGGCGCGACGCTCCCCCTCCACGTCCCCGGACTGCGTACCGCCGCAGCCGTGGTCTGGGCTCTCTCGGCCGTCCTGCTCGCCGCCCTCCTCACGGCCCGCGCGCGGCACTGGATCCACCACCGCGACCAGGCGCGGGCGCATCTGATGGACCCGGCGATCGCCCCCTTCCTCGGCTGTCTGCCGATGGCACTGCTCGCGGTCGGCGGCGCGACGCTGACGGTCGGCCGGGACTGGATCGGCACGCAGGCGGCGGTCGCCGTCGACGCGGTGCTGTTCACGGCGGGCACGGTGACCGGCCTGGCCGTCGCCGTGGCCGTCCCGTACCTGATGGTCGTGCACCACCGGATCGAGCACGCCGCGCCCGCCTGGCTGCTGCCCGTCGTGCCGCCCATGGTCTCCGCGGCCCTCGGCCCGCTGCTCGTCCCGTACCTGCCGGCCGACGGCCCGTGGCGGGAGACCCTGCTGCTCGGCTGCTACGCGATGTTCGGGCTGAGCCTGCTCGCCACCCTGCTGGTGCTTCCGCTGGTGTTCGGGCGGCTCGTCACCGGCGGCCCGCTGCCGCTGGCGCTCACCCCGACGCTCTTCCTGGTCCTCGGCCCGCTGGGCCAGTCGGCGACCGCCGCGAACAAGTTCGCCGACGCCGCGCCGGGCGTGCTGCCCGCCCCGTACGCCTCGGGGTTCACGGGGTTCGCGGTGCTGTACGGCGTCCCCGTGATGGGCTTCGCGCTGCTGTGGCTGGCGCTCGCCGGGGCGATGGTGGTGCGGGCGCGGCGGCGGGGCATGGGCTTCGCGATGACCTGGTGGGCGTTCACCTTCCCGGTCGGCACCTGTGTGACCGGCGCGGAGGGGCTGGCGCAGCACACGGGGCTGGACGCGTTCCGGTGGCTCGCGGTCGGGCTGTACGCGCTGCTGGTGGCGGCCTGGTCGGCGGCCGCGGTGCTCACGGCGCGCGGGCTGCTCAGCGGTGCGCTGCTGCGAGGGCCCGGCCCAGCTGCCGGCTCAGCTCCCGGTGCGCGTCGGCCAGGGACGGCCCGTACCAGGTGAGGTGACGGCCGCTGACGAGCGCGGCGGGCAGGCCGGGGAAGGCCTCGGGCCCGTCGTCGGCGGTGAAGCGGTACGGCTCGTCGGGCAGCACGACGAGGTCGGCGCCGGCGCGGGTGAGCTCGTCGAGCGGGATGCGGGGGTAGCGCTCGGCGTGGTCGGCGTACAGCTGGCGCACGCCGAGCCGGGCGAGCAGGTCGCCGGCGAAGGTGTCGCGCCCGAGCACCATCCAGGGCCGCCGCCAGATGGGCACGATGGCGGTGTACGGCGGGTCTCGGCGGGCGGCGGCTTCGTCCGCCCATGCTCTCTCCGCCTCGTCGAGCCAGCGGGGCCGGGCCGGCAGCCCGCAGGCGCGCAGCACGCGCTCCAGTTCGGTGAGCGCCTGCGGCAGCGAGCGGACCTCGGTGACCAGGACGTCGAGCCCGGCGGCGCGCAGCGCGGCCAGGTCGGGTTCCCGGTTCTCCTCCTCGTTGGCGACGACGAGGTCGGGGCGCAGCGCGGTGATGGCGGCGACGTCGGGGTTCTTCGTGCCGCCGATCCGGCGCGCGCCGGAGAGGTCGGCCGGGTGCGTGCACCAGTCGGTGACGCCGACGAGCACGCCGCCGGGGCCGGTGACCGCGATCGCCTCCGTGAGGGAGGGCACCAGGGAGACGACCCGCATCAGGCGGGCTCCGTCGCCTCGATGTGGTCGGCGACGGCGACGACGAGGAGCCGGGTGTCCGGTCCGGTCGCGCGCCACCGGTGGCGCACCCCGCCGGTCAGGTGCAGGGTGTCGCCGCGCTCCAGGCGGTACGCGCGGCCCTCCGCCTCGACCTCGACCGAGCCTTCGGCGACGTACAGCAGCTCGTCGTTGCGGTGCTGGTACTCGCGGCCCGCGTCCTGCTCGCCGGTGAACTCGACGGCGTGCAGCTGGTGGTGGCCGCGCACCAGGGGGCGTACTCCGTCGGGCATCTGCTCGAGGTGTTCGGCGGCCCGTACGACGTCGACGGTGCGCGCGGAGTCGGCGGCGGCGAGCAGCGTGGTGGCGGTGGTCTCCAGGGCGTCGGCGACGCGCTGGAGTGAGCGCATGCTGGGGCGGGCGCGCTCGTTCTCGATCTGGCTCAGGAAGGGCACGGACAGACCGCTGCGCGAGGCGACGACGGCCAGGGTGAGCTCCAGTGCTCGGCGGCGCTTCCTGACGGCGGCGCCCACCCGAAGCGATTCCTTGTCGTCCATGACTGCGGCTCCCTCCCGATCCCGTCGTGCCCGTCGGCGGTGGTGCAGGTCCCGTGTTCGTCACGTGTACGCGTCATGCGTACTCATCGGTTACCTGCACCTTACGCAGCTTTGGGCCCCGGTTTCGCGTGCTGCGGGATTCGTCCGGTATCCGACGCCGGTGGGTGGACGCACGGCGACGTGGGGGGTCGCGCGGCGGATGCTCGTGGGGTCAGCGCGGAGCCATGCGGTCCGCGATCCCCGGGTTCTCGGCCATCCAGGCCTTCACGGCCTCGTCCTCGTGGCCCTTGCCCCGCTTGGTGATCTCGTTCTCCAGGCCGGCGAGCTGCTGCTCGTCCAGCTTGAAGTTCTTGAACCACTTCGTCAGCTGCGGGTACTGCTTCGGGAAGGACGTGCTCGACACGGTGTGGATCTTGTCGCCCTCGCCGAACAGCTTCTTGGAGTCGGCGAGCTTGGTCAGCCCGTACTCGCTGTAGGCCCAGTGCGGGGTCCACAGAATGACGGCGATCGGCTCCTTCGCCTGGTACGCGCGGCGCAGCTCGGCGAGCATGCCGGGCGTCGAGCCGTCGACGACCTTGTACTCCTTGTCCAGGCCGTAGCCGGGCAGCACCTTGTCCTTGAGCAGGCCCATGACGCCGGTGCCGGGCTCGATGCCGACGATCCGGCCCTTGAACCGGTCGCCCTTGCCCTTCAGGTCCTCAAGGGTGCGCACGTCCTTCACGTACGACGGGACGGCGACCTCCAGGGAGGTGGGGCTGTACCAGGGGCCCAGGTCGGTGAGCTTGTCGCCGTACTGGGTCCAGTAGTTCTTCTGGGTGTTCGGCAGCCAGCCGTCGAACTGGACGTCGATCTGGCCGCGGGACATGGCGGCGTACATCGGCCCGACCTCGAACTGCTTGAGGTTGAGCTTGTATCCGCGCTCCTCCAGGACCGCCTTCCACAGGTAGGTGGCGGCGATGTCCTCCTCCCAGGGGAACCAGGCGACGTTCAGCGGACGAGCGCGCTCGTCCTTGCCGCCCGCGGCTCCTTCGGCGGACTTGGACACCGGGGTCCACTTGTCGGCCAGGCCCGGGTTGTCCTTCAGCCAGGCGCGGACGGCCTCCTGCTCCTTGCCCTTGCCGGTCTCCTGGATCTTCGCCTCCAGGCCGGTGAGCTGCTTCTCGGTCATCTTGAAGTTCTTCAACCAGGAGCCGACCTGCGGGTTCTCGGCGGCGAAGCCCTTGCGGGCCAGGGTGTGCACGCCGTCGCCCTTGCCCCAGGAGCCCTTGGGGTCCTTCAGCTTCTTCAGGTCGTACGTGGAGTAGGCCCAGTGCGGCGACCACAGCGTGGTGACGACCGGTTCCTTCTTGTCGTACGCGCGCTTCAGCTCGGCGAGCATGCCGGGCGTGGAGCCGTCGACGACCTTGTACTCGCCCTCCAGGCCGTAGTCCTTGAGGACCTTGTCCTTGAGGATGCCCATCATTCCGGCGCTCGGCTCGATGCCGATGATCCGGCCCTTGAACTGGGCCGACTTGCCCTTGAGGTCGTCGAGCGAGTCGATGCCCTTCATGTACGAGGGGACGGACAGCTCCAGGGAGGTGGGGCCGTACCAGGAGCCCATGTCCTCCAGCTTGTCCTTGTACGTCGCCCAGTACTTGGCGTGGGTGACGGGCAGCCAGGAGTCGGTCTGGAAGTCGATCTGACCGCCGGCCAGGCCGGTGTAGAGCGAGCCGGCCTCCAGCTGCTTGGTGTCGACCTCGAAACCGCGCTGCTCCAGGAGCTCCTTCCAGAGGAAGGTGGAGGCGATGCCCTCGTCCCAGGGGATGTAGCCGATGGAGAGCTTCTTGCCCTGGCCGACGTTGCCGGCGGCCGCGGTGTCGCCGTCGGACTTGGCGCCGCCGAGGAAGCCCATGCCGCCGGCGACGAGCGCCAGGATCACGACGCCGACGAGGGCGGTGACGGGCTGCGGGCGGTGGCTCCAGATCTTCGGGCCGAGGGCGGTGGCCGCCCGGGCCTTGGCCAGCGCGCGCCGGCCGAGCGGGGAGACCTGGCTGCCCAGGGCGCCGGTCATCCGGTCGAGGTACATCGCGAGGATCACGATGGAGACGCCGGCCTCGAAGCCGAGGCCGATGTCGACGTTGCCGATGGCCCGGTAGACGGCGCCGCCGAGACCGCCGCCGCCGACCATGCCGGCTATGACGACCATGGACAGGCCGAGCATGATGACCTGGTTGATGCCGGCCATGATCGTCGGCAGGGCGAGCGGCAGCTGGACGCGCAGCAGCGTGGCGCGCGGGGTGGTGCCGAACGCCTCGGCCGCCTCGACCAGTTCGCCGTCGACCTGGCGGATGCCGAGTTCGGTCATCCGCACGCCGGGCGGCAGCGCGAAGACGATGGTGGCGATGATGCCCGGCACCACGCCCACGCCGAAGAAGATGATGCCCGGGATCAGGTACACCATCGCCGGCATGGTCTGCATGAAGTCCAGGACCGGGCGCAGCACGGCGCTGACGGTCTTGGAGCGGGCGGCCCAGATGCCGAGCGGCACCGCGATCGCCAGCGTGACCAGGGTCGCGACCAGCACCAGCGAGAGGGTCGACATCGCGTCGTCCCACAGCTCGATGGAGTCGATGAGCGCGAATCCGGCGAAGGCGAGGACACCGGCGGTCAGGCCGCGCAGCCACCAGGCGGCGATGGCCAGGATGCCGGCGAACAGCAGCGGCGCGGGCGCGGACAGGACGGCCTCGATGCCGTCGTACAAGCCGGTGACGAGGGCGCTGATGGCGTCGAAGAGCCAGGAGAGCTGGGCGCGGAGCCAGTCGACGGAGCTGTCGATCCAGTCGCCGAGACGGAGCCTAGGCATCGACGGTCACCTCCTGGGGCTCGCCGGGCGTGGCTTCGCAGGCCATGGGCGGGCGCTGTTCGTCGCCGATGAAGCCGATGAGGCGGGACTGCGGTACGACGCCGAGGACGGCGCCCTTCGCGTCCTTGACGGCGACGGCGTGCGGGACCCGGGCGCTGACGGCGCACAGCTCGGCGACCGGGGTGTCGGGCAGGACGGTCTCGCAGCCGCAGGCGTCGGCGGCCGCGGCGGCCTCGTCCGTCTCCGGGTCGGTCATGACCGCGGCGGCGGTGAGCACGCGCGAGCGGTCGACGTCCTGGATGAAGGAGGCGACGTAGTCGTCGGCGGGGCGCAGCAGGATGTCCTCGGCGGTGCCGAGCTGGACGATCCTGCCGTCGCGCATCACCGCGATGCGGTCGCCCAGGCGCATGGCCTCGTTGAGGTCGTGGGTGATGAAGACGATGGTCTTGCCGAGCCTCTGCTGGAGCTCCAGGAGCTGGTCCTGCATGTCGCGGCGGATCAGCGGGTCGAGCGCGCTGAACGACTCGTCCATGAGGAGCAGGTCGGCGTCGGTGGCGAGCGCGCGGGCCAGGCCCACGCGCTGCTGCATGCCGCCGGAGAGCTCGTCGGGCCAGGACTTCTCCCAGCCGGCCAGGCCGCACATTTCGAGGGCCTCGGCGGCGCGGACCTCGCGCTCGGCGCGCGGGACGCCCTGGACCTCCAGGCCGTAGGCGGCGTTCTCCAGGACGCTGCGGTGCGGGAACAGCGCGAAGTGCTGGAAGACCATGCTGATCTTCTTGGACCGGACGGCGCGCAGGTCGCGGGGGCTGAGCGCGGTCAGGTCCTCGCCGTCGAACAGGACTCGGCCCGAGGTGGGCTCCAGGAGCCCGTTGAGCATCCGCAGCAGGGTGGACTTCCCGGATCCGGACAGACCCATCACGACGAAGATCTGACCGGGTTCGACGACGAACGACGCGTCGATCACCGCGGCGGTCGTGCCGTCGGAGCGGAGCTCGTCGCGATCCGCCCCACGGGCGAGTTTCTCGACGGCCTCGCCGGGTCGTCTGCCGAACACCTTGTACAGGTGGTCGGCCTGGAGCCTGGACACATACACCTCACGTGATGGAACGAGAAAACGGCCCTGCACCCCCGCGGCTGCCGGGCCGTGGAGCGGGGCGGGATCGGCCCGCGGCTCCCGGCGTTCGGCGATTCACTTCGGCTTGCCACCGATTCGGCTGCCGCCGTTCCGGCTTGCTGCCGTTTCGGCTTCGTACCGTTGAATCCCGTACCGGGTCCGCTCCGGGGCCGCGCCTGCCCCCGGCCCTCGGGGGCAAACGCGAAGGTGACGGGGGTCACGGCGGGGCCCTCTGGACAGGGGTGTCCACCGGGGTGTCCGCGCTGGGGGATGCGCTGTCGGTGGGGTGCGGCATCATCGGGGTGTGACGCGACGCCTGATGCTCCTCGACACCGCCTCCCTCTACTTCCGCGCGTACTTCGGCGTGCCCGACTCCGTCCGGGCCCCGGACGGCACGCCGGTGAACGCGGTGCGCGGCCTTCTCGACTTCATCGCCCGGCTCGTCCAGGACCACCACCCGGACGACCTGGTGGCCTGCTGGGACGACGACTGGCGGCCGCAGTGGCGGGTGGACCTGATCCCCTCGTACAAGGCGCACAGAGTCGCGCAGGAGACGCCGGTCGGTCCGGACGAGGAGGAGATCCCGGACACCCTGTCGCCGCAGGTGCCGATCATCGAGGCGGTGCTCGCCGCTCTCGGCATCGCGCGCGTGGGCGCCGAGGGGTACGAGGCGGACGACGTGATCGGGACGCTGGCCGGGCGGGCGAAGGGGCCGGTGGACATCGTGACCGGCGACCGCGACCTCTTCCAACTGGTGGACGACGCGCGCGGGGTGCGGGTGCTGTACCCGCGCAAGGGCGTCGGCGACTGCGACCTGGTCGACGAGGAGCTGATCCGCGAGAAGTACGGGGTGCGGGCGGACCGCTACGCCGACTTCGCGGCGCTGCGCGGCGACGCGAGCGACGGGCTGCCGGGCGTGAAGGGCATCGGCGAGAAGACGGCCGCGCAGCTGATCACGGAGTACGGGGACCTGGCCGGGGTCCGCGCGGCGGCGGCCGACCGGGCGTCGAAGCTGACGCCGGCCAAGCGGCGCGGGATCCTGGAGGCGGCGGAGTACCTGGACGTGGCGCCGAAGGTGGTCCGGGTCGCCGGTGACGTGCCGCTGCCGGACTTCGACCCGGCGCTGCCCACCGATCCGGCCGACCCGGAGCTGCTTCAGGCGCTGGTGGCGCGCTGGGGTCTGGGCGGCGCCGTCGGGCGGGTACTGGCCACGCTGCGCGCCTGAGGTGTTAACTTAGGCAAGCCTAAGTATGCGAAACAGGGGAGACCGTCGTGGCAGAGCAGCCGGCACGGAAAGCGCCGAAGGCCCATGAGGCCCGTGTGGTGCGCACGGAGCGGATCACTCCGCACATGGTGCGCATCGTGCTGGGCGGTGACGGGCTGGCCGCGTTCTCGCCCGGCGAGTTCACCGACCTCTACGTCAAGCTGCTGTTCGGCGCGGAGGGCGTGACGTATCCGGAGCCGTTCGACATGGACCGCATCCGGGCGGAGTTCCCGCGCGAGCAGTGGCCGACGACGCGGACGTACACGGTGCGCGCCTGGGACCCGGTGCACCGCGAACTGACCGTCGACTTCGTGGTGCACGGCGACGAGGGCCTCGCCGGGCCGTGGGCGGCGCGCGCGACCGCGGGCGACACGGTGCGATTCCTGGGCCCGGGCGGCGGTTACGCGCCGGACCCGGCGGCGGACTGGCATCTCCTGGCGGGCGACGAGAGCGCGCTGCCCGCTATCGCGGCGTCGCTGGAGCGGCTGCCGGCGGGGGCGCGGGTGCACGCGTTCGTGGAGGTGTCCGACGCGGCGGAGGAGCAGAAGCTGGCGACGGCGGACGGCGTCGCGGTGACCTGGCTGCACCGCGGGGCGCGGCCGGTGGGCGAGGCGCTGGTCGAGGCGGTCCGGGCGCTCGACTTCCCGCCGGGCGACGTCCACGCCTTCGTCCACGGCGAGGCGGCCTCGGTGAAGGACCTGCGCCGCCACCTCCGCATGGACCGCGAGATCCCGCGCGAGCGCCTGTCGATCTCAGGCTACTGGCGCCTGGGCAAGACGGACGAGGCCTGGCGCGCGATCAAGCGCGAGTGGAACGACCAGGTGGAGCGGGAACAGGAGAGCTGAGCGGGCGGACGCGGCGGACGCGTAGCGTCCGCCGAACGCCGATTGCACGGCCGCGGGCCCGGAGGGTGCATCACCCTCCGGGCCCGCGGCCGTCCCTGCGCGACGGGTGCGCGACCGGTCACCCGTCCTCGTGGTCCTCCGCGTCGGGGTCGCCGTAGAGGCGGGCCGAGGCGTCCACGTGGGCCATGCGGCGCAGGGCGCCGAAGACCGCGTCGCCCAGGACGGTGCCGACGACCACGCTCTCCACCAGCCCCTCCCGGGCGCCGCGCCGGTTCACGTACCCCAGGTCCACCCGGGCCACGTCCTCCGCCGCTCGCGCGTACGCGTCGAGCAGTTGCTCCGCGAACTCGGCGTGCCCGACCTCGTCCAGAGCGGCGAGCGCCACCGCGAGCGCATCCGCCGCCGGACTGCGGTCGTCGACGAGCCAGCCGCGCCGCCGGATCAGCTCGGTCACCTTCTCCCGCGCCGCCAGCACCTCCCCCGGGTCGTCCGCGTACCGCGGCACGACCCGGTCCGCCGCCGCCCCCAGGACCTTGTGCAGCGGCCTCTCGGGGTCGTCGAGGGCGGCGAGCACCTCCCGGACCCCGGCGACGGACAGGCCCCCCACGTCCAGCAGGGCACGGATCAGCCGGAGCCGGCGCTCGTGTCCCTCGTCGTACGACGCCTGGTTGGGGCTGGTCAGCCGGCCCGGCGGCAGCAGCCCCTCCCGTACGTAGTACTTGATCGTCGCCACCGAGACTCCGGTCCTGCGACTCAACTCTCCGATGCGCACGTTGCGTTCACCTTTCCGGCCTTGCCATTCCCCTACCCATCATAGATAGTTCCACTATCAGATAGCGGAAAGCACCACTATCTATTCTTCCTCGGGGGTGCTCCATGTCCACGCTCCTCGCCCGCCGCACCGACGGCCTGCACCGGCCACTGCTCGCCTTCTCGGCCGCCATGGCGGTGGCCGCCGTCCTCACAGGATTAGGGATCCTCGTCGACGACCGCGTCCTCGACGGCGTCCCGATCTGGTCCAAGCCCTTCAAGTTCGCGGTCTCGTTCGTCGCCTACTGCCCGGCGCTCGCCTGGATGCTCTCCCTGCTCCCGCGCGGCCGGCGGGTCGGCTGGTGGGCCGGAACCGTCGTCACCGTCGGCTTCGTCATCGAGATGGCGATCATCACCGGCCAGGCGGCCCGCAGCAGGCACAGCCACTTCAACCGCAGCACGCCCCTCGACGCCGCCCTGTACGACGTGATGGCGGTGACCGTCGTCATCCTCTGGCTCGCCGCGCTCGTCATAGCCGTCCTGCTTCTGCGGGCCCGCATACTCGACCCCGACCAGGCATGGGCGGTACGACTCGGCTCACTGATCGCCCTCGCCGGGGCGGCCATCGGCTTCGTCATGAGCCGGAACATCACCCCGGAGCAGGTCGCCGCGGGCGGCAGGGCAGCCGGGTCCCCGATGGTCGGCGCGCACAGCGTGGGCGTCCCCGACGGCGGCCCCGGGATGCCGATCACCGGCTGGTCCACCACCGGCGGCGACCTGCGCATCGCGCACTTCTTCGGCATGCACGCGCTCCAGGTCCTGCCGCTGCTCCTGCTCGCCCTGGCCGCCCTCGCCCCGCGCATCGCCCGGCTCCGCGACCCCCGGGTCCGACTCCGCCTCATCCTCGTGGGCTCCGGCGCGTACGCGGCCGTCTTCGCCCTGCTGACCTGGCAGGCCCTGCGCGGTCAGCCGCTGCTGCGGCCCGACGCCTCGACGCTGGTCGCCGCCGCCGCGGTGCTCGTCGTCGGCGCCGCCGCGACCTGGGCGGCCCTGCGCACCGCACCCCGCCCCGTCGAGCCCTCGGGCGCCGACGCCACCCCCGACCCCGTCAAGGAGTACGCGGCATGACCGGCTTCCTCTTCGAACTCTCCTTCTGGCTGGCCGCCCCCGTCTGGCTGCTCATGATCTTCGCCCCGTCCTGGCCCCTGACCTCTCGGATCGCCTCCTCTCCATTGACCGTCGTACCGGTCCTGCTGGTCTGGCTCACGCTGGCCGTCCCCGTCGCCCCCGAACTGTGGTCCGCCGTCAGCAGCCCGGACGTCGACGTCTTCCGCGAACTGACGGCCACGGCCAACGGCGCGGGCGCGGTCTGGGCCCAGATCATCGCCTGGGACCTGCTGATCGGCCAGTGGATGTTCCTCCAGGCGCGTCGGATCGGTGTCCCGCCGCTGCTCATGGGACCGCTGCTGGTCCTGACCATCCTCCTTTCGCCGATCGGTCTGCCTGTCTTCCTGGTGGTGCGCGAGGTCGCCCGGCGACGCACCCGCGCCGAGTCCCTTGCAGGGCACCACCGTTAGGCTGCCCGAATGGATCGCATCGACCGGGCCGTAGGAGCCGTCCTCGGCTCCGCCGTCGGCGACGCGCTGGGCGCGCCCTTCGAGTTCGGGCTGCCGGGGGCGTTCACGGAACGCTTCCCCGACGGCGTCGGCGAGATGTGCGGAGGCGCCGGCTGGGACCCGGGCGAGGCGACCGACGACACGCAGATGGCGGTCCTGGTCGGGGAGTCGCTCCTCGACCGGGGCGGCCTCGATCTGCCGGACGTCTTCGACCGGTTCCGCCGCTGGGCGGCGGGCGAGCCGAAGGACATCGGCCTGCAGACCGAGGACGTGCTCGGCAGCGGCGACCCCTGGGACACGGCCGCGGCCCTGCACTTCCAGTTCAACGGCCGTGCGGCGGGCAACGGTTCGCTGATGCGCGCCGCGACGTCCGCCGTGCACTTCGCCGGGGCCGGCCGGCAGGCGACGATGGACGCGGCCCGCCGCATCGCCGCGCTGACGCACGGGGACGCGGCGGCGTGGGAGGGCACCGCGATCCTGCACGAGCTGGTGCGGGTCGCACTGGACGGCGAGGACCCGCTCGCCGCCGTCCCGACCGCCCTGGCCCATGTCGCAGACGTGCACCGGCCGCGCTGGTCCACCGTCCTGGCCCCCGACTGGCACCCGGACGACGCGACGGAGTTCAACGGCGCGGTCTGGCCGTGCCTCGCGTCCGCCGTCTGGGCGCTGCGCACGACCGCCACCTTCGAGGCCGCGCTGGCCGCCGCCGTCGACCTCGGCGGCGACACGGACACCGTCGCGGCGGTGACCGGTGCGTTGGCAGGTGCGGTGCACGGTCCCGCCTCGATCCCGGGGCGCTGGATCGAGCCGCTGCATGTGCCGCTGCCGGGGTTCGGTGGACGGGTGCTGCGCGCCGACGAGCTGCGCGAGCTGGCCGTCTCGCTCGTGTCGTGAGTCGCTGCGGGCCGTTGTTCTCAGCCGCGTGTGACGTTCCGAGGGGCGTCGGCTATCGGGCCTGGACCGTCGCTCGCACCTCTTTGTCCGGCTGCAGGGTCAGGCTGGGTACCGGGCGTATCTCGCCGGGGTCGACGGTCAGGCGGTAGCGCCTCGCCAGGACGGCCAGGATCAGCACCGCCTCGACCATCGCGAACCGGGTCCCCAGGCAGACCCTCGGGCCGCCCCCGAACGGGAACCAGGCGTACTCGGGTATCTCCTCGGCCTCCGCCAGCCACCGGTCCGGGCGGAACTCCTCCGGCTCCGGGTACCAGCGGGCGTCCCGGTGGGTGACCCACTGGCTGCTCCAGACCCGTGTGCCGACCGGCACCGGCCTGCCGGCCAGGACCGCGCCCTCCTTGGCTATGCCGGTCAGCAGCCAGATGGTGGGGTAGAGGCGCAGGGTCTCCTTCACCACCGCCTGGGTGTAGGGGAGATGGGTGTAGTCGTCGAAGGCCGGAGTCCGGTCGCCCAGGACCTGGTCCAGTTCGGTGGTCAACGCGTCGTAGGCGTCGGGGTTGCGGGACAGGAGGTACCAGGCCCAGACGAGGGTGCTGCTCGTGGTCTCGTGGCCGCCTATGTAGAGCGTGACGGTCTCGTCGCGGATCTCCTGGTCGGAGAGGTGCGCGCCCGTCTCGTCCTGTGCGGTGAGGAGTCGGCTGAGGAGGTCGGGACGTTCGGTGTCGCCGTCGCGGTGGCGGGCGACGATGCGGGCGACCTCGGCGTCGATGACGGCCGTGGCGCGCCGGATCCGTGCCCGGCCCGGCGTCGGCACCCAGTCGGGCAGCATCGCGCCGATGCCGCTGAACTCGGCGCCGATCTCCTGCTGGGCGACGTCCATGGCCCGCCCGATCGCCTCGGCGTCGGCGGCGGTGTCCACGCCGAAGATGGTGCGGACGGCTATGAGTTGGGTGAGCGCCGCCATGTGTTGCTTGACGTCGATGCGCTGGCCGTCCGTCCAGCTCTCGGCGAGGTCCGTCGCGCATTCGGACATCGTGGCGGCGTAGGAGCGGACCTGCTTGGGGCGCACCGAAGGCTGCACCAGGGAGCGCTTGCGCCGCCAGTCGGGGCCCTTCGCCACGACGACTCCGTTGCCGAGGAGCGTTCGGAAGGCGATGCCCAGGTCGGGCTGGTCGAAGGTCCGCTCCACTTCGGTGAGCAGTTCGCCGACCTGCTCGGGGTGGGCGATGAACAACGACGGCTTGGGGCCGAACTGCCAGCTGACCACGTCCCCCCGGGCGTGCAGCTTCTCGAAGAAGGCCAATGGGCCCTTGCCGAACTCCGGGAGGTTGCCCAGCAGGGGCACCCCCCGTGGGCCCGGAACCATTTCCGCCGTTTCCGTGCCGGCGGCCCCTCCCGCTTGCGTGGTCAACTGCCTTCCCTCCCCGCGCTGTTACCTCGGTGTGTGTGCCTCCATGCAAGCGGAGAGGAGAGCGTGACGCCAGGCCTGTGGATAACTCTCTGTGAGCAAATTGGAGGGGCCCGTGGCCATGGCCACGGGCCCCTCTCTCGATCAGTGCGCCTCAGCCCACCGAGCTGTACGCGACGACGCCCCTCAGCAGGCCGTCCACCGCCTTGCGCGCGTTCTTCGCGACCGTGCTGTTCTCCCTCGGCGCGGCCGCCGCAATCTGCCCGAGTACGTCGATGACCTGCTTGCACCAGCGGACGAAGTCGCCGGCCGGCATCTCCGCCTCCCGCAGCACCTCGTCGAGGCCCTTGTCGGAAGCCCACTGGTACGCCGCCCAGGCGAAGCCGAGGTCCGGCTCGCGCTGCCCGACGCCCTCCGCCTGGTTGATCTTGAAGTCCTCTTCCAGGGCGTCGAGCCTGCCCCAGATCCGCACCATCTCACCCAGCGCCGCCTTGGCCTTGCCGGCGGGCAGCTTCGGCGCCACGGCGTCGTCCGACTGGCGGGCCTCGAACACCAAGGCCGAGACGCAGGCGGCGAGTTCGGCCGGGCCGAGGCCCTCCCACACGCCCTCGCGCAGGCATTCGCTGGCGAGCAGGTCGAGTTCGCCGTAGAGCCGGGCGAGCCGCTTGCCGTGCTCGGTCACCTCGTCGCCGCGCAGGTAGTCGAGCTCGGTGAGCAGCGCGACGATCCGGTCGAAGGTGCGGGCGATGGTGTTCGTCCGCCCCTCGATGCGCCGTTCCAGCTGCCGTGTGTCGCGCTGCAGCCGGTGGTAGCGCTCGGCCCAGCGCGCGTGGTCCTCGCGCTCGTCGCAGCCGTGGCACGGGTGGGCCCGCAGCGCGGCGCGCAGCCGGGCGATCTCGCGGTCGTCGGCGGCCTCCGCGCGCTGCCTGCGGTGCCTCTCCGGCGTGATGTGACCGGCCTTGGTGCGCAGCGCCGAGGCGAGGTCCCGACGCGACTGCGGCGAGCGCGGGTTGAAGCTGCGCGGGATCCGCATCCGCTCCAGCGCCTCCACGGGCACCGGGAAGTCGATGGACGCGAGCCGCTTGACCTGCCGCTCGGCGGTGAGGACAAGCGGGCGCGGCCCGTCATGCTGCTCGAAGCCGCGGTGGCCGTTGGTCCGCCCGGCCGGGATGCCGGGGTCGAGGACCAGGGCGAGCCCGGCGAACTTCCCCGTCGGCACATGGATCACGTCGCCCGGCTTCAGCCGCTCCAGGGAGGCCGCGGCCTCCGCCCGGCGCTGCGTGGCCCCCTGCTTGGCCAGTTCGGTCTCGCGGTCCTTGAGGTCGCGGCGGAGCCCCGCGTACTCCTCGAAGTCGCCGAGGTGGCAGGTCATGCCCTCCCGGTAGCCCTCGAGTCCCTCTTCGTTCTTCTGGACCTGGCGCGAGATGCCCACGACCGACTTGTCGGCCTGGAACTGCGCGAAGGAGGTCTCCAGCAGTTCGCGCGAGCGGTGCCGGCCGAACTGGTCGACCAGGTTGACCGCCATGTTGTACGACGGCTTGAAGCTGGAGCGCAGCGGATACGTGCGGGTGCCGGCGAGTCCGCCGAGGTGGCCGGGGTCCATGCCGCGCTGCCACAGCACGACGGCGTGTCCCTCGACGTCGATGCCGCGCCGGCCGGCGCGGCCGGTGAGCTGGGTGTACTCGCCGGGGGTGATGTCGGCGTGCTGCTCGCCGTTCCACTTGACTAGCTTCTCCAGGACGACGGATCTGGCCGGCATGTTGATGCCCAGGGCGAGCGTCTCGGTGGCGAAGACCGCCTTCACCAGGCCGCGGACGAACAGCTCCTCAACGACCTCCTTGAAGGTCGGGAGCATGCCGGCGTGGTGCGCCGCGATGCCCCGCTCCAGGCCTTCGAGCCACTCGTAGTACCCGAGGACGTTCAGGTCCTCGGTGGGGATGGAGGCGGTCCGTGACTCGACGATCTCGCGGACCCGCGTTCGTGCCGCGTCGTCGTTCAGGCGCAGTCCGGCGTACAGGCACTGCTGGACGGCGGCCTCGCAGCCGGCCCGGCTGAAGATGAAGGTGATGGCGGGCAGCAGCCCCTCGGCGTCGAGGCGTTCGATGACCTCGGGCCGGCCGGGCGTCCAGATGCGGGAGCGCTGGCGGCGCTCGCGCTCGCGGTCGGCCTCGCGGACCATCTTGCCGCGGCGACGCTCGCGCGGGTTGTACGTCCGGGAGTTCTCGGTGCGAGCGAGGCGCAGCAGGTCGGGGTTGACCTCGCGGCGGGCGGAGCCGCGGCCGCCGTGGTCGGTCTCCTCCTCGAAGAGGTCGTACATCCGGCGGCCGGCCAGGACGTGCTGCCAGAGCGGCACGGGCCGGCTCTCGGAGACGATGACCTCGGTGTCGCCGCGCACGGTGTCGAGCCAGTCGCCGAACTCCTCGGCGTTGGAGACGGTCGCGGACAGTGACACGAGCGTCACGGACTCCGGGAGATGGATGATCACTTCCTCCCAGACGGCGCCGCGGAAGCGGTCCGAGAGGTAGTGCACCTCGTCCATCACGACGTAGCCGAGGCCGCTGAGGGCCTGGGACCCCGCGTACAGCATGTTGCGGAGGACCTCGGTGGTCATGACGATGACGGGCGCGTCCCCGTTGACGCTGTTGTCGCCGGTGAGCAGGCCGACCTTGTCGGGGCCGTACCGCTTCACCAGGTCCGCGTACTTCTGGTTGGAGAGCGCCTTGATGGGCGTGGTGTAGAAGCACTTGCGCCCCTGGCGCAGCGCGAGGTGGACGGCGAACTCGCCGACGATGGTCTTGCCCGAGCCCGTGGGGGCCGCGACGAGCACGCCCTTGCCCGCCTCGAGCGCCTGGCATGCCTCGATCTGGAAGGGGTCCAGACCGAACTCGTACATCTCGCGGAACGGCGCGAGCGCCGTGGCCTGCTCGGCGTTGCGCGCCTTGGCGGCGGCGTACGCCTCGGCTGGTGTGAGGTCCTCTGTCATCTTGTCTTCGAGCCTACCCGGCCCCTCTGACAGTGACGCGATCTTTATCGAGGGCGGTGCCGAGGACGAGAAACGTCAGGTGATGAGGACGAGAGACGTCAGGTGATGTCGTCGTAGCCGTTCAGCCGGTCCGCTTCGCCGGTGGCCTGCTCGGGCAGGGCGCGGGCCGCGCTGACGGGCTCGATCTCGCCGAGGGCCTGGGGCGTGAGGTCGAGCTCGGACGCCTCGTCGTCGTCGAGGTGGGCGTCGGGGTCGTGGCGGCGCTTGCGCCTGTCGTTGAGCAGGGCGACGGCTACGGCGCCGAAGTACAGCGCGACGATCGGCCCGGAGAGGGCGACCATGCCGAGCGGGTCGGTCGACGGCGTGGCGACGGCGCCGAAGACGAAGGTGCCCATGATCATGCCGCGCCACCAGCCGGCCATGCGCTTACCTGTCACGACTCCGGCGAAATTGAGCATGATCAGCAGCACCGGCAGCTCGAAGGCCAGGCCGAAGACGAGCACCATCCTGGTGGTGAAGTCCAGGAGTTCGTCCAGCGAGAGGAAGTTCGAAGCCACCTCGGGTGTGACGCTGAGGAGCACCTTCATGCTGACCGGCATGATCAGGTACGCGGTGTAGACGCCCGCGGCGAAGAGCGGGACGGCGACGGCGGCGAAGTAGTAGGTGTACTTCTTCTCGGTCTTGTGCAGACCGGGCGCGACGAACGCCCACAGCTGGTAGACCCAGACCGGGGTGGCGGCGATGAAGCCCGCGAGCATGATCACCTTCACCGTGGAGGTGAAGGGCGAGAGCACGCTCTGGTACGCGATGATGACGCAGCTTCCGCCGGTGTTGTCGGAGATCGACGTGCCGGCCGGACACCTCTCCACGGGCGAGGCGAGGAACTCCATCAGCTGCTGACTGAAGAAGGCGGCGACGACGGAGCCGGCGACGATGGCCAGCATCGCCTTGGCGACCCGGTTCCGGAGCTCGCGCAGGTGCTCCGCGAGCGGCATCCGCCCCTCGGGGTCCTTGTCCGTCTTAGTGCGGGCAGACTTGAGCAACCCACGTCCTCATCTCGTGCGGCAGGCCGCCGCGGAGCGGCCTTGGGGGTCGAGCGGCGTAGAGAGCGGCGGCAGGCGTCAGCGCTGCGGGGTGTCCGTGGGCTCGGCGACCGGGCGGGCGGTGGTGACGTCGCCGGGGGCGGCCTTGATGGTGCGCGGCGCGGTGGCGTTCTGGTCGGCCGGCGGGTCGGCGGGGGCGGTCTGCTGCCCCTCCGACTTCATGGCCTTCGCCTCGCTCTTCAGGATGCGGGCCGACTTGCCCAGCGAACGCGCCATCTCGGGGAGCTTCTTGGCGCCGAAGAGCAGCACGACGATGAGGAGGAGAATGCTGATCTCGAGGGGACCGATCTGACGGAACATAAGCGTGGTCTACCTTCTCACCGAGGCGGCTTGGGGCTGGGCTGGCGGCCGCCGCCCGGACGCCTGTCCGAACCCCGACCGTCAGCGATCGTAACGCGCACGAGTAAACGCAGGGCAATCCTTGTGCGTACACACGTTTGCGACCCGGGCCTGTCGACCATGGCCGCGTTCAGCAGCGTACCTCGCGCCGCTTCGGGCGAGGAGACCGCCGTCAGCGCAGCGCCCCGCCGGTGCGGGTGAGGTCTTCGGCGGCCCGTTCGAGGTCCTCGGCGGCCCGGTTGATCCGCTCTGTGGTGCGGGCCACTTGACGGCCGAGCCGCTGGGCCTCCAGGAAGACCTTGATCCCGAGGACGCCGAGGACGGCGATGCCGAGGAAGCCGAGGGCGATGGCGAGCATGGGCCAGAACATGGGCCGAGCCTAGACGGTGGAGTGGAGGCGCAGCGTGCTCACTCCGCCGCCGGTGAGGAGCTCCACGATGCGCTCGCCGGCCGGCTTGCGGACGGAGCTGCCGCATTCGGGGCAGGTGAACGAGTAGAAGGTGGTGCGGCGGCTGCCGCCGATCGCGAGGCGCAGCGCTCCCGCGGCGAGCTCGAAGCGGGAACGGCACTCGGGGCAGGCGGCCTTGAAGAGCACCGGGGCCACCGACATCGACATTCCGTGCATCACGGACATTTCCCTCACCTCTCCATGTTTGTCTTCGAGTACGTCACGTACTGCGTCCGCGGCGCTCCGGGTGTCACGCCGTCAGACCGTGTCGTACGCCGCCAGGGCCTCCGTCGCCGCCCGCCGGGCGCTGTCCGCCAGGTCCTGCGGCGCGACGATCCGCCCGTCGCTGCCGAGCCGCAGCGCGAGCCGGCGCAGCGAGGCGGGCGCCGGGGTGCGCAGCGTGATCCGCAGGCCGCCGTCGGGCAGCTCGTCGGCCCGGTCGTGCGGGTAGTACTCGGCTACCCAGCGGCCGCCGGGCCCGACCTCCACCACGACCTCGGGGTCCTCGGCGGACGGCTGCACCAGCCCCTCCGACAGGTCCCGCAGCTCGATCTCCGGCGGCGCGGAGACCTCGTCCAGGATCCGGATCTCGGCCACCCGGTCGAGCCGGAAGGTGCGGCGCGCCTCGGAGAGGTGGCACCACGCCTCCATGTACGTGTGGCCCACGGCGAACAGCCGGATCGGGTCGACCTCGCGCTCGGTCAGCTCGTCGCGCGCGGGCGAGTAGTAGCGCACCCACAGCCGCTTGCGCTCCGAGATGGCCCGGTCGACCTCGGCGAAGACGCCGCCCTCGGACTCGAAGGTGACCGACAGCCGCGAGCTGGCCCCTGCCACCTCCCCCGCGGCGGTCTCCAGCTTGGCGGTGGCGCGCAGCAGCGCCTGCCGGTCGCTCTCGCGCAGGCCCGGCAGCGTGGCCACGGCGCGCGCGGCGACGAGCAGC
>NZ_DATCVQ010000005.1:0-22639 GCF_036566765.1 Streptomyces sp.
CCGGGCCTCGGCGCGCAGCCGCAGGACGCGCCGCTCGCGCAGGGCCGTCGAGCCCCAGACCGCGACCGGGGCGAGCGCGACGGCGAGCGCGAGCACGGCCCAGGTGCGCATCGCGGCGTGGGTGTGGCCGAAGTGCACCGAGGCGACCAGAGAGACGACCAGGATCGCGGCCCAGTACAGGTGGATCCGGAAGGTGCCCAGCCGGTCCGGGCTGGCCTCGCCGCCCTTGGGGGTGACGACGAAGCGGCCCTTGGTGCGCAGCACCGCGGAGCCGAGCGAGGCGAGGTAGATCGGGGCGGACACCGCGGACATCGCCATGCCGGCGAGGCCGCCGGAGCCCTCGGGCTCGTGCGGCGAGACGTTGTGCCGCCGGTTCCACAGGTACAGGCCGATCTGCAGGGCGACCGCGTCGCTGTAGATCATCAGCCAGACCGACGAGGAGACCTGGGTCCCGGAGGCCCCGAGCCACAGGAACAGGACGCAGGAGAGGATGCCCAGGAGCCAGTTGACGGCGGTCATCGGGTAGTAGACGAGCATCAGCGTGTAGTTGAGCAGCCGGCCCGGCGGGACTCGCAGGGGCGCCTTCCAGTACTGCTTGATCAGGGTCTCGTAGGTGCCCCGGGACCAGCGCAGCTGCTGGGTGAAGAAGTCGGTCCAGGAGGCGGGGCCCTCGCCGACGGCGAGCACGTCGGGGGTGTAGACGGAGCGCCAGAAGCGACCGGTCCGCGGGTTCTTGTGCCGGTGCAGCTCGAAGCCCGTGGCCATGTCCTCGGTGACGGAGTCGTAGAGGCCGCCGATCTGCTTGAGGGCGGATATGCGGACGATGTTGTTGGTGCCGACGAACATGGGCGCGTGGTACCGGTTCCCGGCGCGCTGGATCAGCGCGTGGAAGAGGAACTGCTGGGACTCGGCGGCCTTGGTGACGGGCGAGGTGTAGTTGCCGTACACCTGCGGGCCGACGACGAAGGCGACGTCGGGGTCGCGGAAATAGCCGAGCATCCGCTCCAGGAAGTTCGGGAGCGGGACGTGGTCGGTGTCGACGGAGGCGAAGAACTCGTACGCGTCGCCGTGCGCGGCGAGCCAGGCGTTGTAGTTGCCGTGCTTGGTACGGGCCTTGTGGGCGCCCTTCGCGCGGTTCCACTCGGGGACGCCGGCGCGGGTGAAGTGCCGTACGCCGAGCTGCGCGCAGAGCGCCTTGGCGTCCTCGTCGTCGCCCTCGTCGAGCAGCCAGACGTCCAGGGGGCCCGGGCGCCGGAGGCGGACCGCGCCCTGCAGGGTCGCGCGGACCATGGCGAGGGGTTCCTTGCCGGGCACGTAGGTGGTGAGGAAGGCGACCCGGGCGCCCTTCTGCGGGTGCACGGGGACGGGGTCGCGGGCGACCATGGTGGCGTGTGCGATCGAGGTGACGTTGATCAGCATGAAGAGGCAGATCAGGCCGATCGACGCCAGCATGACCGCGTCGAAGCGGACGAGCCATCGTGCGCCGCCCTCCCGCACGGTCCAGTGGCTGGGCCAGACGAGGTAGACGAGCAGCAGCGCCGAGAGGACCGGCGCGAGGGTCATCAGCAGGACGGCGCGTATTCGGTGCGACTCCTTCGACAGCAGGCTGCGGTACTGCACCTGGTAGGGGGAGGTCCCGGGCTCGGTCAGCGGACCGGCGAGCGTGCTGTAGGTGTCGTAGTCGTAGCCGTCCGGCCGCACGGTGCCTCCAGCCGTCGAATGGATCGATATCCCCACGAAAGGGGAGTTTCGACGGCATGTCGACTGGAGGCATCCAAGTGAGCGGTTTTCAGGGCAGGAGGTTTCGCCTGCGCTTCACGGCAGAGGTTTCAGCCGCGCGACAGAAGGTTTCGCCTCGCATTCACGGCAGAAGGTTCCGCTCGCGCTTCCAAGGTCCCGCCCGCGCGTTCACGGCATAACGGTGCGCCTGCGCAAGGTGTAGCGGACCGCCTTCTGGGCGACCGGGCCCAGCTCCTCGAGCGCGGTCATCAGCGCGCCGAGCTGTTCGAGGGCGGCGAGGGCCGCCTCCGCGCCGGCCGGGTCCACCCCCTCGTACAGCTCCAGGCCGACGAAGGAGGCGGCGACGGCGCGGGCGAGACCGGCCGGGTCGGTGAACTCGCCGATCGGGCTGTCGGCGAGGACGCGCACGAGGACCCGCTCGATCTCGGCGATCCACAGGTCGAGCCCGGCGGCGGTGGCCGCGGCGAGCGTGGGCTGGGTCTGCGCCCCGGCGAGCAGCTGGCCGAGCACGGCGACATGGCCGGCGGCCTGCTCCTCGACATGGATCTGCCGGCCGACGGCGAGCAGCTCGGAGAGGCTGCCGACCCGCTGGAGCCGGTCGCGGTAGCGGGCGACGCGCTGCTCGGAGCCGTACCGGCAGGCGGCGGCGAGCAGTTCGTCGACGGAGCCGAAGTGGTAGAAGACCAGGGCCTGGTTGACGCCGGCGGCCGCGGCGACGGACCGCGCGGACGTCTTGGCGATCCCCTGCTCGGTCAGCGTCCGCAGCGCCCCGTCGAGCAGCTTCTCCTTGGTCTCCTGGCTCACACCCGTACCTCCTCGCGCACCGGGCGCAGCCCGGCGCGCACCCCGTGGGAGCGTACGTCGTGGTACTCGGCGGTGAACGACCCCTCGTAGCCGAACAGCGGCCCGACGTACCGGTTGACGACCCGGACGCGGATCCGGAAGCGGCCGGTGGACTCGTCGTACGACTCCCGCACCTCGGCGTCGCCGCCGATGAGTTCGGGCACCCGGACGTCCAGCGGGCCCTCGCGGAAGCGGTGTTCGCCGGAGCGGATGAGCAGCGAGCCGTCCGGCTCGGCGGACATGTGCAGGTCGCTGGCGAGGTGCTGGTGGGTGCCGAGGTAGTCGAGGACGCAGTCGCGCTCCGGGCTGTGGACCATGGTGGCGTCGAAGCGGCGCGGGCCGCCGGGCAGCGCGAAGGTCCGGACGAAGGTGACGGTCTCGCGGCCGTACGAGTCGGCGTACGGCACGTTCTCGATGGTGAAGGGGACGTTGCGGCCGGTGCGCGGCACGAGGATGTGGCGCACCCCGCCGAGCGCGAGGAACGGCTTGACGAAGGCCGGCCCGTGCCAGATCCGGTCCATGACGCCCCGGCCGGTGCATGCCTCCCCGCTGTCGAGGCCGACGGAGAACCGCCGCTGGAGCTGGGGGTGCAGCCGCCCGAACGCGGCGTCGCCCATGGCGGTGCGGAAGATCGAGCTCATGTCTGCTCCAGGGTGGCGAGCAGTCGCGGCGCGACGGCCCGATCGGGCGGCGTCCGCAGACAGCGCCGCGCGGCGGGCGTCCGGGACGAGGGCGGTACGAGCACGGCGGCGGCGAGCGCGACGAGCAGCGTCGCCGGAGTCCAGGCGCAGAGCGCCACGAGCAGGGCGCGGGCCGCGAGTTCGAGCTGCCAGTGGGTGCGCGAGCGCTCCGGGGCAATGCCGTGCTCGCACCACAGGCGCAGCCGGTCGAAGGACCAGGCGGTGGCCCAGCCCATCAGCGGACGGAAGACGAGCCGGTCGGCGATCCGGCCGAGCCGGCCCCAGCGGGGGCGGTAGTCGTAGCCGGTGAGGAAGCGGATGCCGTCGGGCCCCGGCACGTACCTCCAGTAGCCGCTGCCCTCCGCGAGGAGGGAGAGCGGGTGCGGCGAGGCGAACCGGAGGGCGGAGACCCGGTCGCCGCCGGCCCGGTGGCGCTCCCCCGCGGAGACACCGGTGCCGGCGACGACCAGGAAGGGCAGCACCCGGGTGGCGTACCGGAAGCGCTGGGGCTCGCCGTCGACGCGCGGCAGGTAGTCGATCTCGGTGAACCGCAGATCCCACCGCTGGTGCTCCGCCGGTTCCTGGGTGCGCTCCCAGAGCGTCTCCAGGTCCGCGCGGACGCGCGTCTCGATATAGAGGCCCATGCCTCTTCCCCCCTGTTCGGAGCGGTATTTGAGCGACCGCTCAACGGGAAGGTAGCGGATTTTGAGCAGTCGCTCAACCGGTGGGCGCAAGAAAGCCCCCGGTCCGTCCGGACCGGGGGCTCATGCGTAAGAACGGCGGTGCGTCAGCCGGCGGCCAGGTGCCGCTCCACCGTCTCGACCTTGGAGGTCAGACCGCCCGTGACGCCGGGTCGGATATCGGCCTTGAGGACGACCGAGACCCGCGGCGCACGCGCCTCGACCGCGGCGACGGCGCGCTTCACGACGTCCATCACCTCGTCCCACTCCCCCTCGATCGAGGTGAACATCGCGTCGGTGCGGTTCGGCAGCCCGGACTCCCGGACGACCCGTACCGCGTCGGCGACGTACTCCCCGACGTCCTCGCCGACGCCGAGCGGGGTGACGGAGAAGGCGACGATCATGCGGCGTTCACCTTGCCCTCGCGCCGGGCGCGGGAGGCGATCACGGCGTCCTCGGCCTCGCGCTTGAGCTTGCGCTCGGCGAAGAAGCCGCCGAGCGGCAGCACGGAGAGGACGAAGTAGAGCGCGGCGGTCTTGAAGCTCCACTTGGTGCGGTTCCAGGCGTCCAGCCAGAACAGCACGTACAGGATGAAGAGGATGCCGTGGATCGCGCCCATCACCGGCACCGCGTTGAAGTCCGTCGTGCGCTTGAGCACCGAGCAGACCAACAGCAGCAGGAAGGAGACGGCCTCGGGCGCGGAGACGAGCCGGAGACGGTGGAGGGAGGAGGCGGTCTTGATGTCCACGGGGGCACCTTCGTTTGATCTTGTGAATGGATGCACAAGGGCCGGACCATTGTGACAGCCACCTTTGCTGTCTCTTTGTCCGGGGGCCAAGTACCTTCTCTGGGTGGCTACGTTCCGACTCCAAGGCAGCAAAGTGCTCGCCGTCGACATGACAGGCGACGCCGTCAAGGCGAAGAACGGCTCGATGGTCGCCTACGACGGCCAGATGGCGTTCAAGAAGATGTCCGGCGGAGGCGAGGGCCTGCGCGGCATGGTGACCCGCCGGCTGACCGGCGAGCAGATGGAGGTCATGGAGGTGAAGGGCCAGGGCACCTGCTGGTTCGCCGACCGGGCCTCCGAGATCAACCTGGTGAATCTGCACGGCGACAAGCTGTACGTCGAGGCGAGCAACCTGCTCTGCACCGACGCCGGGCTGCGCACCGGCACCTCCTTCACCGGCCTGCGCGGCGGCGCGACCGGCAACGGGCTCTTCACCACCACCGTCGAGGGCACCGGCCAGGCCGCGATCATGTCCGACGGCCCGGCGGTCGTGCTCCGCGTGTCCCGCGACTACCCGCTCTCCGTCGACCCGGGCGCGTACGTGGCACACCAGGGCAACCTCCAGCAGAGCTTCCAGTCCGGTGTGACCTTCCGCACCTTCCTGGGCGAGGGCGGCGGCGAGGCGTTCCAGATCCGCTTCGAGGGCGACGGCCTGGTGTACGTCCAGCCGAGCGAGCGCAACACGATCGGAGGGGACGTCTGATGCCGTTCCGCGAGATCAACTCGAAGGTGGTCGAGGCGTCCGTCGTCCCCGGACAGCGCATGTTCAGCCAGCGCGGGGCGATGCTGGCCTACCGGGGCGAGGTCGCTTTCACGCCGAACATCGCCGGCGGCCAGGGCGGTCTGATGTCGATGATCGGGCGCCGGGTGGCGAACGAGGCGACGCCGCTGATGACCGTCGAGGGCAGCGGCACCGTGATGTTCGGGCACGGCGGCCACCACATCCAGGTGATCCGGCTGACCGGCGACACCCTGTACGTCGAGGCCGACCGCCTGCTCGCCTTCGACGGCTCCCTGGAGCAGGGCACGATGTTCATGGGCTCGCAGGGCGGCGTGATGGGCATGGTCCGCGGCCAGGTCACCGGCCAGGGCCTGTTCACCACGACCCTCAAGGGGCGCGGCGAGGTGGCCGTCATGGCCCACGGCGGCGTGATCGAGCTGCCGATCAGCCCGGGACGGCCGGTCCACGTGGACCCGCAGGCGTACGTCGCCCACCACGGCGACGTACGGAACAAGCTGTCCACCGCGCTCGGCTGGCGCGACATGGTGGGCCGCGGCTCCGGCGAGGCCTTCCAGCTGGAGCTGAGCGGCAGCGGAGCGGTGTACGTCCAGGCCTCGGAGGAGAAGCTGTGAGCGCCCCGGTGATCCACGACCCGGCGACCCTGCCGTCGGACGACAACGTCAACCCGTACACCTTCTGCGTGGAGCTCAAGGGCTCCCAGTGGTTCCTGCAGAAGGGCAAGATGATCGCCTACTACGGGCGGATGAACTTCAACGGCATCGGACACACCGGGCTCGACCGGCTGGTCCGCAGCTCGTTCCACTCGCCGCTGCACGCGAGTGACTGGGTGGTCGCGGAGGGCAGCGGCAAGATGCTGCTCGCGGACCGCGCCTTCGACGTGAACTCGTTCGACCTGGACAACGGCAACCTGACGATCCGTTCGGGCAACCTGCTCGCGTTCCAGCCCTCGCTGGCGCTGAAGCAGTCGATCGTGCCGGGCTTCGTCACCCTGATCGGCACCGGCAAGTTCGTCGCGGCGTCCAACGGCCCGGTGGTCTTCATGGAGCCGCCGCTGCGGGTGGACCCGCAGGCGCTGGTCGGCTGGGCGGACTGCCCGTCCCCGTGCCACCACTACGACCACGGGTACATGACCGGCGTGATGGGCGGCGTACGGGCCCTGACGGGCCTGGGCGGGGTCTCAGGCGAGGAGCACCAGTTCGAGTTCGTGGGCGCGGGCACGGTCCTGATGCAGTCCAGCGAGGCGCTGATGCCGGAGCGCGCGACGGGGCACACGCCCGCCGAGCCGGGCGTGCCCGGATCGCACGGTTCCGGCCATTCCCCGCAGGGGCAGCCCGGCTCCGTACCGCGCCTTCCCGGACAGCTGGGGGACCTCCAGCGTCGCTTCGGGCTGTGAGCGGTAGTCTGCGGAGTGTGACGCCCTCGAACGTCTGCACCGGAAGCCGGGGGGCCCGGGTGCCCGGCGTCACACTCCCTTAGTTCGTCCAGTATTCAACTTCTTAGGTAGAATCCATATATGGAGACCGAGACGGCCACCCGCTGGCTCACCGACGCCGAACAGTGCGCCTGGCGCACATACCTGGACGTCAACAGAATGCTGACGTACCAGATGGAGAAGGACCTGCAGCCCTTCGGGCTGACCAACAACGACTACGAGATCCTGGTCAACCTCTCCGAGGCGCCCGAGATGCGGCTGCGGATGAGCGACCTCGCGACGGCCACGCTGCAGTCGAAGAGCCGGCTCTCGCACCAGATCACCCGCATGGAGAACGCGGGTCTGGTCCGCCGGGAGAACTGCGAGTCCGACCGGCGCGGACTGTACGCGGTCCTCACCGACCAGGGCATGGAGACCATGCGCAAGGTCGCGCCGCACCATGTCGAGTCGGTGCGCAAGCACTTCATCGACCTGCTGACCTCCGATGCGCTCACGGACATGCACGCCTCCCTCAAGCCCGTCGCCGAGCAGTTGCGCGGCGTCCGCGGCAAGCCGTAACCGGCCCTGGCGGCGGCCGTTCCTCCCGGCCCGCCCCGGCCCCCACACACAAACGCCTGAGGGCCCCCGTGCACGCAGCACGGGGGCCCTCGGGCATTTCGGGGGCCGTCTCAGTTGCCCGTGAGGCCCGCCACGAGCTCGTCCGCGGCCGCGTACGGGTCCAGTTCGCCCGCGACGATGCGCTGGGCGAGCGCGTCGAGACGGCGGTCGCCGTGCAGGTCGCCGATGCGCTCGCGCAGGCGGGTGACCGCGATCGTCTCGACCTCGCCCGCCGCCCGGCGGGCCCGCCGGGCAGCGAGCACGCCGTGCTCCTCCATCCAGGCGCGGTGCTTCTCCAGCGCCTCGACCAGCTCGTCCACGCCCTCGGCGCGCGCCGCGACCGTCTTCACGATCGGCGGCCGCCAGTCGCCCGGACCGCGCGCCTCGCCCAGACCCAGCATGTGGTTGAGCTCGCGGGCCGTCGCGTCCGCGCCGTCCCGGTCCGCCTTGTTGACCACGTACACGTCGCCGATCTCCAGGATGCCCGCCTTCGCGGCCTGGATCCCGTCTCCCATGCCGGGCGCGAGCAGCACCACGGAGGTGTCGGCCTGGGAGGCGATCTCCACCTCCGACTGCCCTACGCCGACGGTCTCGACCAGGATCACGTCGCAGCCCGCCGCGTCGAGGACACGGATCGCCTGCGGCGCGGACCAGGCGAGCCCGCCGAGGTGACCGCGGGTCGCCATGGAGCGGATGTAGACGCCCGGGTCGGAAGCGTGCTCCGACATCCGGACCCGGTCGCCGAGCAGCGCGCCGCCGCTGAACGGCGACGACGGGTCGACGGCGAGCACGCCGACCCGCTTGCCCGCCTTGCGGTACGCGGTGACCAGCGCCGACGTCGACGTGGACTTGCCCACGCCGGGCGAGCCGGTCAGGCCGACCACGTACGCGCCGCCGGTCAGCGGCGCGAGCGCCGCCATCACCTCGCGCAGCTGCGGGGACGCCCCCTCCACGAGTGAGATCAGCCGGGCCACGGCGCGCGGCCGGCCCTCCCGTGCCTGGGCGACCAGTGCGGGGACGTCCACCATGTGCTCGCTGCTCCTTCTGTGACGGGTTACTTACCGGGGACGCGGACGATCAGCGCGTCGCCCTGGCCGCCGCCGCCGCACAGCGCGGCCGCGCCGACGCCGCCGCCGCGGCGCTTGAGCTCGAGCGCCAGGTGCAGCACCACACGGGCGCCGGACATGCCGATCGGGTGACCCAGCGCGATCGCGCCGCCGTTGACGTTCACCTTTTCCGGGGTGACGCCGAGGTCCTTCATGGACTGCACGGCGACGGCCGCGAACGCCTCATTGATCTCGATGAGGTCGAGGTCCTCGACGCCCAGGCCCTCCTTCTTCAGGGCGTGCTGGATCGCGTTGGACGGCTGCGACTGCAGCGAGTTGTCCGGGCCCGCGACGTTGCCGTGCGCGCCGATCTCGGCGATCCACTCCAGGCCGAGCTCCTGGGCCTTCGCCTTGCTCATGACGACGACCGCGGCGGCGCCGTCCGAGATCTGCGAGGAGGTGCCGGCGGTGATGGTGCCGTCCTTGGCGAAGGCCGGGCGCAGCTTGCCCAGCGACTCGGCGGTCGTCTCGGCGCGGATGCCCTCGTCCTTGGAGAAGACGACCGGCTCGCCCTTGCGCTGCGGGATCTCGACCGGGGTGATCTCGGCCTCGAAGATGCCGTTCTTCTGCGCGGCGGCGGCGCGCTGGTGCGACAGCGCGGCGATCTCGTCCTGCTCGGGGCGCTGGATGCCCAGGCGGGTGTTGTGCTTCTCGGTGGACTCGCCCATGGCGATGTTCTCGAAGGCGTCGGTGAGGCCGTCGTACGCCATCGCGTCGAGCATCTCGATCGCGCCGTACTTGTAGCCCTCGCGGGACTTCGGCAGCAGGTGCGGGGCGTTGGTCATGGACTCCTGGCCACCGGCCACCACGACGTCGAACTCGCCGGCGCGGATCAGCTGGTCGGCCAGCGCGATGGCGTCCAGACCGGACAGACACACCTTGTTGACGGTGAGCGCCGGGACGTTCATGGGGATGCCGGCCTTGACGGCGGCCTGGCGGGCGGGGATCTGGCCGGCGCCGGCCTGCAGCACCTGGCCCATGATCACGTACTGCACCTGGTCGCCGCCGATGCCGGCGCGGTCCAGGGCGGCCTTGATCGCGAAACCGCCGAGGTCGGCGCCCGAGAAGGACTTGAGCGAACCGAGCAGGCGACCCATGGGCGTGCGGGCGCCCGCGACGATCACTGAGGTGGTACCGGTCGTTCCAGACATGAGGCGCAGCCCCTTGGGATGAGGAGTGAACGAGGGTTTACCGCCAATGTACTGAGCGGTGCCGCACGGGGTCACCGGCGAACCGGTGTGACGGCGCGCACGTTGCGTAACCGGTGCGCAGGCGCTGCACTGGGGAAATGCTGACGCGTATCGACCACATCGGGATCGCCTGTTTCGACCTCGACAAGACTGTCGAGTTCTACCGTGCCACGTACGGTTTCGAGGTCTTCCACACCGAGGTCAACGAGGAGCAGGGCGTCCGCGAGGCCATGCTCAAGATCAACGAGACCTCGGACGGCGGAGCCTCCTACCTCCAGCTCCTGGAGCCCACCCGCGAGGACTCCGCGGTCGGCAAGTGGCTGGCCAAGAACGGCGAGGGCGTGCACCACATCGCCTTCGGCACCGCGGACGTCGACGGCGACGCGGCGGCCATCCGTGAAAAGGGTGTGCGGGTTCTGTACGACGAGCCGCGGATCGGCTCGATGGGGTCCAGGATCACCTTCCTGCACCCGAAGGACTGCCACGGCGTGCTGACCGAACTGGTCACCTCGGCTGACCCCGCCTCAGCGGAGCACTGACCTCCGGATTCCTGGCCCGGTAGAGTGGGCGGCTCCGGGCCGGGGCCGGTCGGGGCCGCGCGCTGCGCGGCCGTCGATGTCGGGGTAACCGATCTGCCACCATTCCCCGGGGGGCCGTTCGCCGGGGAACGGTGCTCGTAGGAGATCGCGACCAGGGGACGGATGGGACCGCGCAGTGCGGGGCTACGAACGCCAGGAGAGCCACCGAGCTGAAGACGACCATCTCTCGCGGTTCGAAGCCGAGATGGAACGGCTGAAGACCGAGCGGGAGAAGGCCGTCCAGCACGCCGAGGACCTCGGTTACCAGGTCGAGGTCTTGCGTGCCAAGCTGCACGAAGCGCGCCGTACGATCGCGTCCCGACCCTCTTTCGACAGCGCCGACATCGGTTATCAGGCCGAGCAGCTGCTGCGGAACGCCCAGGTCCAGGCCGATCAGCTGCGCTCGGACGCCGAGCGCGAGCTGCGCGACGCCCGGGCCCAGACCCAGCGGATCCTCCAGGAGCACGCCGAGCATCAGGCCCGGCTCCAGGCGGAGCTGCACGCCGAGGCGGTGCAGCGCAGGCAGCGCCTCGACCAGGAGCTGTCCGAGCGCCGGCAGACCGTCGAGGCGCACGTCAACGAGAACGTCGCCTGGGCCGAGCAGCTGCGCGCCCGCACCGAGTCCCAGGCCCGCCGGCTGATGGAGGAGTCCCGCGCCGAGGCCGAGCAGTCGCTCGCCGCCGCCCGCGCGGAGGCCACCCGGCTCGCCGAGGAGACCCGCCAGCGGCTCGGCGCCGAGGCCGAGGGCGCCCGCGCCGAGGCCGAGGCACTGCTGCTGCGCGCCCGCAAGGACGCCGAGCGACTGCTCAACGCTGCGTCCACGCAGGCCCAGGAGGCCACCAGCCACGCCGAGCAGCTGCGCTCGTCCACCACCGCGGAGACCGACCAGGCCCGTCGGCAGGCCACCGAGATGTCCCGCGCCGCCGAGACCCGGATGCAGGAGGCCGACCTCCGGCTCCGTGAGGCCCGGGTGGAGGCCGAGAAGGCGCTGACCGAGGCCAAGGAGGCGGCGGCCAAGCAGCTGTCGGCCGCCGAGTCGGCCAACGAGCAGCGCTCCCGTACGGCCAAGGCGGAGATCGCCCGGCTGGTCGGCGAGGCGACCAAGGAGGCGGAGACCCTCAAGGCCGAGGCCGAGGAGAAGCTCCGCGAGGCCGGCGCCGAGGCCGAGAAGGTCATCTCGGAAGCCGCGGAGAAGGCCCGTACGGCCGCCGCCGAGGACTCCGCCGCCCAGCTCGCGAAGGCCGCCCGCAGCGCCGAGGAGGTGCTGACCAAGGCGTCCGAGGACGCCCGGGAGACCACCCGCAAGGCGTCCGAGGAGGCCGAGCGGATCCGCCGCGAGGCGGAGACCGAGGCGGACCGGCTGCGTTCGCACGCCGAGGAGCAGGCCGACGAGCTGCTCGGGTCGGCGAAGGACGACACCAAGGAGTACCGCGCCAAGACGGTCGAGCTGCAGGAGGAGGCGCGCCGGCTGCGCGGCGAGGCCGAGCAGCTGCGGGCCGAGGCGATCGCCGAGGGCGAGAAGATCCGCGGCGAGGCCCGCCGCGAGGCGGTCCAGCAGATCGAGGAGTCGGCGAAGACCGCCGAGGAGCTGCTGACCAAGGCGAAGGGCGACGCGGACGAGCTGCGGTCCGGGGCCGGCGCGGAGAGCGAGCGGGTCAAGGCCGAGGCCGTCGAGCGCGCCCAGACGCTGCGCACGCAGGCCGAGGAGACCCTGGAGCGCACCCGCGCCGAGGCGGACCGGCTGCGCGCCGAGGCAGAGGAGCAGGCCGATTCGGTCAAGGCCGCGGCCGACCGGGACGCGGCCGAGACGCGCGAGGAGGCCGCGCGGGCGGCGGCGGCGCGGCGGGCCGAGGCGGCCGAGGAGCTGACCCGGCTGCACACCGAGGCCGAGACCCGGGTGGAGAACACCGAGCGGGAGCTCGGCGAGGCCCGTATGGAGGGCGAGCGGATCCGCCGCGAGGCGGCCGACGAGACCGAGCGGCTGCGCACCGAGGCGGCCGAGCGGATCCGTACGCTGCAGGCGCAGGCGGAGCAGGAGGCCGAGCGGCTGCGCGCGGAGGCGGCGTCGGACGCGTCGACCTCGCGCGCCGAGGCCGAGAACGCGGCGGTACGGCTGCGCACCGAGGCGTCCGCGGAGGCCGAGCGGCTCAAGTCGGAGGCGCAGGAGACCGCGGACCGGGTCCGCGCCGAGGCGGCGGCCGCGGCCGAGCGCGTCGCGGCGGAGGCCGCCGAGGCGCTGTCCGCGGCGCAGGAGGAGGCCAACCGGCGGCGCCGGGAGGCCGACGAGACGCTGACGTCGGCCCGTACCGAGGCCGACGGCGAGCGGGCGCAGGCCCGTGAGCAGAGCGAGGAACTGCTGGCCTCCGCCCGCAAGCGGGTGGAGGAGGCGCAGACCGAGGCGCAGCGGCTGGTCGAGGAGGCCGACGCGCGCGCGACCGAGACAGTCGGCGCCGCCGAGCAGACCGCGCAGGAGGTACGGGACTCGGTCTCGGGGCTGCGGGAGCAGGCCGAGGACGAGATCTCCGGGCTGCGCAGCGCGGCCGAGCACTCGGCGGAGCGCACGAAGACCGAGGCGCAGGAGGAGGCGGACCGGGTCCGCGCCGACGCGTACGAGGAGCGGGAGCGGGCCACCGAGGACGCGAACCGGATCCGGTCCCGGGCCACGGAGGAGGCCGAGGCCGCCGCCGCGCTGGCCGAGCGGACGGTCGCGGACGCGATCGCCGAGTCGGAGAAGCTGAAGGCGGACACCGCGGAGTACGCCCAGCGGATCCGTACCGAGGCGAGTCAGTCGCTGGCGCAAGCCGAGCAGGACGCGACGCGCACTCGCGCGCAGGCGCGGGACGACGCGAACCGGATCCGCTCCGAGGCGGGCGAGCTGCTGACCGCGGCGCGCGCCGAGGCCGAGCAGATCACCGACGAGGCCCGGCAGGTCGCGGACAAGCGCCGCGCCGACGCGGCCGAGCAGGCCGACCAGCTCATCGGCGAGGCCACGAGCGAGGCCGAGCGGATCGCCGCCGAGGCGGCGGAGCTGCAGGCGACCACGGAGCAGGACGCGCAGCGGCTGCGTACCGAGGCCGAGCAGGTCAAGGCGGACGGCGAGGCGCACGCCGAGGCGCTGCGAGTGGCCGCGCTCGCCGACGCCGAGCAGGTCCTCGACGAGGCCCGGAAGACCGCCGACAAGCGCCGCGCGGACGCCGCCGAACAGGCCGACAATCTCATCGGCGAGGCCACCGGCGAGGCCGAGCGGATCGCGACCGAGGCGTCCGACGAGGCGGAGCGGCTGCGGGCCGAGGCCGCCGAGACGGTGGGCTCGGCGCAGCAGGCGGCCGAGCGGATCCGCGCCGAGGCGGAGCGGGTGAAGGCGGACGCGGAGGCGGCCGCCGAGCAGATGCGCTCCGAGGCGCGGGCCGAGGCGGACCGCACCCTGGACGAGGCCCGGGAGGCCGGCGCCAAGCGGCGTTCGGACGCGGCCGAGCAGGCCGACCAGCTCATCGCGAAGGCCCAGGAGGAGGCGCTGCGCGCCACTGCCGAGGCGGAGACGCAGGCGGACACGATGGTCGGCGCGGCCCGCAAGGAGGCCGACCGGCTCGTCGCCGAGGCGACCGTCGAGGGCAACTCGCTGGTGGAGAAGGCCCGTACGGACGCGGACGAGCTGCTGGTCGGGGCGCGCAGCGACGCGACGGCCATAAGGGAACGGGGCGAGGAGCTGCGGACCCGGGTCGAGGGCGAGATCGAGGAGCTGCACGAGCGGGCGCGGCGCGAGACGGCCGAGCAGATGAAGACGGCCGGCGAGCGCGTCGACAAGCTGGTGAAGGCCGCGACCGAGCAGAGCGCCGAGGCGGAGGCGAAGTCCAAGGAGCTGCTGTCCGACGCGAGTTCCGAGGCGAGCAAGGTCCGCATCGCGGCGGTCAGAAAGGCCGAGGCGCTGCTCAAGGAGGCGGAGCAGAAGAAGGCCTCGCTCGTCGGCGAGGCGGAGCGGATCAAGGCGGAGGCGGAGCGCGAATCGGAGAAGATGATCTCCGAGGGCCGACGCGAGCTGGATGTGCTGGTGCGCCGCCGCGAGGACATTCAGGCCGAGATCTCCCGTGTCCAGGACGTCCTGGAGGCGTTGGAGTCTTTCGAGGCGCCGGCCAACGGAGCGAAGTCCGCCGGTGCGAAGTCCACCGGTGCGAACGACGACGTCAAGGCGGGCGCTTCGGCGGGCGCAACACGTTCGAGTGGCAAGTCCTCCGAGGGGTAGCCACTCAAAAGGCTGGACATTCTCCAGATCAAACGGGCATACGCTCGATGACACGCCGCTTCGACCCCTAGGATTCCCCCTAACACCTCACCGGTCTCATTCGACAGGAACCCCATGAGCGACACATCCTCCCCCTTCGGCTTCGAGCTCGTGCGGCGTGGTTACGACCGCGGTCAGGTGGACGACCGCATTACCAAGCTCGTCGCCGACCGTGACAGTGCTCTGGCCCGGATCACCTCTCTCGAGAAGCGCATCGAGGAGTTGCACCTCGAGACGCAGAACGCCCAGGCTCAGGTCAGCGACGCCGAGCCGTCGTACGCCGGCCTCGGCGCGCGCGTCGAGAAGATCCTCCGTCTCGCCGAGGAAGAGGCGAAGGACCTGCGCGAGGAGGCCCGTCGCGCCGCCGAGCAGCACCGCGAGCTGGCTGAGTCGGCCGCCCAGCAGGTGCGCAACGACGCCGAGTCGTTCGCGGCCGAGCGCAAGGCGAAGGCCGAGGACGAGGGCGTCCGGATCGTCGAGAAGGCGCAGGGCGAGGCCAACTCGCTGCGTGCCGAGGCGCAGAAGGACGCGCAGTCCAAGCGCGAGGAGGCGGACGCCCTCTTCGAGGAGACCCGCGCCAAGGCCGCCCAGGCCGCCGCGGACTTCGAGACCAACCTGGCCAAGCGCCGCGAGCAGTCCGAGCGCGACCTGGCCTCCCGTCAGGCCAAGGCCGAGAAGCGTCTCGCCGAGATCGAGCACCGCGCCGAGCAGCTGCGCCTGGAGGCCGAGAAGCTGCGCACGGACGCGGAGCGCCGGGCCCGTCAGACGGTGGAGACCGCGCAGCGCCAGGCCGAGGACATCGTGGCCGACGCGAACGCCAAGGCCGACCGGATCCGCTCGGAATCGGAGCGCGAGCTGGCGGCGCTGACGAACCGCCGCGACTCGATCAACGCCCAGCTGACCAACGTCCGCGAGATGCTGGCCACGCTGACCGGCGCGGCCGTGGCGGCCGCCGGCTCCCCGATCGACGACGAGCCGGCCACCCGCGGCGTCCCGGCGCAGCAGACCCGGTAAGCCCGAGCAGTCCCGCAGGAGTCCTGCGTACAGATCGGCGAAGAACCCTCCGTCACTCCGGTGGCGGAGGGTTTTTCGCGCCCTTAGCTTGGTACGCATGATCGAGCTCGAGGGGCTGACGAAACGGTTCGGGACGAAGACGGCGGTCGACCAGCTCTCCTTCCGGGTGCGGCCCGGTGTGATCACCGGCTTCCTGGGGCCGAACGGGGCAGGCAAGTCGACGACCATGCGGATGATGCTGGACCTGGACAACCCGAGCAGCGGGACGGTCCGGATCGACGGCCGGCACTACCGGGAGCTCGAGGAGCCGCTGAAGTACATCGGGGCGCTGCTCGACGCCAAGGCGATGCACGGCGGCCGGAGCGCGTACAACAACCTGCTCTGCCTCGCCCAGTCGAATCGGATTCCGGCGAGCCGGGTCGACGAGGTGCTCGATCTGGTGGGTCTGACGGCGGTGGCGCGGCAGAAGGTCAAGGGCTTCTCGCTCGGCATGGGGCAGCGGCTGGGAATCGCGTCCGCGTTGCTCGGCGATCCCGAGATCCTGATGTTCGACGAACCGGTCAATGGTCTGGACCCCGAGGGAATTCACTGGATCCGCAATCTGATGAAGGCGCTGGCGGCGGAAGGCCGGACGATCTTCGTTTCCAGCCATCTGATGAGCGAAATGGCACTGACCGCAGATCACTTGATCGTGATCGGGCAGGGGAAGCTGCTCGCGGACACATCGATGGCCGATTTCATCCACCAGAATTCCCGGAGTTACGTGCGGTTGCGCTCTCCGCAACAGGAACGGCTGCGGGACGTGTTGCAGGAGAACGGCTTCCGGCCGGTCGAGACCGGCGCGGGCACGCTGGAGGTGGACGGCGCGACGACGGAGAAGCTGGGCGAACTGGCCGCCGAGCACCGCCTCGTGCTGCACGAGCTGAGCGCCCAGCGCGCCTCCCTGGAGGAGGCGTTCATGCAGATGACGGCGGGCGTGGTGGAGTACCACGCGCACGGCACGGACGTGCACAGCGGGGCACAGGACACGGCGGCGGGCCCCCAGTGGGGCGAGAACTACAAGGGGGCCTGAACGATGGCATCGGTACCCGCGGTCCTGCAGTCCGAGTGGACCAAGATCCGTACGGTCTCCTCGACGACCTGGACGCTGGCCAGCGCGCTCGTGGTGACGGTGGCGATGAGCGCGGCGCTGTGCGCGCTCCTGAACTCGACCTTCACCGACCTCTCGGAGGCCGAGCGGGCCACCTTCGACCCGACCTTCGTGAGCTTCTCCGGGATGGTCCTCGGCCAGCTGGCGATGGTCGTCTTCGGCGTCCTGGTGGTCGGCACGGAGTACTCCTCCGGCATGATCCGCACCTCCCTGGCCGCGGTCCCGCAGCGCGCCACGTTCCTCTTCAGCAAGATCGCCGTGGCGGGGCTGCTCGCGCTGGTCGTGGGCATGGCGACCAGCTTCTTCGCCTTCTTCCTGGGCCAGGCCCTGCTCGGCGAGCACCGCACAACGCTGGGCGCGGACAACGTGCTGCGCGCGGTGGTCGGCGGCGGGCTCTACATGGGCCTGATCGCGGTCTTCTCGATGGGCGTCGCGACGATGCTCCGCTCCTCGATGCTCTCGCTCGGCATCCTGGTCCCGTTCTTCTTCCTGGTCTCCCAGATCCTCTCCGCGGTCCCGAAGGCCAAAGAGGTCGCCCTCTACTTCCCCGACCAGGCCGGATCCAAGATCATGCAGGTCCTCCCCGACGCGATGAACCAGGAGGAAGCCCCGTACGGCCCCTGGGGCGGCCTCGGCATCATGCTCCTGTGGGTGGCGGCGGCCCTGCTGGGCGGCTACTTGGTGATGAAGAAGCGGGACGCCTGATTCCGTTCTTTCGCGTCCGTGGAACCGTAAACACACCGATAGGCTCCTACCTCGTACGGGGGTTTTGGGCCGAGGGCCTCTGCCCCGACACGACCTGACCTGTCGATGGGGCTGGAGAATGATCGAGGCAATCGGCCTGACGAAGCGCTACGGCGACAAGACGGCCGTGTACAACCTTTCCTTCCAGGTGCGGCCCGGGGCCGTCACCGGCTTTCTCGGGCCCAACGGGTCCGGGAAGTCGACGACGATGCGCATGATCCTCGGGCTCGACCGTCCCACCTCGGGCCAGGTCACCATCGGCGGCCACCCCTACCGGCAGGTGCCCAACGCGCCCCGGCAGGTCGGCGCGCTGCTCGACGCCAAGGCCGTGCACGGCGGGCGCAGTGCGCGGAACCATCTGCTGTCGCTGGCGCAGCTGGCCGGTATCCCGGCGCAGCGGGTCGACGAGGTGCTCGGGGTCGTCGGGCTGCAGGACGTCGCCCGGCGGCGGTCCAAGGGGTTCTCGCTCGGCATGGGGCAGCGCCTCGGCATCGCGGCCGCGCTGCTCGGCGACCCGCAGGTGCTGCTCTTCGACGAGCCGGTCAACGGCCTCGACCCGGAGGGCATCCTCTGGGTGCGCAACCTGATGAAGAAGCTCGCCGCCGAGGGCCGGACCGTCTTCGTCTCCAGCCACCTCATGAGCGAGATGGCGCTGACCGCCGACCATCTGATCGTGATCGGCCGCGGACAGCTCCTCGCCGACATGAGCGTGCCGGCCTTCATCTCGGCGAATTCCGCCGACTTCGCCCGGGTGCGCACCCCGCAGGACGCCCCCGAGCAGCGCGAGAAGCTGACCGCCGCACTCACCGAGGCCGGCGGGCAGGTGCTCTCCGAGCGGGACGGCGCGCTGCGGGTGACCGGGCTGCCGCTGCCGCGGATCAGCGACCTGGCCCACGGCGCGGACGTACGCCTCTGGGAGCTCTCGCCGCACCAGGCCTCGCTCGAGGAGGCGTACATGCGGCTCACGCAGAGCGCCGTCGACTACCGGTCCACCGAGGACCAGCTGGCCGGGCTCCAGCCTCCGCAGCCGGCCTACGGCTACGCCGCGCCGCCGGAGCCGGTGATCCCGGACGTGCCGCAGCAGGGCTGGTACGCCCCGCCGCCGCCCGGACAGAACCCGTACGCGACCGATCAGAACCAGAGCCCCCACCCGGCCGACCGCCCCGAGGACGCCCGATGACCACCCCCTCCGCACAGCAGGGCGCCTCGTACGTCTCCCCCATCGCGGTGCGCAGAGCCCATCTCGGCGACGCGCTCGCCTCCGAGTGGACCAAGATCCGGTCCGTCCGCTCCACGCTGTGGACGCTCGGCGTGCTCGTGCTGCTGATGGTCGCCATCGGCATGGGCGTCGCCGCGGTCGTCGCCTCCGCCGACCTCGACACGGAGAACGAGCCGGCCCTCGGGATGGGCTTCTTCGGCATGCTGCCGGGCTCGATCTGCGTGATCACCCTCGGCGTGCTGACCATGGCCTCCGAGTACGGCACCGGCATGATCCGCACCACGCTGACCGCCTGCCCCAGCCGCGGCCGGGTGCTCACCGCCAAGGCGATCGTCTTCTTCCTGCTGGTCTTCACGATCACCACCGTCACCGCGACGCTGGTCGCCGTCGCCCAGTACGCGATGGTGGGCGGCCCCGAGCCGACCGCGTCGGAGTGGCTGCGCGCCACCGCCGGCGCCGGGATGTACGTCGCCCTGCTCGGGCTGCTCGCGCTCGCGGTCGGCGCGATCATCCGGCACTCCGCCGGCGCGATCACGATCATGATCGGCCTGCTGCTGCTCCCGCTGGTCGCGGCGCTGTTCATGTTCACGCCGTCGCTGAAGGGCGTTCAGGAAGCGCTGTTCATGTACGCGATCCCGTCGCAGATGCTCGCCCTGTACTCCGACGCCCCGGTGTTCGCCGGCCAGGGCCCGTCCGGCTGGGAGCCGGTGGGGATCCTGCTCGGGGTCACCGCGCTCGCCCTCGGCGGCGCGTACGCGGCGATGCAGAGCCGGGACGTGTAGTCGGCACGAGCCGGGCCGCTCAGTGGCGCGGCGCGTTCCGGGACCGCTGCACCCGCGTGGTGCGGCGGTCCTTCGCGTTCCAGCACGCCTTGTGCCAGTGCCGCCGGTCGTCCACTCCCCCGAACTCCGGCCAGGCCACCACGTGCGGAGCGCCCGCCGGGATCTCCTGGTCGCAGCCGGGGCAGCGGTACCGCTTGCCCGGGGAGCTCGCGCCCGCCACGTGCCGGACGTACCACTCCTCGCCCTGCCAGGTCTCGGTGCGCTGCACCCCTCCGTACCGGTCGCCCGGCTCTCCCTGCTGGGCCGTCGGGTTCTCGCCGCCTCGGGAGCGGTTGCGACGCGGGGACACGGAACACCTCACTGGGCCGGGGACTACGGACGATTCCATCCAGCGTACGGGCCGTGGCGGGCCGCTCCGGCCCACTCGAACGGCCGTGTTACCGGAAAATCGCAACAACTTGCCCTGCGCCCGTTGCCTTTGGCACGTGTCAGACGTTGATGCCTGTAAGGGGGAGAACCGCGTCGGCCGCAAGGAGGCAGAAGGCGATGCGCGTGGGTACGTTTGTTCTGGCCGCCCAGTTCCCGGGCCAGGGGCCGGGGGAGGCACTGCACCGGGCGGTGAGAACGGCCGAGCTCGTCGAGGAGTCCGGCCTGGACTCCGTCTGGCTGGCCGAGCACCACTTCGTCCCGTACGGCGTGTGCCCGTCGGCCGTCACCTTGGCCGCGCTGCTGCTGGGGCGCACCCGCCGGATCCGGGTCGGCACGGCGGTGAGCGTGCTGCCGACGGCCCATCCGGTGGCCCTGGGCGAGCAGGCGGCGCTGCTCCATCTGACCTCGGGCGGCCGGTTCACGCTGGGCGTGGGCCGCGGCGGGCCGTGGGTGGACCTGGAGGTCTTCGGCGCGGGCCTCGCGGCGTACGACCGGGGCTTCCCGGAGTCGCTCGACCTGCTGCTGCGCTGGCTGGGCGAGCCGCGGGTCGGGGCGGACGGCGAGCGGTACGCCTTCCGCGAGGTGGCCGTCGTGCCGCGCGCCGACGAGCTGGTCGGCGGCGAGGAGGGACCGGAGGTCGTGGTCGCCTGCACCTCGCCGAACAGCGTGCGGCTGGCCGCCGAGCGCGGTCTTCCGATGCTGCTCGGCATGCACTGCGGGGACGAGGACAAGGCGGAGATGGTCGCCGCCTGGCGGCGCTTCGCGCGGGACGCCGGCCGCAGTCCCGGCGAGATCGACCGGATCGGGCGCGGCCATGTCTCCGCCGGGGTGGTGCAGCTCGCCGACAGCACGGCGGACGCGGCGGAGGCGCTGGTGAAGTCGATGCCCGGCTGGCTGAAACAGGGGCTCGACGCGCATGTGACGGTGGACGGCCGGTTCCGCTCGATGCGGGACCCGGTGGCGTACACCGAGCTGCTGTGCGGGCTGCACCCGGTGGGCACGCCCCGGCTCGCGGCCGACCGCCTCGCCGCGACCGCCGAGCGCACCGGCATCACGCGCTTCGCGCTGCTGGCGGAGGGCACGGGCGACCTGGCGGCGACGGAGGAGAACGTACGGCGGCTGGGCGCGGAGGTCCTGCCGCTGCTGGTCTGAGCCGCGCAGGTCCTGGCCCCTGCCGACCAGGGCCCGTCCGGTGGGCCGACAGGCTCGGCCGGCCCACCGGCCAGACGAATGCCGCCGCTCCGGCACCGGACGGATCTCCCCCGTCGGGACCTCCCCCGATGTGGGAGCGGCGGCACAAGACATCAGCAGTCGCGCAGTTCCGGCGACTGGTTGAGCAGCTGTCCCCGTACGGAAGTGAAGCGGGCGAGCCGCTCGTCCGCCGAGGCGTCCAGCGGGAAGACCGCCACACGGTGACAGTTCTGGAAGGCGAGACGCACCCCGAAGTGCCGCTGCAGCGCACCACGGATCGCGTCGCTCGCCAGCGCGCGCAGCAGCTGACCACGTGCCTGCTCGCTCGGCGGCGGCGTCTGGTTGTCGGCGAACTCTCCGCCGTCCACCTTCAGCTGTGCCACCAGAGAGCTGATCATCTCCCACGCGTAGGGCAGGGAGGTCCGGACGCAGTCGACGAAGTCGGCTTCGTCGACCTCGCCTCGCTCGGCCTGTTCCAACAGCGCCGGTGAGACGTCGAGCGACATGGGTTCTCCTCTCGCGACCCCGCGCGGGGCGGGGTCTTACGGGCAGGGATGGAGGAACCCCCGTACGCAACGCAGAGTGCACGGGCGGCGACCTCCTGCATCCACGGTAAGCGCGCCGTCCTGCCCGCACCAGGAGAATGGGACCACAACCGGCCAATAACGAACGGGAGTTTAGGGCCGAATCGCGCGGAAGAGCGGCTGTCTTGTAGCGTTGCGCACCATGCGTCTCGTCATTGCCCGTTGTTCCGTGGACTACGCGGGCCGGCTCACCGCCCATCTGCCCTCCGCCCCCCGCCTGATCCTGGTGAAGGCCGACGGCAGCGTCTCCATCCACGCGGACGACCGCGCGTACAAACCGCTGAACTGGATGTCCCCGCCGTGCACCCTCAAGGAGGGGATCGACGGCGAGGAGGGTGTCTGGACCGTGGTGAACAAAGCGGGCGAGAAACTGATCATCACGATGGAGGAGATCCTGCACGACTCCTCGCACGAACTCGGCGTCGACCCCGGCCTCATCAAGGACGGCGTGGAAGCGCACCTGCAGGAGCTGCTGGCCGACCGCATCGAGACGCTCGGCGAGGGCTACACGCTGATCCGCCGCGAGTACCCGACGGCGATCGGCCCGGTCGACATCCTGTGCCGGGACTCCGACGGCGCGACGGTCGCGGTGGAGATCAAGCGACGCGGCGAGATCGACGGCGTCGAGCAGCTGACCCGCTACCTGGAGCTGCTCAACCGCGACCCGCACCTGGCGCCCGTGAAGGGCGTCTTCGCCGCCCAGGAGATCAAGCCCCAGGCCCGCGTCCTGGCGACGGACCGCGGCATCGGCTGCGTGGTCCTGGACTACGACGCGCTGCGCGGCATCGAGGACGACAAGCTGCGGCTGTTCTGACCCGGCGCATGTGAGTACGAAAACGGCCCCTGCCCGGCGAGAGCCGGGCGGGGGCCGT
>NZ_DATCVQ010000006.1:0-2866 GCF_036566765.1 Streptomyces sp.
GCCGCCTACCGGCAGTCCGAGGACCCGAAGTCCGACAAGTACGCAGCCGACTCTGGAGGGCCGATGTGGCACCGGGACGAAGTCGAGCCGCCGAACTGGGGCCCGGAGTGACTTCGTCCTCGTCCCTGTCTAACACAGGGACGACTGGGACGAGGTCGAAGCCATCCTCCGCACTTCGTCCCGGACGAGGTCGGACGAAGTCGGACGAGATCAAAAACCCCTCTGGAAAGGACTTGATCGATGGATGATGTCCGTTCTGTTCCCGAAAACGCTCTGACCTGCGGCGGACGAAGTCGGGACGAAGTCGCGGAGGCCGAACCCGAGCCCGTCGGCGCCATCGCCGAGCGCGTCCTCGACGACCTCGCCGCACGACGCCGCGAAGCCCTCAACCGCCTCGCCCGCCAGAAGCCCGCCATCCGAAGGAGCCAGCCGTGACCCGCCGACGCCCCCGCGACATCGGCACCGCCGCCGAAACCGCCGTCGTCCGCTACCTCACCGCCCACGGCTTCCCCCACGCCGAACGCCGCTCCCTCCGCGGGGCCCTCGACGCCGGAGACGTCACGGGATGCCCCGGCCTGTGCGTGGAGGTGAAGGGTGGCGACGCGGCACGCACCGCCTCCGACGGGCTCATCGCCGCCTGGATGCAGGAGTTGGCCGTCGAGATCAGCCACGCCGACGCGACCACCGGCCTGCTCGTCGTGCAGCGCGCCGGAGTCGGACCGGCCAACGCCGGCCGCTGGTGGGCCTACATGCCCGCCTTCCAGGTCGCCGACCTGGCCGCGCCGGAGTCCCTGCCTGCCACCCGGGTGTTCGGCTTCCCCGTCCGGATGCTGCTCGCCGACGCAGTCACCCTGCTCCGCGCCGCCGGCTACGGCGAGCCCGACACCGTGCCGTCCCGGCCGCACCGCGACGAGCCGCCCCTCGACCAGCCCGTCACCACCGTCCACCTCCCCGCCCACGACATCGCCTGAGGAGCCCGCCATGAGCAAGCCCGACCGCGCCTGCCCCGACTACCCGAACGAGTGCGTCCACCCGTGGGCACACGCCCGCACCTACGCCGAGGTGCAGGCCACACAGACCGACCGCATCCCCGCACCCCGGACCGTCCCCACCTTCGCCGACCGCCTCAACGACGCCCGCGCCTGCGACCCCACCGACCAGCACCGCCACACCGACGGCCTCGAAGCCGACACCCGCAGCGACCAGCAGGCCATCCGCGAACTCACCGCCGCGCTTGAGCGAGAGCGCCGACACGTTCGCACCCTGATGCGGCAGCGCGACAACCACGCCGCCCAAGCCGACCGGCTCGGCGCCGAGCTGGGCAGGACCCTCGACGCGCTCGCCGCCATCCGCGACGGGCAGGAGCACATCGACCGGGCGCTCGCCGCCTACGACACCACGCCGGGCTGGCCGACGTGCTCAGCGCCATGCACCCTGCCGAAGGGCCACCCAAAGGAGTGCGACCCGAACCCGCAGCCCGTCCTCGGTTCCCCGGCCGGCCACGCGCAGGACGACCTCGCCGACCGGCTCGCCGCAGCCCTCACCGACGCCACCAACCTCGCCCACACCCGCCAGACACCACCCGACACGCGCATCGCCCGCTGGCGGGCGCTCCTCGCCGAACACGCCGAGACCCAGCCGTGAGCGACGACGCCCCCGCCTGGGCCGGCGGGCTCCTCCTCCTCGCCGTCCTCGCCAGCTGCGCCATCCGCATCGCCCTCTGGCTCGCCCCGCTCATCCAGGCCCGCTGACCCGCCCCCGCCAAGGAGACGCACATGCTCACCATCACCGACCTGTTCTGCGGCGCCGGCGGCAGCAGCTCCGGAGCCATCCAGGTCCCCGGCGTCCGCGTCCGCATCGCCGCGAACCACTGGAAACTCGCCGTCGAAACCCACAACACCAACCACCCCGACGCCGACCACGCCGCCGTCGACCTCCACGAGGAGAACCCGCGGTACTTCCCCCGCACCGACATCCTCTGGGCCTCACCCGAGTGCACGAAGTGGTCACAGGCCGGCGGCGCCAAGTCCAAGCCCGCCATCGAGGAAGGGCTGTTCGAGGACCCGCTGTCCGACGACGCCGCCACCCGCTCCCGGCTGCTCATGTTCGACGTGCTGCGCTTCGCCGAGCACCACAAGTACCGGGCCATCGTGGTGGAGAACGTCGTCGACATCGCCACCCAGCCCAAGTACCGGCTGGCCTGGCAGGTGTGGCGGGAGCAGCTCTCCGCCCTCGGCTACCGATTCAAGGTCGTCTCGCTCAACTCGATGCACGCCCAGGCGGCCGGCCGGCCCGCCCCGCAGTCCCGCGACCGGCTGTACGTGGTCGCGTGGCGGCTCGGCGAGCGCGCCCCGGACCTGGCCCGCTTCCAACGCCCGAAGGCGTGGTGCCCGCGCTGCGAGATCGTGGTCGAGTCCGAGCAGGCGTGGAAGCCCGGCCGCACCGTCGGCCGATACCGGCAGCAGTACGTGTACGTCCACGGGGCGTGCGGGCAGATCGTCGAGCCTGAGGTGCTGCCGGCCGCCGCCGCGATCGACTGGTCGCTGCCCGGTGAGCGGATCGGTGACCGGCTGCGCCCGCTGGCCCCGAAGACCGTCGCCCGCATCGAGGCCGGCCTGAAGCGATACGCCGCGCCGCCGTTCCTGGCCCTGCTCCGCTCCGACCGGGCCCGCACCATCTCCCTTGACCAGCCCCTGGCGACGATCGTTGCTGACGGGTCGAACCACGGCATGGTCGGCTCGTCGATGCTCGTCCCCGCCGGCGGGACCTGGAACGAGGCCGCCGCGTCGGTCACCCACCCGTTCCGGACCCGCACCACCCGGGACACCGAGGCGCTCGTCGTGCCGCTGCGCAACAACAACTCGGC
>NZ_DATCVQ010000007.1:0-3928 GCF_036566765.1 Streptomyces sp.
GCCGCGGCCCCGCCGCATGCTCCCGCCGCCTGCTCCCGGCGGCGGCCCCGGTGCCGCCCGGGCGGCGGCGGCTTCGCGTCGTTCTGGCCGGGCCCGTGTCTTTCTCGACTGGGCGGCCGGCCGTTGCTCAGAGCCGTGCGATGTTGCGTTCGTAGACCAGGCGGAGGCCGATCAGGGTGAGCCAGGGTTCGTGTTCGTCTATCTGGGAGGACTCGCCCAGGACCATGGGGGCCAGGCCGCCGGTGGCGATGACCGTGACGTCCGAGGGGTCGGCGGTGCCTGCCAGTTCGCGCTTCATGCGGGTCACCACGCCGTCGACCTGGCCCGCGTAGCCGTAGATGATGCCCGACTGCATCGCCTCGACCGTGTTCTTGCCGATCACGCTGCGCGGGCGGGCCAGCTCGATCTTGCGGAGCATGGCGCCCTTGACGCCGAGCGCCTCGACCGAGATCTCGATGCCCGGGGCGATGGCCCCGCCCGCGTACTCGCCGCGCGCGGTGATCGCGTCGTACGTCGTCGCCGTGCCGAAGTCGACGACGATCGCCGGGCCCCCGTACAGCTCGACGGCGGCGACCGCGTTGATCACGCGGTCCGCGCCGACCTCCTTCGGGTTGTCCGTGAGGACCGGGACGCCCGTCTTGACGCCCGGCTCCACCAGCACCGCCGGCACGTCCCCGTAGTACCGCCGCGTCACCTCGCGCAGCTCGTGCAGCACCGACGGCACCGTCGCGCAGATCGCGATGCCCTCGATCCCGTCGCTCAGCTCGACGCCGAGCAGCGGGTGCATGCCCATCAGGCCCTGCAGCAGGACCGCCCACTCGTCGGCCGTCCGGCGCGGATCCGTGGAGATCCGCCAGTGCTCCACGATCTCCTCGCCGTCGAAGAGACCGAGCACCGTCTGGGTGTTGCCGACGTCGATGGTGAGCAGCATCAGACGGCCGCCTCGCGCAGATCGAGGCCGATGTCCAGGATCGGGGACGAGTGCGTGAGGCCGCCGACGGCCAGGTAGTCGACGCCGGTCGCCGCGTACGCCGCCGCGTTGTCCAGCGTCAGCCGGCCGGAGGACTCCAGGGCGGCGCGGCCGGCGACCAGCGCGACGGCCTCCTCGGTCTCGGCCGGGGTGAAGTTGTCGAGCAGGATCAGGTCCACGCCCGCGTCCAGGACCTCTCGGACCTGGTGCATGGTGTCGACCTCGACCTCGATCGGGACGTCCGGGAACCGCTCGCGTACGGCCTTGAACGCCTGCGCCACGCCGCCCGCCGCGACCACGTGGTTGTCCTTGACCAGCGCCGCGTCCGACAGGGACATGCGGTGGTTGACGCCGCCGCCGCACCGCACCGCGTACTTCTCCAGGGCGCGCAGGCCCGGCGTCGTCTTGCGGGTGTCGCGGACCCGGGCCTTGGTGCCCTCCAGGACGTCCGCCCACTTCCGGGTGGCGGTGGCGATGCCGGAGAGTCGGCACAGGATGTTCAGCGCGCTGCGCTCGCCGGTGAGCAGGTCGCGGGTGCGGCTGGTGACGGACAGCAGCGTCTGCCCGGCCTCGACCCGCTCGCCGTCCTCGACGTGCCGCTCGACCTCGAACTCGTCGGTGCAGACGATCGACAGGACCGCCTCGGCGACCCGCAGACCGGCCACCACGCCGGCCTCGCGGGCGGTGAAGTCCGCGGTCGCCACGGCGTCCGCGGGGACGGTCGCGACGGTGGTGACGTCCACCCCGCCGTCGAGGTCCTCCGCGATCGCGAGGTGCGCGATGTCCTCGACCTGGATCGGGTCGAGCCCGGCCTCGGCGAGGAGCTCCGCGAGCGCCGGGTCGAGCCCGCACTCGTACACCTCGTCGCCCTCGGCGCAGCCGCAGCCGTCGCCGCAGCCGCCGGCGGACTCGGCCGGGGCGTTGATGTGGATCAGGGGGACGTCCACGGGCTGCGGACGTGCTTCTTCGGGCGTGCTCACGACTGCGGCTCCCTGGTTGCGTCGGGGGTTACGGGCGGAAAGTCTGCGGTGGCGGTGCGGGTGACGGCCAGTCCCTCCGGGAGGGAACGCACGATCAGGTGGCGTTGCCAGGTTTCGTCGTCCCGGTCGGGCCGGTCCTCTCGCCAGTGGCAGCCCCGGGTCTCCTCGCGCTCCAGGGCGGCGGCCACCAGGGCCTGGGCGACGGCGAGCAGGTTGGTGGTCTCCCATGCCTCGGTGCCCGGCTCGGCCTCCTTGGCGAGGGAGCCGGCGACGGTCTCCAGGTTCAGCGCCTGAAGGGCGTCGGCCCCCGCGCGCAGGCTCGCCTCGGAGCGCAGCACGCTCGCGTGCGTGCTCATGATCCGCTGGATCTCCGCGCGCTTGCCGGGCTCGACCAGCGGCCTCACGCCGCAGGCGGAGACGGCCGGCCGGCCCTCGCGGTGCGGGCCGGACGCGACGATGTCGTCGGCGATCCGCTCCGCGAAGACCAGGCCCTCCAGGAGCGAGTTCGAGGCCAGCCGGTTCGCGCCGTGCACGCCCGTGCAGGCGACCTCGCCGCACGCGTACAGGCCGGGCACGGTGGTCCGGCCGTGCAGGTCGGTGCGGACGCCGCCGGAGGCGTAGTGGGCGGCCGGGGCGACCGGGATCGGCTCGGTCACCGGGTCGAAGCCGTGCGCCCGGCAGGCGGCCAGGATCGTCGGGAAGCGGTGCTCCCACATCTCGGCGCCGAAGTGCCGGGCGTCCAGGTACACGTTCTGCGCGCCCTGCTCCTGCATCCGTCGCATGATCGCCTTGGCGACGATGTCGCGCGGCGCGAGTTCGGCCAGCTCGTGCTGCCCGACCATGAAGCGGACCCCGTCCGCGTCGACCAGGTGGGCGCCCTCGCCGCGTACCGCCTCGGAGACCAGCGGCTGCTGGCCCTGCGAGTCGGCGCCGAGGAACAGCACGGTCGGGTGGAACTGGACGAACTCCAGGTCGGACAGCTCGGCCCCGGCGCGCAGCGCGAGGGCGACGCCGTCGCCGGTGGAGACGGACGGGTTGGTGGTGGCGGAGAAGACCTGGCCCATGCCGCCGGTGGCGAGGACCACGGCCGGGGCGTGGACGGCGCCGACGCCGTCGTGCTGCCCCTCGCCCATGACGTGCAGGGTGACGCCCGCCGTGCGGCCCGCGTCGTCCGTCAGGAGGTCCAGGACCAGGGCGTGCTCGACGGTGCGCACGCCCCGCTCGCGTATCGCCTCGACCAGCGCGCGGGAGATCTCCGCGCCGGTCGCGTCGCCGCCGGCGTGCGCGATGCGGCGGCGGTGGTGGCCGCCCTCGCGGGTCAGCGCGATCTCGCCGTCGGCGGTCCGGTCGAAGTCGGCGCCGGTGGCCATCAGCCGACGGACCGCGCCCGGGCCCTCGGTGACCAGGGTGCGCACGGCCTCCTCGTCGCACAGCCCCACGCCGGCGACCAGCGTGTCGTCCAGGTGCTGCTCGGGGGTGTCGCCCTCGCCGAGCGCGGCGGCGATGCCGCCCTGCGCCCAGCGGGTCGAACCGTCGTCGAGCGAGGCCTTGGTGACCACGACCGTGCGCAGCCCGGCCGCGGTGCAGCGCAGGGCGGCGGTCAGGCCCGCGACGCCCGAGCCGACGACCACGACGTCGGCCTCGACGGCCCAGCCGGGCGCGGGCGCCTCCAGGCGTATGCCGGTCGCACGGCTTCCCGGCACATGGCTTGCGGTCACTTGGCGGCTCCGAAGCTCAGGGGGACGTTGTCGATCAGCCGCGTGGTCCCCACCCGCGCGGCGACGGCGAGGACTGCCTCGCCGTCGTGGCCGTCGGCGACCTCGGTGAAGTCGGCCGGGTCGACGAGGGCCAGGTAGTCGAGGGTCAGCGGCGGGCGCCCGTGCGCGGCCTCGTCGAGTACGGCGCGGGCCGCGGCCCGTACGGCGTCGGCGCCGCCGCCCTCGCCGGCCTGAGCGACGGCGTGCACGTCGGCGGCGGC
>NZ_DATCVQ010000008.1:0-15191 GCF_036566765.1 Streptomyces sp.
GACCCGGGCCCACTCGGCGGCCCTGCAGGCGCTGGGCTCGTCCCGGTTCCACGCGGTCGCCGACGCGGTCGCGCTGCTCGCCTCCGAGGTGCCGCTGGGCCCGGTCGCGACCGCCCCGGCCGCGGAGGTCCTCGACGCGCCGGCCGAGGTCGTCGAGCGGCGGCTGCTCGACGCCGTCGCCGTGCTGCCGCTGGCCCGCGCGGCGCACCCGTACAACGCGGACGCCCTGGAGCTCGCGGCCGGCGAGGCGCAGGACGCCCCCTGGCGCCAGGCCCGCCAGCTGCTGCGGCTGCACCGGTACTCCCTGGAGGCCCGCCGGCCGCACGCCGGGACCCTGCCCGACCCGGTCCTGTACGAGGCGGGCAAGGCCCTGGACCACCACCGTGACGCCGCCGAGGCCGCCTCCGCGGCCGCCACGGCCGCCCGCACCCCTCGCATCGCCCCGGCCACCGCGTACGCGCTCGGCGTCCTGCACGCCGATCAGCGCCACGAGGTCGAGGCGGCCCGCTTCGCCTTCCAGCAGGCCTGGCAGCACTCCGCGGCGACCGTCTCATGACTTCCGCCCCCGCCCCGATCCTGGCCGCCGGCTGCGTGCTGTGGCGCCCGGCGCCCGCGGGCGGGGGCATCGAGATCGCGCTGGTCTTCCGTCCCAAGTGGAGCGACTGGTCGCACCCGAAAGGCAAGTTGAAGCGGGGGGAGAACGCGGAGGACGGTGCGCGTCGGGAAGTGCGTGAGGAGACCGGCATGACGTGCGACCTGGGCATCGAGCTGCCGACCGTTCACTACACAGTGGAGGGCCACCCGAAAGAGGTGCGCTACTGGGCTGCCGAGGTCGCCGGCGGCTCGTTCGAACCGAACCGGGAGGTAAGCCGATTGCTGTGGCTCTCTCCTGAGGCTGCGCGAGCCCGTCTGACACAGCACAGGGACAAGGAGCTCGTCGACGCTTTCCTCAAGGCGTGGGATGAACCGCTGCCTGGCGGCACACGGGCCTGAGCAGCGAGGGGTCGCTCGGTTTCCGGCTCAGCTTCGTGCGGCAGACCTCTCCGAGGTCGTTGAGCCGCCCGCACCGCAGAACTCCGGAGAACAGGTATGTCCGGGCCTTCACGGCATCCGCCGGGCGCGGGCAGATTCCTTCCCGGCGCGGGCGGCCCCTGCGACGCACCGCCCGCCTGGGGCCGCACCACGCCTTCCGGCACGGTTCACCTTCCGTTCACTCTCGTTGGTCGACCGCTTCACCTGTTCTGCCTAATTTCGGCCGTACAAGATGCACGGCCCTGCGCCGCGCCACTCACCCCGACACACGCCGCCGTAGAACAGCGGGGACAGCAAGGTCTCAGCGGGCGGCTTCTGGAAGGAACACCCGAAAGTGAAGCTTTCGCGCAAGAACGGGCTTCGCGCCTCCGCGATCGGTGCCCTCGTCGTGACCGGCGCCATGGTCCTCTCGGCGTGTGGTTCGGACAACAACACCGGCGGCACGACCGACGGCGACAAGAAGACCGCTGCCGCGTCGAACATCAAGTGCGACGGCGCCAAGGGCCAGCTGCTGGCCGCCGGCTCCTCCGCGCAGAAGAACGCCATGGACCTCTGGGTCAAGAACTTCCAGGCGGCCTGCTCCGGCGTCGAGGTCAACTACCAGGCGGTCGGCTCCGGCGCCGGCATCACCCAGTTCAACCAGGGCCGTGTCGCCTTCGCGGGCTCCGACTCCGCCCTGAAGGACGAAGAGGTCGCCGAGTCGGCGAAGATCTGCAAGACCGGCAAGGGCGTCAACCTCCCGATGGTCGGCGGCCCGATCGCCATCGGCTACAAGCTCAGCGGCGTGGACAACCTCGTCCTGGACGCCTCCACCATCGCGAAGATCTTCGACAACAAGATCACCAAGTGGAACGACCCGGCGATCGCCAAGCTGAACCCGGGCGCGAAGCTGCCGGCCTCCACCATCCAGGCCTTCCACCGCTCGGACGAGTCGGGTACGACCCAGAACCTGGGCAAGTACCTCTCGACCGCCGCCGCGGCCGACTGGAAGCACGACCCGAAGTCGAAGTCGTGGCCCGCCCAGGGCGGCCAGGCCGCCAACGGCTCCTCCGGCGTCTCCACCGCCGTGAAGGACACCGAGGGCGCCATCGGCTACTTCGAGCTCTCCTACGCGACCTCGAACAAGATCTCCACGGTCAAGGTGAACACCGGCGCCGCTGCCCCGGTCGAGGCCACCACGGAGAACGCCTCCAAGGCCATCGCCGCCGCCAAGGTCAAGGGCACCGGCATGGACATGGCCCTGAGCCTGGACTACACCACCAAGGCCGAGGGCGCGTACCCGCTCATCCTCGTCACCTACGAGATCGCCTGCGACAAGGGCAACAAGGCGGAGAACCTGCCGACCCTGAAGGCGTTCCTCAACTACACCGTGAGCGAGGAGGGCCAGAAGGTCCTCTCCGAGGCCGGCTACGCCCCGCTCCCGGCCGAGATCGCGACCAAGGTCCGCGCGATCGTCCCCACCCTGTCCTGATTCCCGACCGGGACCGGCCCGTCCAGCACCCCTGACGGGCCGGCCCCGGTATCCGGTGCACCGCCGCCAGGAACCCCCCGGGGTTCCGCAGACCGGAGAAACGAATGGCTACCACAACCACACAAGCCACCCCACCGCCGCCGCGCGGTGACATAGACGACAGCCGGAACGCCAAGGGCGCCACCCGCGCCGGAGACCGGATCTTCCTCGGTCTGTCCCGCGGATCCGGCATCACCCTGCTGGTGATCATGGCAGCCATCGCAGGCTTCCTGACCTACCGCGCCGTCCTCGGCATCTCGCAGGACTCCACGAACTTCCTCACCACCTCCGAGTGGAACCCGGCCGGCAAGCCGCCGGTCTTCGGCATCGCGGTCCTCGCCTTCGGCACGGTCGTCTCCTCGGTGATCGCCATGGCCATCGCCGTGCCCGTCGCGATCGGCATCGCGCTGTTCATCTCGCACTACGCGCCGCGCAAGCTCGCCGCGCCGCTCGCGTACGTCGTCGACCTGCTCGCCGCCGTCCCCAGCATCATCTACGGCCTGTGGGGCGCGATCTTCCTGGTCCCGTACCTGGACGGGCTGAACAAGTGGCTCAACGAGTACATGGGCTGGACGTACATCTTCGACAAGTCCAGCGACGGCCCCGCCCGCTCCCTGTTCACCGTGGGCATCCTGCTGGCGATCATGATCCTGCCGATCATCACCAACGTCACCCGTGAGGTCTTCCTCCAGGTCCCCCGGATGCACGAAGAGGCCGCCCTCGCTCTCGGCGCCACGCGCTGGGAGGTCATCCGCATGTCGGTGCTGCCCTTCGGCCGCTCCGGCATCATCTCGGCCTCGATGCTGGGCCTGGGCCGCGCGCTCGGCGAGACGATCGCCGTCGCCGTCGTGCTCTCCCCCAGCTTCCTCATCTCCGGGCACCTGCTCGACCCGGGCGGCGGCACCTTCGCCCAGAACATCGCCTCCAAGTTCAACGAGGCCGACGAGTTCGGCCGTGACGCGCTGATCGCCTCCGGCCTGGTTCTCTTCGCCATCACCCTGCTGGTCAACGGCGCGGCCCGCTGGATCATCGCCCGTCGCAAGGAGTACTCGGGGGCCAACGCATGACCGCCATACAGGATCGCCCCGTGAAGTCCGTCGTACGCCAGGACCCGCTGAGCCACGCCCGGCTCCCCCGCTGGACCCCGATCGCCGTCGCCGCGGGCTCCATCGCGGCCGCGATCGGCCTCGGCCTCGGCGCCGGCTGGCACAGCCGCCTCCAGTGGGGCCTGATCGCCGCGCTGCTCTTCGTCCTCGGGACGTACGCCGTCACCTCCAAGGTCGAGGGCTCGCGCCAGGCCAAGGACCGGGTCGCGACCAGCCTCGTCTGGGTCTGCTTCATCCTCGCCGTCGTCCCGCTGCTCTCGCTGGCCTGGACGACGATCAGCAAGGGCGCCTCGGTCGTCGACGGCTACTTCCTGAGCCACTCCATGGGCGGCGTCCTCGACGCCGACCAGGGCGGCGGTCTCTACCACGCGCTGCTCGGCACCATCGAGCAGGTCGCCATCGCCACGATGATCGCCGCGCCCATCGGACTGCTCACCGCGGTCTACCTGGTGGAGTACGGCGGCGGGAAGCTCGCCCAGGCGGTCACCTTCTTCGTCGACGTCATGACGGGCATCCCGTCGATCGTCGCGGGTCTGTTCATCCTCGCCACCTGGAACCTGATGCTGGGCTTCGGTCCCTCCGGGTTCGCCGGCGCGATGGCCCTGGCCATCCTGATGATGCCGGTCGTGGTGCGGTCCACCGAGGAGATGCTGAAGCTCGTCCCCAACGAGCTCCGCGAGGCCTCGCTGGCCCTCGGCATCCCGAAGTGGCGCACGATCCTGAAGGTGGTCCTGCCCACCGCGATCGGCGGCATCACCACGGGCGTCATGCTCGCGGTCGCCCGCATCACCGGTGAGACGGCCCCCATCCTCCTCCTCGTGTTCGGTACGAAGCTCATCAACCCGAACCCCTTCGAAGGCGCGCAGGCGTCCCTGCCGCTCTACGTGTACGAGCAGTACGCGGTCGGCACCGACGCCGCCATGGCCCGCGCCTGGGGCGCGGCTCTCGTCCTCATCGCCTTCGTCATGATCCTCAACCTGGTGGCCCGCGGCATCGCCCGCTGGAAGGCCCCGAAGACCGGCCGCTGACCGCGGCTCTCTGGAAGTGAATTGATATGGCCAAGCGAATCGACGTCAGCGGCCTCTCCGCGTACTACGGCGCCCACAAGGCGATCGACGACATCTCGATGACCGTCGAGCCCCGCTCCGTGACGGCCTTCATCGGCCCGTCCGGCTGCGGCAAGTCCACGTTCCTGCGCACCCTCAACCGCATGCACGAGGTCATCCCCGGCGGGCGGGTCGAGGGCAAGGTGATGCTGGACGACGAGAACCTGTACGGCTCGAACGTCGACCCCGTCGCCGTGCGCCGCACGGTCGGCATGGTGTTCCAGCGCCCGAACCCGTTCCCCACGATGTCGATCTTCGACAACGTGGCGGCGGGCCTGAAGCTCAACGGCAAGTACAAGAAGTCCGAGCTGAACGACGTCGTCGAGCGCTCGCTGAAGGGCGCGAACCTCTGGAACGAGGTCAAGGACCGGCTGAACAAGCCCGGCTCCGGTCTCTCCGGCGGTCAGCAGCAGCGTCTGTGCATCGCCCGCGCGATCGCGGTCGAGCCGGACGTCCTGCTGATGGACGAGCCCTGCTCGGCGCTCGACCCGATCTCGACGCTCGCGATCGAGGACCTGATCGGTGAGCTCAAGGAGCGCTTCACGATCGTCATCGTGACGCACAACATGCAGCAGGCCGCCCGCGTCTCCGACCGCACCGCCTTCTTCAACCTGGCGGCGGTCGGCCAGCCCGGCAAGCTGATCGAGCTGGACGACACCGAGCGGATCTTCTCCAACCCGTCCGTCCAGGCGACCGAGGACTACATCTCGGGCCGCTTCGGATAAACAGACATCCGGGCCCGTGTGTACCCACCACCGGGGGCAACCACCAACGCCCCCGGCACAGGGTCACCACGGTTCCGGGTAACGCGTCCTGCGGTGCTGCATGGCGGTGCCACCGCAAGGCGAAGGGCCCGGCTCCCCCACAGGGGAGCCGGGCCCACATTCGTACCGCGATCTCTCGGGGGACAACCCCCAGCCCGACAGGGCGAGGCGCTTCAGCACGTCAGCCGAAGAACAGCTGGACCACGTAGAAGCTCCCCGCCGCCACCAGCGCGGCCGCCGGCATCGTGATGAACCACCCCAGGATGATGTTCTTCGCGACGCCCCACCGCACCGCGTTCACCCGCTTCGTCGCCCCCACGCCCATGATCGCCGAGGTGATCACGTGCGTCGTCGAGATCGGCGCGTGGAACAGGAACGCCGAGCCGAACATGATCGACGCGCCCGTCGTCTCCGCCGCGAACCCCTGCGGCGGGTCGAGCTCGATGATCTTCCGGCCGAGCGTCCGCATGATCCGCCAGCCACCCGCGTACGTACCGAGCGACAGCATCACCGCGCACGCGATCTTCACCCACACCGGGATGTCGTCGCCCGACTGCTGCACATCCGCGATGACCAGGGCCATCACCACGATGCCCATCGTCTTCTGCGCGTCCTGCAGACCATGACCGAGCGCCATGCCCGCCGCCGACACCGTCTGCGCGATACGGAAACCGCGCTTCGCCTTGTGCGGGTTCGACTTGCGGAAGATCCACATGATCGCGCACATGACCAGGTAACCGGCGATCAGACCGACGATCGGCGAGATGAACATCGGGATGACGACCTTGTCGAGCACGCCGCTCCAGATGACCTCCGTACCGCCGGCCAGCGCCGCTCCCACCATGCCGCCGAACAGCGCGTGCGAGGACGAGGAGGGCAGACCGAAGTACCAGGTCACCAGGTTCCAGATGATCGCGCCGACCAGCGCGGCGAAGAGGATGCCCATCCCCTTGGCGCCTTGCGGCGTCTCGATCAGCCCCTCGCTGACGGTCTTCGCGACCCCGCTGCCGAGGAACGCGCCCGCGAGGTTCATCACCGCCGCCATCGCCAGCGCCGCCCGCGGGGTCAGCGCCCGGGTCGACACGGAAGTGGCGATGGCATTGGCCGAGTCGTGGAAGCCGTTCGTATATGTGAAGCCGAGCGCGACACCGATCGTCACGATCAGAGCAAAGGTGTCCACGAAGCCTCAGGACTCCTTGACCGCGATGGTCTCCACGGTGTTCGCCACGTGCTCGAAAGCGTCGGCCGCCTCTTCCAGCACATCCACGATCTGCTTGAGCTTCAGCACCTCGATGGCGTCGTACTTCCCGTTGAAGAGCGTCGCGAGCAGCTTGCGGTGGATCTGGTCGGCCTGGTTCTCGAGCCGGTTGACCTCGATCCAGTACTCGGTGAGGTTCTTCATCGTCCGCAGATGCGGCATCGCCTCGGCCGTCAGCTCCGCCGCGCGCGCCAGCACCTCGATCTGCTGCTCGACGCCCTTGGGGAGTTGCTCGACGTTATAGAGGACGACCAGGTCGACGGCCTCCTCCATGAAGTCCATGATGTCGTCGAGGGACGACGCGAGGTTGTAGATGTCCTCACGGTCGAACGGCGTGATGAACGAGGAGTTCAGCTGGTGGAAGATCGCGTGGGTGGCGTCGTCGCCCGCGTGCTCCGCTGCCCGCATCCGCTCCGCGATCTCGGCCCGGGCGGAGGAGTCCGCTCCGAGCAGTTCCATCAGGAGCTTCGAGCCCGTGACGATGTTGTCCGCAGACGCGGCGAACATGTCGTAGAAGCTCGTCTCCCTGGGGGTCAGACGAAAGCGCACGTGGGGTCCTCGGGTGCATTGGGTTTCGGTCAGGCTGATGCTAGGCGCATCATCCGGCCACGGCTAACCGGCGTCTTTCAGTGTCGCCCATGAGACACAGTGATCTGCACGGGCCCCCGCCCGGATGCGCGGGGCCCGGTATCCTATACCCACAAGGGGTATACCCACCCCTTTCTGGACAGCGGGAGGACGCGATGACGACCACCGAGGCGGACGAGGTCACCCCCGAGGCCGTCGAGCCCACCGACCACGCCCACGGAGTGCACGGCTACCACAAGCAGAAGGACGAGCACCTCAAGCGGCTGCGCCGGATCGAGGGCCAGATCCGCGGTCTCCAGCGGATGGTCGACGAGGACGTCTACTGCATCGACATACTCACGCAGGTCTCCGCCTCCACCAAGGCCCTGCAGTCCTTCGCTCTCCAGCTCCTGGAGGAGCACCTGCGGCACTGCGTAGCCGACGCGGCCCGCACCGGCGGCGACGAGATCGAGGCGAAGGTCGAGGAGGCCACGAAGGCCATCGCGCGCATGATGCGCACCTGACGAGCAGGACGCGGACCTTCCGCAGGACGCGGACCTGAGACGGCTGGATCTCGACGGTCGGGGCGCGGCGCGGCGGGGACCGGAAGGTCCGCGCCGCCGCCGTCTCACGTCAGCGCTGCCGTACGTCGGCGGCCGACACCCTGAGCACCTCGTCGATCCGGTCCGGACTGAGCCGCTCCCCGTCCGCGGCGGAGGCCGCGATCATCAACTCACCGCACAGCTCGATCTCGGCGAGGGCGATGGTGTCGTGGTCCAGGACTGTCGTCGGAGTGGGCGGAGCCACGCTCGTTCACCTCTTCCTGCCGGTGTCGGTCTCCTAGCGTAGGGACCGCGACACGCACCGCGCATGGCACGTCCGGACCATTTCTCCCTTGGCCCCTTACGCCTCGACCCCGCCCCTGCCCGGCGATCCGGCCCGTACGCCACGATCGCCACGATCGCCACGATCCGGTCCTACACCCCGGCCCGGCCCTTACCCTTCGATCCACCCCGCGTAGATGTCCCGCGCGTCCGGCAGCCGCACATCGACGGGCGAGCCGAAGGCGAACAGCAGCGTGGTCGACGCGACCGCGACCGTACGCCCCTGGTTCAGGTAGCTGAAGCGGTGCCGCACCTTGCGCAGCCGGCCCGCGTCGTCCAGGTACGCGTCGAACGGCACCGTGTCCGTGGCGAACCCTTTCGCCGCCGCCGCCAGCGCACCCCGCACCTGCGGGGACGCTGCCCTCGCCGCCCGCCCGATGTCGGTGGTGCCCCGGTAGTGCCGCACCTTCACCCCGGCCAGCTCGACCTGCCCCACGTACCGCACCCCGCGCGCCCCGCGCAGCAGCTCGACCGCGGCCGCCGGGTCGGTCGCCCCGCCGGTGACGAGGTTGCCGTCGTGGAGCGTGGTGGTGTCGATCCGTACCCACTTGTCGGCCGGGACCCCGGCGCCGCGGTTCTTCATGTACAGCGCGCCGGGCGCGAGCAGCTCGGTGATCGGCGTGTGTCCCTCGGCCCCGGAGGCGTCGCTGGGCAGCAGGACCTTCAGCCGGCCGGCGCGCTGCCGGAAGTCGTACGCGCCCTCGCCGCGGATCGTGACCCGGGTGCCGCCGGCCGCCATCTCCATGGACGTACGCGCCTTCGACGTGCCGGCGGCCGCGAGGACCGCCGAGGCGTCCCGCACGGCCCGGGTCGGGTCCGCGTCGCCGGTGCGGGCGTCGGCCCGTCCGCCGGAACACCCGCTGAGAGAACCGGTGAGGGCCGTCACCCCGACCGCGGCGGCGACGGCGAACGCCGCGCCCCTGAGCCTGTGCTGCTGCACTGCCATCGCCTGCCAACCCCCAACGCGATCCCGCCGTTTGCCAGAACCCACCCAGCCGTTCTAACGACGGCCTCGGGCCCGGCGTCACGCGCAGTACCGTGGAGAGGTGCACGACCAGCCCCGCCCCCAGACGGCCAGCCACGAGACGAACACGACGGAGCGCGGCTCGTTCGCGACAGCCCGTTGCAGTTGCGGTTGGGCGGGGCCGGCCCGCAGATCGCGAGAGCGCGCGCGAACGGACGCGGCGGCGCACTTGGCGCCGCCGGAGGATCCGTCGTAGAGAGACGTCGTAGAGAGACGTCTGTGGAGAGACGTCTGTGGAGAGACGTCTGTAGAGAGACGTCGTAGAGAGAAGGGGTCGGAAGGGCGGCCCGTCAGGCCGCCAGGTCGTTGTCCCCCGCGCCGCTCCGCGGCTCCGGGATGTCGACCGTCTCGGTCACCGGCTGCCGCTCCGCCCGCCGGGAGCGGACGAGCCGGCCGACCGCCCGCGAGCGGGCGACGGCGGAGACCAGCGGGGTGAGCAGCGCCAGCGCGAGCGGGGCCAGGAGCAGCGCCACGGCCGTGCCGAGCGCGAAGCCGCCGACGACGTCGGTGGGGTAGTGCACGCCCATGTAGACGCGGCAGAAGCCCTCGGCGAGGGCGAGGCCGATCGCGGCGAGACCGAACTTCCGGTGGGCGACGAAGAGTCCGACGGCGACGGCCATCGCCAGCGTGGCGTGGTCGCTGACGAACGAGAAGTCCGTCTTGCCGGCGATCAGGACCTCGAGCCCCTCGTGGTCCTTGAACGGCCGCGGCCGCTCGACGAACCCACGGATGGGGATGTTGACGAGCAGGGCGATGCCGGCCGCGAGCGGGGCCCAGATCATCCCGGCGACGCCGGAGACGGAGTCCGTCAGGGCGCCCCGGCGGCGGACGCTCCACCAGCACCAGAGCACGACCAGGACCATCGCGAGCATGATGCCCCACTCGCCGACGAATCCCATGACCCGGTCGAACCACGGGGGTGCGGTCTTCGCGAGTCCGTTGATGTCGTAGAGCAGGCTGACATCGGGGTTCGAACCGTCCGATGCGAGTCCAGACATCTGCTGCGGCCCCTTGCCTTGTGTTCCAGCCCCCGTGATCGGATGCGGTCAGATCAGGGAACGACACGCCCCGCGCATACGTTCCACTCTCCACCGAACGATCACTATGACGTTATCGAAGAGTGACGCGTCGTCGCAGCTCAGGGCCTTGGTTTCACGGAGAGTTCCGACCCGCGTCATGCGCGGGGAAGACCCGTCGGCAGCGCTGCCGCACCGTCCTTCGTGACCCGGGTCGCGCCGAAGTAGTCCGGCGTGTCGATCTTGTCGAACCGGATGACGGCCCCAGTGTACGGCGCGTTGATCATGTATCCGCCGCCGACGTAGAGCCCCACGTGCCGGATGGCCCGCGAGTTGTTCAGGTCGTCCGAGAAGAAGACCAGGTCCCCCGGCAGGAGTTCGTCCCGCGACGGATGCGGACCCGCGTTGTACTGGTCGTTGGCCACCCGCGGCAGTTCGATGTCCACCGTCCGGTACGCGGCCTGCGTCAGCCCTGAGCAGTCGAACCGCCCGTTCTGCTCCGGCGTGCCGTTGCCGCCCCACAGGTACGGCGTCCCCAGCTTCTGCTGCGCGAAGTAGATCGCCCCGGCGGCCTGCCGGGACGGCGCGATCCGGCCCACCGGCCGCGCGAAGCTCTTCTCCAGCTCGCGGATGATGCGTACGTAGTTCTGCGTCTCGCTGATCCGCGGCACGCCGCCGCTCTTTATCACCCGGTACGCGCCCGCGTTGTACGCGGCGAGCATGTTGTTCGTCTGGTCCCCCGGCACGTCCTTCACATAGCCGGCGAGCTCGCAGTCGTACGAGGCCGCGCTCGGGATCGCGTCCTTGGGGTCCCAGACGTCCCGGTCGCCGTCCTTGTCGCCGTCGATGCCGTGCCCGGCCCAGGTGCCGGGGATGAACTGCGCGATGCCCTGCGCGTTGGCCGGGCTGACGATCCGCGGGTTCCAGCCGCTCTCCTGGTAGAGCTGGGCGGCCAGCAGCGCCGGGTTGATGGCCGGGCAGAGGTTCCCCCACTGCTGCACAAGGCCTTGGTACGCGGCCGGAACCGACCCCTTGGCCAGCCCCACCGTCCCGTTCTTGCCGCTGCCCGCACCCCCGATGAGCCCCGCGGCGGCGGAGTACGTGCCGACGACGAGGAGCGCGACGAAGCCCAGGCAGGACCCGATCGAGATCCCCGCGACCACCCACGCCTTACGCACCGTCAACCACCCCTAGGGTCTTGGCAGTCCATCCTGCCCAGTCTAGGCGGGGAGGACGCTCAGCCGGAGGCGAGCAGCACGACGAGACTCAGAATGACCGTCAGGTGCGGCAGCAGCCCGACGCCCGCCACCAGGATCCGGGTCCGCTGCCAGCGGCGCCGCCACGGCAGGGCGAGCGCGGCGAGGGCCGCGGCCGGCGTGAGCGTGAAGATCCCGTAGTACGCCCAGGACATCGCGGTCAGCGGCCCGGTGACGCCCGGCGGGCAGTGGTCGGGCCCGCAGCTGTCGGTGGCCATGACCGAGAGGCCGAAGATCAGCTGTACGACGACATGCGCCGCGATCGCCACGAGCCCCACCACGACCGACGGCACCCACGCCTGCCCGTCCCGCTCCCCCGGCGCCCGCGGCACCCGCCGCTGCGCCGCCCAGTGCGCCCGGGCGTAGACCTTGTCCCAACGGGGGTCGGCGGCGGGCTGAGGGGCGGTCCGGTTCGGCGTCATGACTCCATGACACCGCGCGGGGCGGGCGGGGCGCTTCGGTGCGGGTACTCAGTGGGTGCTCATCCTGGGCGTCGGGGTACTCAAAAAACTTTTCGGCGAGCTGTCACATCCGCATCGTGGCGCGGGTCATCGAAGTGAACGACCCACTGAGCACGACCGAGCACCACGGAACACCACCGAGCACCACCGACCACCACCGACCACCACCGAACGCACCGAGTCCGACCGCCGCTGAGGAGCCCGATCATGTCCGTCGACTTCACCGCCTCGACCGCCACCACCGTCGTCACCGTCGTCGCCGCCCTCATGGTCGGCTTCTCCGCCTTCTCGGTCTTCACCAAGGCCGAGTGGGTCGTGCAGCCGATGGCCGACTACGGCATCCCGATGTCCTGGCTGCCCTGGCTGGGCGCGGCCAAGGCCGCCGGCGCCGTCGGGCTCCTGGTGGGCCTGCTCGTCCCCGTCATCGGCCTGGCGGCGGCGATCGCCCTGGTCCTGTACTTCACCGGCGCCGTCGTCGCCGTGGTCCGGGCCCGCTGGTACTCCCACGTCCCCTTCCCGCTGGTGTACGTCGCCCCGGTCGTCGGCGCGCTGGTCCTGGCGTACTGAGCTACTGAGCAGGCACGCGAACCGGCCGGGCCCCGCAGTGCGGGACCCGGCCGGTGAAGGCTGGGCAGCTACTTGCGGCCCACGCCCGCGTACATCGCGACGTCGTCCGCCGGCCTGTGCGGACGCCAGGCGGAGCACGGGACCACGCCGGGTTCGAGCAGCTCCAGGCCGTCGAAGTAGCGCGTGATCGCGGCCGGGGTGCGCTGGGTGAGCTTGGGGGTGCCGTGCTCGTTCCAGAACGCCACCGCCTCGTCGACGTCCGGCATGTCGGGGTGCGTGACCGTGTGGGACAGGACGAGATGGCTGCCGGGCGCGAGCGCGTCCATGAGGCGGCGGACGATCGCGTACGACTCCTCGTCGTCCTCGATGAAGATGACGACGCCGAGCAGCATCAGCGCGACGGGCTCGGAGAGGTCCAGCGTCTTGGAGGCGGCGGCGAGGATGGTGTCGACGTCGCGCAGGTCGGCGTCCAGGTAGTCGGTGCGGCCCTCGGGGGTCCCGACGAGGAGCGCGCGGGCGTGGGCGAGAACGAGCGGGTCGTTGTCGACGTACACCACGCGCGCGTCGGGGGCGACGCGCTGGGCGACCTCGTGGGTGTTGTCGGCGCTCGGCAGCCCCGTCCCGATGTCCAGGAACTGCCGTATGCCCACCTCGCCCGCCAGATACCGCACAGCCCGCCCGAGAAACAGCCGGTCCGCCTTGGCGTACTCCCCGATCCCCGGGTGCAGTTCCCGAATCCGGTCGCCGGCCTCCCGGTCGACGGGGTAGTTGTCCTTGCCGCCGGTCCAGTAGTTCCAGATCCGGGCGGTGTGGGGGCGGCTGGTGTCGATCCGCGGGTCTGTGTCGGTCACGCCTCCAACGTACCGGGCTAGTCTGAACTCCCGGAAAACTAGGCCCCTTTGACTCCAACTTCGACCCAGAGCAGCTTCCCGCCCCTTCCATGCAGGCCGCCCTGAAGCTCGTACGCCCCCCACTTGTCCGCGCAGAGCCGCACGAGGAACAGCCCGCGTTCCCGCTCGGCGTCCGAGCCGGGGTCCTCGGGCAGCACCCCCCGGAAGGGCGGCGGGATCTCGGGGTTGGCGTCCCACACGCTGAGCCGCAGCCGGCGGGGGTGGAGCGCGCGGAGCCGGAGGGTGTACGGCTCGCTGGAGTACCGGTGCGCGTTGGTGACCAGCTCGCTCGCGAGCAGCTCGGCGGTGGAGGCCAGCCCGCCCATGCCGTGCGCCGCGAGGACGGTACGCAGGGTGTGCCGGGCGACGCGGGGGGCGCGGGGATCGTGGGGGAGCTGGAGCGTGTAGGCCCAGGGCGGGGATGCGGGGGCTACGGTGGCCATGGAAGTCTCCGGGTGGGGAGGTGGGTTGGTCCGGTGAGTGATACGTGCCTGGTGACCAGGCCGCTCCGTCGAGCGGGGTGCTTCCAGGCGGTAGGCCTGAGAGCAGATTAGGGTTCGCGCAAATGACATTTGAGCGGAATCCGCTAAGTATCTTGAAGACCGCTCGTGTGAGTGAGCGTCCAAACTGGCGTCCCGCAAGGGGGAGTACATGGCCCGCCGGTCCATCCCAACCGCAAGGCGCGTCCGAATCGGCACCGAACTGCGCAAGCTGCGCGAGGGCACCGGACTGACCGCCACCGAAGCCGCCCGTCTCCTGGGCACGAGCCAGGGTCAGCTGAGCAACGTCGAAACGGCGCGGTTCGGTGTGAGCAGCGACCGACTCCGGGCCATGGCCACGACGTACTCCTGCGCGGACGACGCGTTCGTCGACGCCCTGGTGCAGATGTCCGAGGACCGGCAGCGCGGCTGGTGGGAGGAGTACCGGGAGATCCTGCCCTCCGGGCTGCTCGACCTCGCGGAGCTGGAGCACCACTCACGCGGCCTGCGCGGCGCGATCACCGCACACATCCCCGGACTGCTCCAGACGCTGGAGCACGCCCGGGAGGTCTTCCGCCACGCCGTGCCCACCATGACACCGCCCGAGATCGAGCACCGGGCCTCGTTCCGGATCAAGCGTCAGGCCGTCCTCTACGGCGACTCGCCCCGTCGCTACCAGGCCCTCATCCACGAGGCCGCGCTGCGCATCCAGGTCGGTGGCCCGGACGTCGCCCGCCGGCAACTGGAGCACGTGCTCGACATGAGCGAGCGGGACCACATCACCGTCCAGGTGATCCCCTTCACCGCCGGGGCCTTCCCCGGGTCTGGCCAGTCCATCTACTACGCGTATGGGCCCGTCCCCCGCCTCGACACGGTGCACCTCGACCAGTCCCACGGCCTCGCGTTCCTCGACGCCGCGTCCCAACTGGATCAGTACCGGGTGCTCTTCGACCGTCTCGAAGCCGCCGCCCTGCTGCCGGCGCAGAGCCGGGACCTCATCCACAGCATCAGCCGCAGCCTGTGAAGGGAACGTCCATGCCCGCCACCGAGTGGCAGAAGTCGTCGTACTGCGCCCAGGGCGACTCCTGCGTCCACGTCGCCGGCACCGACGACGGCCATGTCCACCTCACGGAGAGCTCGGACCCCTCGGGGTCCATACTCACCACCACCCCCGCCCGCTTCCGCGCCCTCCTGGACGCGGTGCGGGCGGGCGGGTCGAGCTCCGGCGGGATCGAGGTCTCGCACGAGGCGGGCGGCGGCGTCGTCCGGCT
>NZ_DATCVQ010000009.1:0-16953 GCF_036566765.1 Streptomyces sp.
TCCGGTCCCGCGGTGCCGGGCCCGGGGCAGCCGTACGCCGCATCCCTCGCTCCCGGTCCCACGGGCCCGGGAGCGCCGGCAGGCGGGCTCGCCTCCGCGCCGACGGGGCCCCTCGCGGCACGCACGCCGCGACGTACCGGGTTGATCGTGGCCGGGGCGGTCGTCCTGACCGCGGCCACCCTCACCGGCGCCCTGATCCTGTCCGGCGTCCTGCAGCCCGGCGGGCGCAGCACCGGCGCGACGGGCCGGGTCGATCGGTCCGCGACGCCCACGGCCGAGCAGCCCACCGCCGGCTCCGGAGGGCCGTCCGCCTCGGCTTCTAAGAAGCCCGCGGACAAGAAGAAGGGACGGCCGTCCGCGTCCACGAGCCCCACGCACCCGGACGCCTCCGCCGGGCCGACCGCGCCCCGGACGCCGCGTGCCTCCCGTAAGCCCACCGCCACGGCCCCGGCCGCGCCGGCGGCCGTCGTCTACCCGGGCATCCGCATGACCGCCAGCCATGACCTGTACCTGGCCGACCGGCCCGTACGGGCCAAGGCCGACGCGGGCACCAGCGACGAGGACTTCACGTACGCCGTGTACTCCTCCGGGGCCGTCGTGGCCCCGGGCTCGACGAGCGGGAGCCAGCTGACCCGCCTGGCGCCCCGCGCCGCGGGGACGGCGGCCGCGTGCCTCGCGCAGAGCGGCAGCGAGAAGTACGTGTGGGTGAAAGACCTCTCCGTCGGCGACCGGCTCTGCGTGATCGGCGGAGACGGCCACGTGGGCCTGATCACCTTCCGCGGCACGGCCCCCGCTCCGGACACGAAGGACTACATCAACGTAGACGTGAAGGTCTGGCGCGACGCGGTCGCCCCGGTCGGCGGCTGACCGTCCGGCGGCTGACCGGTCGGCACCTGACCATCCGGTGCCTGACCGGCCGGGCTTCGAGGCCGGGGCGTCGACTGCAGACGTAAGGCGTCAGGCGCCGAGCCAGAGGTCCGGGCCGAACACCTCGTAGTGCACATCGGCCGCGGCGACCCCCCGGCCGAGCAAGTCGCCGCGCACCGCGCGCATGAAAGGGAGCGGGCCGCAGAGGTACGCGGTGGTGCCGGCCGGCAGGTCCAGCAGGCCGATCTCGGCGCGGCCCCGACGGGCGTCCGCGTCGCCCGGCTCCTCGTACCAGAGGTGCAGCCGGGCGTCGGGGAGTGCGTCGACCAGGCGCAGCAGCTCGGCCCGGTGGGCGTGCGCGGCGGGGGAGCGGTCCGCGTGCACGACGACGACCGGGCGGCTTGAGCCGCTCGCGGCCAGGTGATCCAGCATGGCCAGCATGGGGGTGCTGCCGATGCCCGCGGACGCGAGCAGCACCGGTCCGTCGCCCTCAGGCAGGACCAGGTCGCCGAACGGGGTCGACACGGACAGGACGTCACCGGGCGCGGCGTGCGCGTGCAGCCAGGAGGACACCTCGCCGGCCGGGTCGCCGCCGACCCGCTTGACGGTGATGCGCCAGTGCGGGCGGCCGGGGGCGGAGGAGACGCTGTACTGGCGTATCTGCCGCGCTCCGTCCGGCAGTTCGACCTGGACGCTGACGTACTGGCCCGGGCGGAACGCCTCGGTGGGCCGGCCGTCGGCGTGCCGCAGCAGGAAGGAGACCGTGTCCGGCGTCTCCTCGTGCCGCTCGACGATCTCCATCGGCCGCCTGACGTCGCCGTCCGCGACCCCGGTCTGCGCGTAGAGGCCCGACTCCAGGGCGATGAGCGCGTTCGCCATGAGCCAGTACACCTCGTCCCACGCCGCGGCGACGTCGGGCGTGACGGCCTCGCCGAGGACCTCCACGATGGCGGCGAACAGGTGCTCGTGGACGACCTTGTACTGGTCGGCGGTCACGCCCAGGGACGCGTGCTTGTGCGCGATGCGGCCGAGCATGACGTCAGGGCGGCTGTCCGGGTGCTCCAGTAGCGCTCCGGCGAAGGCGGTGATGGAGCCGGCGAGGGCACGCCGCTGGTCGCCGGTGGCCTGGTTGCCCCGGTTGAACACGTCCCGCAGCAGCTCGGGGTGGGCGGTGAACAGCCCTGCGTAGAACCGCTCGGTGATCTCGTCGAGGGCGGCTCCGACCACGGGAAGTGTGGCGCGGACGACCTGGGTGGCCTGCTCGGAGAGCATCCCGACTCCAATTCTGGTAGATGATCTGCGTATTTTCGGGCACGTTGAATCGCGGCCCGAACGGATGGCGTGGATGGCAGGGGGGAGTGGTCAGTCGGAGCGGGGCGCGGAGAGGGAGACCAGTACCGGCCCGGCGGGGGACTCGACCAGGTCCGCGACGGTGAGAGGGTCGAGCGTGCGGTAGAACGCCTCCTGGGCTGACCGGAGCGCTCCGCGCAGCCGGCACGCGGCGCGCAGCGGGCACGGCGGATCGCCCTCGCAGGCGACGACCTCCTCCTCGCCCTCCAGCATCCGCACCAGCCAGCCGACCGAGGCCCGTCGACCCATGTCGGTCAGGGCGAGCCCGCCGCCGCGCCCGCGGCGCGCCTCCACGACGCCGAGGTGCTGCAGTCGCGTGACGACCTTGGCCATGTGGGCGTAGGGCACGGCCATGGTCTCGGCCACCTCGCGGGTGGTGGCCGAGCCGTCCTGCTCGGAGACCGCCAGGCGCATGACGGCACGCAGCGCCAGGTCGGTGAATTTCGTCAACCGCACGCCGCGACCGTAGCAAATCGGTATGTGAGGTTCGTATTCAGGGTCCGCACACTGTCACCTTCACCTTCACCCTGACGCTCGACTTGAGGTTGAGGCTCAGGTCGAAGGTGAGAGCGGCGCGGGGCGGTCGGCCCCCTCGCCGGGCCCGAAGCGGTCGGCCCCCTCGCCGGGCCCGAAGCGGTCGGCCCCCTCACCGGGCCCGAAGCGGTCCCGGTAGGCCGTCGGGGACAGGCCCGTCTCGCGTCGCATCAGTGCCCGCAGATTGGTCGCCGTGCCGAGCCCGCTGCTTCGCGCGACCACGTCGAAGCGGGATTCGCCGCGCTCGATCAGCCGACAGGCCAGTGCCAGCCGCTCCCCGGTGAGCCAGGCCAGCGGAGTCGTGCCGAGCTGGGCCCGGAAGCGCCGGTGCAGCGTCGCAGGGCTGACCGCCGCCCGGGCCGCAAGGCCGGACACCGTCAGTGGCGCGCCGAGTCGTTCCTGCGCCCATGCGAGCAGCGGTGCCAGCGACTCGTCCGGAGTCTGCGGCACCGGCCGCTCGACGAACTGCCGCTGCCCGCCGTCCCGGTGGGCCGCGAACACCAGCCTGCGGCTCACCGCGGCGGCGATCTCCGCGCCGTGGTCGCGGCGCACCACGTGCAGCCCCAGGTCGAGCGCGGCCGCGCTGCCCGCGGCCGTGAGGATGTCCCCGTCGTCCACGAACAGCACGTCCGGTTCGAGCTGGACCGCGGGGAAGCGGGCCCGGAAGACGTCGGCCCACTGCCAGTGCGCGGTGGCCCGCCGCCCGTCGAGGACGCCGGCCTCCGCCAGCGTGAACGCGCCGCTGCAGAAGCCGAGTAGCCGGGCCCCGCGGGCGTGGGCGCGCCGGATGGCGTCGAGTACGTCGGGGCGGCGCGGCGTCTCGACGTTGGGCCGGTTCGGGACGATGAGCGTGTCCGCGTCGTCCGCCGCGTCCAGGTCGGCCACGCCGGTGAGGGTGAAGAACCCGTCCCGCATGACGATCCGCGGGTCCGGGGCGCAGAGCCGGAAGTCGTACAGCTCCCTGCCGATCTCCGGGCGGCGCAGACCGAACACCTCGGTGGCGCAGCCGAGTTCGAACGGGTTCGAGTCGGCGTCGACGATCACGACGACGCGGTGCGAGGATCCTTGCGACATATGCGATTTCTAGCACTCACGCGGGTGGTGCGGCGAGGCGGACGATGGAGGCATGAACCACGCAGACACCCCCGCCGCCACCGCAACCGACGCCGCCGACCCGCGCCGTGAACCCGTCGACCTCGCCCGGGCCCTGGCCTCGTTCGACGCGCTGTGGAGCCCCCGCATCGTCACCCGCGTCAACGACTACGACGTACGCGTCGCCAAGGTCGAGGGCGAGCATGTCTGGCACGCCCACGACGACACCGACGAGTTCTTCCTCGTCCTGGACGGCACGCTGAACATCGCGCTGCGCGAGCCCGCCGGCGAGCGCACGGTCGTGCTCCCGCGCGGTGCGGTGTTCACGGTCCCGCGCGGCACGGAGCACCGGCCGTCCGCCCCGGGCGGCGCGTCGATCCTGATGTTCGAGCCCTCCGGGACGCTGTCGGTCGGCGACCGGCACGACGAACTGCCGGACCATGTGGAGGCGACCACCGGCCACGGACTCGCCATGTGAGGGACCGGCCGGCCCCCTGCGAGCGGGTGTCGGCGGGTGTCGGCGGGTGTCGGCGGGTGTCAGCGGGTGTCAGCGGGTGTCAGCGGGTACGGGTGCGCAGCGCCGCCAGCGCCCGGTCGGCGTGGGCGCTCATCCGGAACTCGCTGCGGACTATCTCCAGAATCGTGCGGTCCTGGTCGATGACGAACGTCGCCCGCTTCGTCGGGGCGAGGGAGAAGCCGCGCTGCACCCCGAAGCGGGCGCGGACCGCGCCCTCCGGGTCGGACAGCAGGGGGTAGCCGAGGCTGTGCCGGTCGGCGAACTCCTGCTGGCGGTCGACCGAGTCGCCGCTGACGCCCACGGGCTGCGCGCCCGCGGCCCGGAACTCGGCGGCCAGGTCGCGGAAGTGGCAGGCCTCGGCGGTGCAGCCGGCGGTCATGGCGGCGGGGTAGAAGAACATCACCACCGGGCCGTCCTGGAGCAGCTCCCCGAGCGTCCTGACCGTGCCGGTCTCGTCCGGCAGGCTGAAGTCCTCGACGACGTCACCGATGTTCATCCGACTTCCGCCCCTTCCGGATCGCCCCGCTCCCTGCGGGCCGCCGTGACCCTACCGGAGGGTAAGGCTCCAGGTCGACGCCGGACCCGCGTTCATTCTCCCTGGTGCTCATTCCCGCTGCGGGCGGCCAGGACCACGAGGACCTGCTCGCCCCACCGCAGGTTCTCCTGCTCGAAGGAGAGTCCGCGCGTCAGGGTGAGGTACGGACCGACCCGCTCGGCCTCGCGCAGGTACGTGGCCTCGTCCCGGCCGGCCAGCATGTGCTCCCGGAGCCGGCCGAAGCGGGCCAGCCGCTGGCGGGTGCGGTCGACATGCTTCTCGACGCTGGCCTTGACCGCCTCGGCGTCGCCCACGTCGACGGCCTGGATCTGCACCATGAGCTCGTCGCGGATCGCCGTGGGGCGCGGCTCGGCGGCCGTGAAGGCGTGCAGCTCCGTCCGCCCCGCCTCGGTCAGCCGGAACAGCCGCTTGTTCGGCCGCCGCTCCTGCTGCACCACGCGCGCCGCCACGAGACCGCCCTCGGCCAGCCGCTCGAGCTCCCGGTACAACTGCTGCGGCGTGGCCGCCCAGAAGTTGGCCACGGACACGTCGAAGATCTTGGCCAGGTCGTATCCGGAGGACTCGCCCTCCAGAAGGGCGGCCAGCACCGCGTGCTTGAGAGACATCCGGCCACGGTAGCAGTTTTGCGATTAATCGATTCCGCACCTAATCGACGAGGTGCCAGACGACCCGTGCCTCAGTCCGCGCCGAGCGAGCGCGCCCGCACTCCCGCCTGGAAACGGGACTCCGCGCCCAGCGCCGCCATCACCTCGGCGACGCGCCGCCGGTACGTGCGCAGCGACATGCTCAGGTGCCGGGCCGCCGCCTCGTCCGTGTAGCCGGCCCCGAGGGCGTCCAGGACCCGGCGCGCCTCCTCGCCCAGCGCGGGCGGCCGGGCCCGGCCGAGGTACGCGCGGACGTCCGTCGCCGCCTCCCAGGTGGCGTGGACCAGGGAGCGGACGCTCTCGACGACCTCCGGGGAGCTGATCACGCTGTACGTCCGCGCCCCCCGGTCCGTACCGCCCGCCAGGATCGCGATCCGCCGGTCGATCACGATCGCCTCGCGGGCGAGCGGCACGGCGGTGATCCGGACGTCCGCGCCGGCGTCGGCGATCCGCAGCAGCCGGCGCTCGGACTCCGGGTCGCCCGTCGCCGCCGGGGAGTACACCTTCCGCATGGCCAGACCGTCGCGCGCGGACGGCCGGTAGCCCCGGGCGAACGCCGACTCGACGCCCGCCGACCAGGTCACCAGGTCGGCGGCCGCGCACAGGAACTCCTCGCGGGCGGCGCCGAACAGATGGCCGGCCCGTTCGGCCAGCTCGGCCTCGCCCCGCAGGGTCACGATGTGGTCGGACGTCATGGTCCGCCCAGTGTGGCAGCAAGTGGCCAACCGCTCGGAAGTCGGTGGAACGGCTCCCAGGATGTCGGCATGACGATCGACGCGAACGACACGACCATCGCCGGCGCCGGAGCGGACGCGAACCACAGGGAACCGAGGGGCGCGAACCATGTGGCACCCACGGACCGTGCGGTCCCGGCCGGCCGGGCCGGGTACTGGAACCTCGGCGGGCAGCTGCCGGTCGCCCGCATGGGGTTCGGCGCGATGCGGCTGGCCGGCCGCGGCTTCGAGGGCCCCAAGGGCGACCCGGCGCGCGCCGTCGCCGTCCTGCGCCGGGCGGTCGAACTCGGGGTGGACCACATCGACACGGCGGCCTTCTACTTCTACGAGGACCTCGCCGCCAACGCCCTCATCCGCGAGGCCTTGCACCCGTATCCCGAACACTTGGTGATCGCCACCAAGGTCGGCCCCGACCGCTCCCCGGACGGTCAGTGGCTGCCGCCCGCCGGCCCGGACGGGCTCCGCGCAGCCGTCCACCGCAATCTGCGCGAACTCGGCCGCGACCACCTGGACCTCGTCCATCTGCGGGTGCAGCTCGCCGACACGGCGGCGTCGGTCGCCGAGCGCTTCGGAGTCCTGGCCGAGCTGCGTGAGCAAGGCCTGATCCGGCACCTCGGGCTCAGCAACGTCCACGCGGGCCAGCTCGCCGAGGCGCAGGAGGCAGCCCCAGTAGCGACGGTGCAGAACTGGTACACGGCGAGCCGCCGGGGTGACGACGAGCTTCTCCGGTCCTGTGCCCGCCAGGGCATCGCCTTCACGCCCTTCTTCCCGCTCGGCGGGGAGGAGTTGCTCGGCTCGCCCCGGCTCGCGGAGATCGCCGCACGGTACGGCGCGAGGCCGGCCCAGATCGCCCTCACGTGGCTGCTCGCCCGCTCGCCGGCCGTGCTCGCCATTCCGGGCACCGCCTCGCTCGCCCACTTGGAGGACAACGTGGCGGCGGCCGCGCTCCGCTTGGACACGGAGGATCTGGCCGCCGTGGACGCGCTCGGCGGTGACGCGAGGCCGTGACGCGAGGCGATGACCTGAGGTAGTGACCCGTCGTCAGCAGCCCGGCAGCCTCGGCGGGGTCCACGCGGCATGCTGGAGGATCATGCGGACGGCCACGCCCGAGGGAGCCAAGCGCAGGGCGGTGTTGCGCAGGGCGACGGCCACCGGGTGGGCGAGCTGCTGGCCCATGCGGCCCGCCTGTCGCGCGGCGGCGGCGACGCCCTGCGCGCGGGGGCGGCGCTCGGCGTCGTAGCGGGCGAGCGCCCGCGCCACGTCCGGGCCCTCGGAGATCCGGGCGGCCAGGACCACCGCGTCCTCCAGGGCCTGGCAGGCGCCCTGTCCGAGGTGCGGGGTCATGGCGTGGGCGGCGTCGCCGAGCAGCGCGACCCGGCCTGCGACGAACGAGGGCAGTGGGTCGGCCAGTTCGCCGATGTCGTGGTGCAGCACGTCGTTCGGATCGGTCGCGTCGAGCAGGGCCGGGATCGGCTCGTGCCAGCCCGCGAACCGGCGACGCATCTCGGCGAGCGGGTTCGGGTACCGCAGCCCGGCCGGGGAGTTGAGCACCGCGTGCCATTCGGCCCGCCCGTCGGTGAGGGCGATGTGGCCGAACTCCGTGCCCCGGCCCCAGGTGATCTCGAAGTCGGAGCCCGCCTCCACCGGGCCCTTCGTCAGCGCGCGCAGCACCGTGGAGCCGCTGTGCGCCGGGCCCGGGTGGTCCGGGAAGAGCAGGGCGCGGGTCCCGCTGCCGATTCCGTCGGCACCGACGACGAGATCCGGCTCCGCCTCGTCCGGTCGGCCGTCGTCGTGCTCGTACGCGACCCGGACCCGTCCCGGTGCGGAGCGGTCGAGAGCCGTCATGCGCGCGCCGGGGACCAGGCACTCCGGCGGCAGCTCCGCGCGCAGGAGAGCGTGGAGTGCGGCGCGCGGGATGCCGACGATGGGCGTCCCCAGGGCGCGTTCGAGGGCGGCGCCGTCCATCCGGGCGAGCCACGCGCCCTGCGGCGTGCGGGTGCCGCCGGTGTACTGGCCGCGGGCGGCGGCCCGGACTTGGGCGCCCACGCCGAGGGCGTCGAGGGCGCGCAGCCCGTTCGCGGCCAGCGAGATCCCGGCCCCGGCGTCGTCGAGGACCCGGGTCCGCTCGACGACGGTGACCTCCCAGCCGACGCGGCGCAGCCCGATCGCGACGGCGAGCCCGCCGATCCCTCCGCCGACGACGACAGCGGTCCTGCCCATGCCCTGCTCCCTCCCTCGACTTCTACATCTGTAGAAGCGATGCCGTGGGCAGAGCGTACTCCGCCTCCTCTACAGGTGTAGAAAGGGGTGGTGACCACGGACAGAACCGGCCGCGCCGACCGCCAGGACCGCCCCGACCGCCGCACCCTCCTCGCCGACACAGCCCTCGGCGTCCTCGCCGACGCCGGGATGCGCGGCCTGACGCACCGCGCCGTCGACGCCGCCGCAGGCCTTCCCGTCGGCACCACCTCGGCGTACTTCCGCACCCGCTCCGCCCTGCTGACCGCCCTGGTCCGCCGCCTCGTCGACCTTGACCAGGCCGAGCTGCGGGCGGCGGGCGAGCGCGCCGGGGAGCCGCGCGACGCCGCCGAACTCGTCCGAGGCATCGCCGCGCTCGCCGAGGCCCGGCTGACCGGCGAGGGCCGTCGCCGCTCCCTCGCCCGCCACGCCTGCGCGGTCGAGAGCGTGCGCGATCCGGAACTGCGGGAGATCCTCGTCCCCCGCGAGAACCCCGGCCGCGACGCGGTGCGCCGCTTCCTCGCGGGCCGGGGCGTGCGCGACCCCGAGGCGCGCACGCTGACGCTGCTCGCCTGCGTCGACGGTCTCGTCCTCGACCGGGTCGTGTCCGGCGGATCCCTCACGGAGGATGAGATCGAGGGACTCGTCGTCGCCGCGCTGCGGCGGTAGGCGGATCCAGGCAGGCCTCGGCGCACTGGGCGAGGCGGGTGACCCCGGCGGCGTGTCGGACCGGGACCGCTCGTCCCGCAGTCGTACGAACGAGGGACCCGCCGCCCGGAACCGTATGGGAGCAGACCCCGATGGACAGCAACGCGTTCGTCTACACCACGTACATCCTCACCACGCCCGACGACCTCTGGAAGGCCCTGACCGACCCGGAGCTCACCCGGCAGTACTGGGGCGTGGCCTTCGAGTCGGAGTGGACCCCCGGGGCGACGATGGTCTGGGACGAGGCCGGGCGGAAGACCGCCGACCCCGAGCAGCTCGTGATCGAGGCGACCCCCGGCCGCCGGCTCTCGTACACCTGGCACACCTTCACCGAGGAGTGGGCGCGGATCGCCGGCATCGAGGCCGACGTGCTCGCCCGGCTCGCGGCCGAGCGGCGCTCGAAGGTGACGTACGAGATCGAGCCGTCCGGCGACATCGTCAAACTGACGGTCGTGCACGACGACCTGGAGCCCGGGGGAACGATTCGCGGGCTGATCGGCGAGGGCTGGCCCGTACTGCTCTCCAGCCTCAAGACCCTGCTCGAGACCGGCGAACCCCTGCCCGAGCCCGCTCGCTGACGCCCCGCCGCGGCCCCGGCGTTGGTGCTTTCGAGTCGTCTCCGGGGCCGGACCCGCGCCACGCCCGGCCTATTGATCATCTTTTCCGATCCCGTCCGCTTTGATGCTCGGACATCCCAGGACGAACGGGGAGGCCGCGTTGGCATCGGTGCACGGGATCGCGAAGGGCTGGGGAGCGGTGGCGGCCGTGGCGGGCGTCGTCCTGCTGACCACCGCCGGCCAGCCTTCGGGCACGGACCGGCCCGCGGACGGCGGAGTCCGGACCTCCGGGGACGGGGAGGCCGTCTTCTCCGTGGCCGGCACCCTCGCCGACGCCGCCGCGGTCGTGGACGACTGCGCCGACGCCGACGGGGTCTGCGCCGCGACCGCCGCCCTGCACCGTACGGCGGTCCTCACCACCCACCCCGACCAGGACACCGCGGGGGCCGAGCAAGGACCCGACGACCCCGGCCTCGTTCTGGCAGCCCGGCCCGGCGGTCCGGTCGAGATCCGGCTCAAGTCGCCCGGCACGCTGGCCGACGCCACCGTCTCCGACGCGCACGACCGCCGCCTCGCCGGCGTCCTGAGCCCCGACGGAACCCGCTGGACCAGCACCGGCCCGATCGCCGCCGGCCGACGGTTCACAGCCCGGCTCGCCGTCGAGGGATCCGGCCCCGGCGCGGCCCGTGAACGCCGCTTCACGCGCCTGCACTTCAGCACCGCACGGGCCACCGCGGACGACGGCCGGCTCACCGTCGCCTTCGGCCCCGGCCCCGGTCGCTACGGCGTCGGCCAGCCGCTCACCGCCGAACTCAGCCACCCCGTGCCCGCCGACGACCTGCGCGCCCGCGGCGCCGTCGAACGCGCCCTGGAGGTCGGCTCCGAGCCGCGCGTCGACGGGGCCTGGCACTGGGTCGGCCCGACCACCCTGCACTACCGGCCCCGCACGTACTGGCCCGCCCACGCCACCGTCCGCGTCCGCTCCGGACTTGACGGCGTCCAGATCACCGACCGGCTCCTCGGCGGCCCGTCCCGCGCGCTCACGATCACCACCGGCGACCGCGTCGAGGCCGTCACGGACGTCTCCGCCCACCTCATGACCGTCCGGCACAACGGGCAGGTCGTCCGGACCATCCCCGTCACCACCGGCAAGGCCGGCTACCGGACCCGCGGCGGCATCAAGGTCGTCCTCGGCAAGGAACGCCTGGTCCGTATGCGCGGGGACACCATCGGCATCGCCAAGAAGAGCAAGGACTTCTACGACCTCAAGGTCCGCTGGGCGACCCGCGTGACATGGAGCGGCGAGTACCTGCACGCCGCCCCCTGGTCCGTGGACGCGCAGGGCAGCGAGGACGTCAGCCACGGCTGCACCGGCATGAGCACCGAGGACGCCGCCTGGCTGTTCGCCACCGTGCGCGAGGGCGACATCGTCCAGGTGGTCAACGGAGAGGGCGAGGAGATGAGCCCGTTCGACAACGGCTTCGGCGACTGGAACCTTGGCTGGGACGACTGGCAGCGCGGCAGCACGGTGGGGGCGGCGTGGAGCCGCGCGCAGGGCGCGGGCGGCCCGCTGCGGCCCGACGTCTGACGGCCGGTCGGAAGGTGCCTACGCGAGGCGGTCAGGGACGGCGCGGAACGGAGTGCTCCACCGGGCCTTCGGGCTGTGCCGGGCCTTCGAGCGGTTCCATGGTCGGCTCGCCCTCGACGACGTACTGGTACGTGAACCCCGCCCGCCGCGCACCGGCACGCGAGGCGCCGCCGGCCGTCGACGGCCCGGCGAACGTGTGCGGCGCGCGCTGCCATTCGCGCAGCGTCGCCGTCCAGGCCGCGCCGCTGTCGGCCCGTACTCGCAGCGACAGTTCCGGTACCTGGCCGTGCCGCCGGACCGGACCGACGGCCACCGTCGTGTCCCGGGCCCGTACCGGCGTCAGCGCCACGCCGACCGGCCGCAGACCGGGCGGCCAGAGCGACCACTCCCAGTTGACGTAGGCGTACGAGGCCCCGGCCTTCGCCCCGGAACGGACAAGGCCCAACGCCTTCGGCGCACGCCCCGCCCGCAGCTCGCGGAGCAGCACCGCCGGGTCCTCAGGGGTGACGCCCGAGGTGGTGAACCAGGTCTCGTCCGCGCCGTGCTTCGGCTGCCCGCCCGCTGTCGGCGGAGTACGGCCATCGCCGACCGCGCCGCACGCCGCCGACAGCGCGACCAGGGCCGCCGCGAGCGCCGCGCGGACCGCACGGGCGCCGGTGGAACGGGTCATGGCGGTCCTCCGTCCGGGCGAGGCGGAACACGACCGGCCCGCAGGCGGACGCCGTGCCCCGTCGAGAACATGACACCCGCGGGCGGGCGCGGCCGCATCCGGATGCCGCCGAATGGCCGCGCGCGCCCGCTGCCCGCGGGCGGCGGGCGTCGTCCCTGGCTGCGCCGCGTCCCCAACCGGGTTAGCGTTCCAGGGTCCGGTCACCCGCAAGGGATGAGGTTTGACAGCGGTGTCGACGCCACATCACGAAGCGTTCGGCGCGCCGTGCTGGGTCAGCCTGATGGCACGCGACCTCGAAGCGGCGCAGCGTTTCTACGGCGAGGTTCTGGGCTGGCGGTTCCGGCCGTCCGAGCTCGGACCCGAGTTCTCCGTGGGCTTCCTCGGCGGGCGTCCCCTCGCCGGCATCGGCGCCATGGCCGGGAGCCTGTCCATCCCCGTCGCCTGGACCCCGTACTTCGCCGTCGACGACGCGGACGTCGCCGCGGCCCGCATCCGGGAGCGGATCGGCACCGTCGCCGTCGGCCCGCTGTCCTTCGGCACCGGGCGCGCGGCCCTCGCCGCCGACCCTCAGGGCGCGGTCTTCGGCATCTGGGAGGGCAAGGCCATCCCGGACTGGCGTTCCGACGCCGCGGCCGGCGGCCCCGCCTGGCTGGAGCTGCGCACCCGGGACGCGTTCGCCGCGGCGATCTTCTACGGCGAGGTCCTCGACTGGGCGTCCGACCGGCCCGGCTGTTGCCAGGTCTCGTACGAGGGCGAGCAGGTCGTCCTGCGCCACGGCGGCCTGGCCGTCGCGCGGCTGAGCGGCGGCGCGATCGAGGAGGCCCCCGACCCGCAGGTGCGGCCCCGCTGGCACGTGCACTTCCGGGTGCCCGACGTGGCGGCGGCGACCGAGGCCGCGGTCCGGCTCGGCGGGAGCGTCGTACGGGGCGCGCGGGGCGACGATGCGGGGCGCTGGACGACGCTCCGGGACCCGGACGGCGGCATGTTCACGATCGGCGACACCGGCGCTGCCGCGCCCTCCCTCCCACAGCTCTGAGATCCGGGCCGGTGGCGGTGTGCGTTCGCCGTCCGCCGGGTGGATCCTGGGAACAGGAATGGTCCGCGGACAAGGAGGCAGGCCATGACACGCACGCTGCAGTGGACGGTCGGCCTGAGCCTGACCGAGGACGAGGGCACGACGAAGGCCCGTGCGGAACTCGACATGGGCAAGGCGAAAGTCACCGGCAAGGGCACCGCCAGGTGCAACCCGTCGGACGTCGACGTCCCCGCCATCGGCGACGAACTGGCGGCCAGCCGCGCCATGAAGGACCTCGCGGCGCAGCTGATGCGCGTGGCCAACCGGGACATGGAAGCCGTCGGCGCGGACACCGTGCCGCAGCACACCGGCCCCGGCTACGGATGGCCGGAGGCGGTGACCTGATCCGCGGTGAGGGGTGACGGCACAGGGCGCGGTGCCCGAAAGGACGCGTGCCCCGAGTCGCGCATGCCACCGCGCGCCGTGACGCCTCATCCAACGAGGCCGCGACCGGCCCTTTCGCGTGCTACGCCGCCTCGTCCTCCTCGTACGTCAGCCGGTCCTCCACCTGCACCACGCCGTCCACGGTCTCGCACAGCCGGACGACGATCGGGCCGAGGCTCCGGCGCGGGAGCGTGCCGCTCAGCGTCACATGGCCCTCGGAGACGTCGATCGTGACGGCCGACGGCGGGAGCCGGAGCGTGCTCGTGACGATCTCCTCCAGAATCTCCTCCTGGATCGCCCGGTCCCGGCGCAGGAACAGCTGCAGCAGGTCGCTGCGGCTCAGCACGCCGATCAGCCGGCCGTGGTCGTCCACCACCGGCAGCCGCTTGATCCGGTGCTTCTCCATCACCCGCGCCGCCTCGACCGCGCTCCACATGGGCAGGGCCACCACGGCGGGGCTGGACATCATGCCCTCGGCGGTGCTCGGCCCGTTCTTCTCGGTGTGACGGCGCAGCAGATCGGCCTCGGACACGACGCCCACGGGCCGCTCGTCGTCGTCGACCACGGGTACGGCGGTGATGCCGTACTCGTCGAGCAGCCGCGCGATCTCCTTGAACGGCGTGCCGCGCTGCACGGCGATCGCCGTCGGGGTCATGAGATCGGCGACACTCCTGTGCCTCATCGCTCGCTTGTCCCTTCTCCGCCCCCGCACGGGGGCGCGGGCACCGGCGTCTCCGGTGTCCCGATAACGGAACGGGTGGTTCCATGGAGGTGGTTCCCCGCCGGAGGGGCCGAGGGCCCGGACGAGGAGTGGTGGCCCCGATGCACCGAGAGACGCAGGCGCCCCGTACCGCGCCCGTGCACCCCCGTGGCGACGTCGGCCGCCGGGTGGCCGCCCGGCGGCACGAGCTCGGCCTGTCCCGCGAGGAGCTGGCCCTGAGGGCGGGCTCCGCGCCCGGTTACATCCAGTACCTGGAGGAGCAGCCCGCCACGCCCGGCGTGGCCTTCCTGCTGCGCCTCGCCGACGCGCTTGAGACCACCGTCCCCGCTCTGACCGGCGCGATCGAGGGTCGCCCGCCCGCCGCAATGCTCCGCACCGTGGAGCTCGACGCCGCCGGCTGCTGGGAGCTGCTCGACGCGCACGGCGTGGGCCGGATCGCCCTGAGCACCCCGGACGGCCCGGCCGTCCTGCCGGTGAACTACTTGGTCTCGGAGGGCGAGGTGGCCTTCCGCAGCACCGCTTCCGGTGGGCCCACCGCGTCCGGCGGCGCCGAGATCGCCTTCGAGGCCGACCACATCGACGAGGCGTCCGGCCAGGGCTGGAGCGTCCTGCTGGTCGGGCCGGTGCACGACGTCACCGACCCCGCCGCCGTCGAACGGCTCGCCGGCCGTGCCGACGGCGGCCCCTGGGAGGGCGGCGACGGCAGCCACTGGACACTGCTCGCGCCCCGCCGCGTCACCGGCCGCCGGATCCTGCTCGCGAGAGCCTGACACCGCCGTCGACCGCGGCCATGACCTCACGCGTGCCCACGGGTCCAGTCCGGGCCCATGCGGCGCCACTCGTACTCCCACTGCGCCGCGCGCCGCCGGTCGGCGACCCTGCGGACGCCGATGCCGACCACCGCGGCCGTGCCGGCCGCCAGGGCGGTCGCGCTCGCGCCGATGGTCGCCGAGCCGAGCCAGATGTCCGTGCCGTTGAGCGGCGGGGTGGTCACCCGGCCCTTCTCGTCCAGCCAGATCTGCGTGTGCTCGCCGCGCTTGGTGTCGGCGCGGACGAGCGCCTTGCCCTGGCCCCGCTGACCGTCGCCGTCGACCCAGCGGACCTTCACGTGGACCTTGATGCCCCGCCCCTCGTCGTACCCGGAGGACGCCGCGTCCGCCGCGTTCTCCAGGACCACGGCGTCGACCCGGTCCCGGGTGGCCGCCTGCTCGACGGCGACGGCCCGGTCGTGGCTCTGCATGGACCAGCCCGCCGCCAGACCGGCGACCGGCGCTCCGACCCAGATCGCCGCCCCGACCGCGAGCAGTGCCCAGGCCTCGACTACGTCGACGGGCCGGCGCAGCGGATGGTCGCGCCAATCCTGTCTCCACACGGGTGCGGGCATCGTTCCCACCACCCTTCGCAGGGCCTCCTCTCCAGGGTGCTCCCGGCCACCGGAGGCCGCCACGCGGCGGGCCGCCTCGCCGCCGATGCGGCACGCGGTGCCCCGTGCCATGATCGACTTCGCTCGATCGGAGCAGGTGGAGGGGGCACTTGGCATGGAGTGGCAGGAGCGGACGGTCGTACGGGACGGGGTGGCCCTCGCGGTCCGAGACGGCGGCGGCGACGGCCCGCCGGTCGTCCTGCTGCACGGCCTGGCCGGACACGCGGGGGAGTGGGACGCGACGGCCCGGCTGCTGCGGCCGCGCCACCGCGTCGTCGCCGTCGACCAGCGCGGTCACGGCGCGAGCGACCGCCGGCCCGCCGACGTGTCCCGGGCCGCGTACGTCGGCGACGTCGTCGCGGTGCTCGATGCCCTGGGCATCGACCGCGCCGTCCTCGTCGGCCAGTCGCTCGGGGGCCACACGGCCCTGCTCACCGTCGCCGCGCACCCGGCGCGGGCCGCCGCCCTCGTCCTGGTGGAAGCGTCGCCGGGCGGGCCGCACCCCGAGGGCCCCGACCACGTCGGCGGCTGGCTCGACAGCTGGCCGGCGCCGTTCGCGTCCCGGGAGGCGGCGGTGTCGTTCCTCGGCGGCGGGGCCGTCGGCGAGGGCTGGGCGGCCGGTCTGGAGGAACGGGCCGACGGCTGGTGGCCGCGGTTCGACCGGGACGTCATGGTCGGCGCGCTCGCGGAGAACACGACGCGCTCCTGGTGGGACGAGTGGCAGCGGGTGGCCTGCCCGGCTCTCGCGGTGCTCGGCCAGGACAGCTTCGTCGACGGGGACGAGGCCGCCGAGATGCTCGACAGACGGCCCGACACGTACGCGGCGAGCGTCCCCGGCACCGGGCACGACCTGCATCTCGAACGGCCCGACGCACTGCACGCGCTGTTGGCCGGGTTCCTGGCGGACGTGCGGCCCTGACCGGATGATGTGCGGGTGAGTACTCCGCCGCTGTCGACGCCCAGCCCCACGGACCGGCTGTTCGCGTGCCTCGCCGGTGCGGTGTCCGGGTTCGCCGCGCTGGCGGTCGCCGAGCTGGTCGCCGTCGCCGTGCGGCCCGAGGCCGGGCCCGTGACGGCGGTCGGCGATTCCACGATCGATCTGACGCCCGCGCCGGTCAAGGAATGGGCCATCCGCACCTTCGGCGAGAGCGACAAGACGGTCCTTCAGATCGGCATCGTCGTCGTCCTCGCCGTCGTCGCCGTGCTTCTCGGCCGGTGGGAGCTGTGGCGGCGCGGGGCGGGCGCGGCCGGACTGATGGCCTTCGGGGTCGTCGGCGCGGTGGCCGCGGCGACCC
>NZ_DATCVQ010000010.1:0-19418 GCF_036566765.1 Streptomyces sp.
CCCCCCGCCCCGCCCCCGCTCCCCCGCCCCACACCCTCGGTCCCGCGATGGGCGCGCCCGGGACTGGGTGGGAGGCCGTGCGGCGGGCTCGGGACGGCTCGCGGCCGCGGGCGGGGGCGTATCTGGACGCCTACTTCGAGGTGCGGGTCGCCGTCCGCGGGGATCGGGTCGGTGGGGTGGACCCGGGGGTGGAGTGCGGGTTCGGGGTGCATGCCGGGCGGGTCGTCGCGTACGCCGCGCAGAACGGCGGCGCGACCCGCCCCGCCGGGTTCCGGACCGCCGCCCGGCTCGTCCGGCTCGCCGACCGGCTGGGCATCCCCGTGCTGACGCTGGTCGACACCCCCGGCGCCGCCAACGACGCCGAGGCCGAGCGCTCCGGCGCGGGCCCGGCCATCGCGGAGGCGTTCGCCGCGATCGCCGCCGCCCGGGTCCCGGTCACCGCCCTGCTGATCGGCGAGGGAGGCTCCGGCGGCGCGCTCGCCCTCGCCGCGCCCGGCAACACCTGGGCCACGCCCGACAGTTACTTCTCCGTCATCGCCCCCGAGCTCGCCTCCGCCATCCTCAAGCGGCCCCCCGACATGACCCCGGCGACGGCCGACCAGCTCCGCCTGCGCCCCCAGGACCTCGTCGACCTCGGCGTCGTCCGGGGGATCGTCAGGCCGTCGGGTTGAGCGCGTCGTAGCGCCGGAAGCCCCGCGCGTACAGGGCCAGCAGCCCGACCGCGAGGACGCAGGCGATCCCGCCGCCGGTGACGGCGACGGTCGGCGAGGTCAGGTCGGCGACCGAGCCGGCCAGGAAGTCGCCGAGCCGCGGCCCGCCCGCCACGACCACGATGAACACGCCCTGCAACCGCCCCCGCATCTCGTCCGGCGCGGCGACCTGCATCATCGTGTTGCGGAAGATCATCGACACGGTGTCGGAGTAGCCGGCGAGGGCGAGCAGGAGCAGCCCGAGCCAGAGGTTCCGGGTCAGTCCGAAGACCGCGATCGCGGTGCCCCAGCAGGCCACGGCTATCAGGATCGCCTGCCCGTGGCGCCGGATGCGCCCCTGCCAGCCGGAGATCACCCCGCCGAGCAGCGCGCCGACCGCGGGGGCCGCCACGAGCAGCCCGGTGGTGCGCGCGTCGCCGTCGTACCAGAGCACGGCGACGGCCGGGAAGAGCGCCCGGGGGTGGGCCAGGATCATGGCGCAGAAGTCGGAGAGGAACGTCATCCGCAGGTTGGGGCGGGTGGCGAGGAACCGCAGCCCGTCGAGCACGGAGGCCCGCTTGGCCCCCGCCCCGGTCCGCTCGGGCAGCATCGCGGGCAGTCGCCACATCGCGTACAGCCCGGCGGAGAACGCGACGGCGTCGATGACGTACGCGGTCTGGTAACCGCCGACGCCGACCAGCAGGCCGCCGAGGCTGGGCCCGGCGAGCATGCCGAAGGTCATGGTCATCGAGTTGAGCGCGTTGGCGGCCCGCAACTGCTCGGCGGGCAGCAGCCGCGGGATCATCGACGTGCGGGCCGGGGAATTGAGCGCGGCGCAGACGGCCTGCAGGGCGACGATCGCGTACAGGAACCAGACCCGGTGGAACCCGGCGAACGCGGCCGCGGCGAGCGCGACGGACAGTACGGCGGACCCGGAGGCGCTGGCGAGGCCGAGCTTGCGACGGTCGACGGTGTCGGCGATGGCCCCGCCGTACAGCCCGAAGACGATCAGCGGGACGAGCGAGAACAGACCGACGAGCCCGACCGCGAAGGGCGAGCGGGTGATCTCGTACACCTGCAGCGAGACGGCGAGGGAGGTCATGCCCTGGCCGACCCAGGAGACGGTGTGGCCGAACCAGAGCCGGCGGTAGTCGGCGGAGACCTTCAGCGGGGTGAGGTCGGCGAAGATCCGCCGCCGGCTCTGCTCGCCCTCCTCGCTCCGCCCGTTCTGCCCGCTCTCCTCGGTCTCCTGGGTGGCGCTCACGCGACGTCGAACCGGAGCTCGGGGCGGGCCCAGTGGATCCGGCCGCTGGGTTCGACGGTGCCGGTGCGGCGGGCGCCGGTGCGCAGGTAGAAGTCCTCGGCAGGCGGGTGCGCGACGACCCGTACGGAGTCGAGCCCGGCGGCCCTGGCCTGCCCGACCATGTGCTCCATCAGCAGCCGCCCGACGCCCTGTCCCTGCGCGTCGTCGGCGACGAACGCGAGATCGAGCTCGGCCTCGTCGACGAGCAGCGCGTAGAACCCGAGGAGGCGCCCGTGTGCGTCGACGGCGACGTGGACGACGTGGTGCTCGATGTACGTCCCTCCGACGACGTACCCGTCGACCATGCCGGCGTAGTCGCCCCGGTAGGCGGCGGACTTCTGCACAAGACGGCTGAGCCGCCGCGAGTCGTCGGCGGTCGCCCGCCGGAGGGTGATCGAGGCCATGGGGCGAGTATAGGACCGAGATCGGCATCGGCTCCTTACAATTTTTCGGGCCCCGGGCCCCACGTCCCCGTCCACAACCCCGCCCGCCGCTACCGCACCGTCGCCGCCGCCCGTACCGCCTCCGCGGGCGGGAGCGTCTCGCCCCGGGCGTGCGCCTCGGTGAAGGCGGGGGCGCCCAAGGCAGTGCGGGCCGCGGTCGTCGTGGCATCGACGTCGGCGCGTTCCGCCGCGGGGAGCGGGGCTCCCGTGGAGGCGCGGAGGGCGGCGGCCGCGCCCAGGAGGAGCGCGGCGGCGCGGGCGGGGCCGGGCAGGCCTCCCAGCGCGTGGGCGGAGGCCAGGCCCTCCATGCCGAGCGCGACCGCCAGGGGGTCGCCGGTCGTCAGCGCGGCCGCGTACCCCTCCTCCTGGAGCTTGAGCGCCGCCACTGCGTCGCCGCGCGCACCCGCCGCGAAGCCCAACTCCGCGAGGATCAGCGCGTTGGCGCCGTCGAGGCCGACCGCACGGTGCCAGTCGAGGACCTCGCGCATATGGGCCTCGGCCTCTTCGACGCGCCCCTCGCGGCGCGCGCCCAGGCCGAGACCGAGCACCGCGTTGATCTCGCCGGCGCGGAAGCCGACCTCCACGGCCCGTTCCCGTGCGGCCTCGTGGTACGCCCGCGCCGCGGCGAAGTCGCCGGTCAGCAGAGCGGTACGGCCGAGGCCGGACAGCAGGTCCGGCACCTCGGTGGTGATCCCGAAGCTCTGCGCGGTCTCCAGGCCGGTCCGCTTGAGCCGGGCGGCCCGCTCGTACTCCCCGTGGATCTCGGCGACCGTCGCGCGCGGGTGCACCGACCAGAGCCGGGAGCAGGCGTCGCCGAGCTCGGCGAACAGCTCGTCGGCGCGCGTCGCGTCCGCGTCCGCGCCGGTCAGGTCGCCGCTCAGCAGCCGCTGCACGCCGCGGTCCGCGAGCGCCGCCGCCTCGCCCCACCGGTCGCCGTGCGCCCGGAAACCGTCCAGCGCCTGTCCGGTCAGCCCGGTCCCCTCGCCCATCCCGCCGGTCCCGCACAGCGCGTGCGCGAGGAACCAGCGCGCCCACGGCCCACCGCCCCCGTCCGCGTCGTACGCCGCGACAGCCGCCGCGATCCGCCGCCCCCGGTCCGTCCCGTCCCCGCCCATGACTGTGAGCCCGGTCCGCCAGACCTCGACCCGAGCCCGCACCGCGGCGACCCCCGGCGCCCCCTCCGCCGCCCGCAGCGCCGCCGTAGCCGACCGCAGCGCCTCCCCGAGCCGCCCCCGAAGGATCCAGTACCAGGCGAGCGCGTCGACGATCCGCAGCGCGGCGTCGGCGGCGGCCGCCGAAGCCGGGTCCGCTTGGGCCAGCGCCCGGTCGAGGGCCGTGCGCAGGTTCGGCGTCTCCTCGTCGAGGCGGGTGAGCCAGTGGCGCTGGGCGGGGCCGCGCAAGGCGGGGGCGGCGGTCTCGGCCAGGTGGAGGTAGGTCGCGAGGTGGCGGTCGCGGACCGCTTCCGTCTCGCCCGCGTCCCGCAGCCGTTCCAGGCAGTACGCCGCGACGGACTCCAGCAGCCGGTACCGCGGCCCGTCCACCGCCACGACCAGCGAGCGGTCCACCAGCCGTGCCAGCAGGCCGAGTACGTCCCCGGCGGCCACCCCGTCACCCGCGCAGACCTCCTCCGCCGCGGGCAGCGTGCAGCCCTCGGCATGCACGGCGAGGCGGCGCAGCACCGTCCGCTCCGGGTCCGTGAGCAGTTCCCAGCTCCAGTCGATGACGGCCCGCAGCGTCTGCTGCCGCGCCGGCGCGCCGCGCAGCCCCGCGTCGAGCAGCCGGAACCGGTCGTCCAGCCGTTGCAGCAGCCCCTGCACCCCGAGCGCGCGGACCCGGGTCGCGGCCAGCTCCAGGGCGAGCGGGATGCCGTCGAGCCGCCGGCAGATCGCCCGTACCGCGGGCTCCGTCGCCGCGTCGAGCGCGAAGCCGGGCGCGGACGCGGCCGCCCGGGCCGCGAACAGCTCCACCGCCCCGTCCGGACCGAGCGGCTCCACCGCCCACAGCGTCTCCCCGGCGAGCGCCAACGGCTCCTGGCTGGTCGTCAGTACGACGAGGCCGGGCGCGGTGCGCAGCAGCAGCTCGGCGAGGCCGGCGGCCTCGTCGACGACGTGCTCGCAGTTGTCCAGGACGAGCAGCATCCGCCGCGCGCGCAACACGTCGGCGAGGCGCTCCGCCGTGCCGAGCGGCCGGTCGCCCTCCGGCCGCAGCCCCCACGCCCGGTCGTCGCGGAGTTCCAGCGCCGTGGCGACGACCTCGACGAGCTCCCCGCCCGCCCCGGCGAACTCCACGAGCCAGACGCCGTCCGGGAACGCCTCCCGCAGCCCACCTGCGGCCTCCACGGCCAGCCGCGTCTTCCCCACCCCGCCGGGCCCGGTGAGCGTCACCAGCCGCCGCTCCCGCAACAACGCCCGCACCTCGGCAACGGCCGCGTCCCGCCCGACGATCCCGGCGAGCGGCACGGGGAGGTTGCCGCGCGGGGGGACGGAGGCCGACTCGCCCGCCGGGCCGGACGCGGGTCCGGCCCCGGATCCGCGCCCCGTGCCGGCCCCCGGGCCGACCTCCCGGCCGGTCCCCCGCCCCGCAGCCGCCCCGCTCCCGTACGCCTCCTCTGCCCCCGGCGGGGGCGCAGGCGCGGGCAGGGCCGACGGGCCGTACAGCTCCGGCTCCTGCCGCAGCATCGCCGTATGCAGCGCACTCAGTTCGGGCCCCGGGTCGACCCCCAGCTCCTCCGCCAGGCGGCTGCGCAGCTCCTCGTACGCGGACAGGGCCTCGCTCTGGCGGCCCGCGCGGTACAGGGCGCGCAGCTGGACGGCGCGTAGCCGCTCGCGCAGCGGGTGGCGGGCGACCAGTTCCGCCAACTCGCCTGTCAGATCGGCGCGTTCACCCGCGTCGAGACGGGCCTGCGCGGCGTCCTCCAGGACCGTCAGCCGCTCCTCCTCCAAGCGGTCCGCCGCCGCGCGGGCGAAGGCCGCCTCGGCGAAGTCCGCGAACGCCGGACCCCGCCACAGGCCCAGCGCCTCGGCGAACAGCCCCGCCCGGGCGCGCGGGTCCGCGGTGTCCCGGGCCCTGGCCGTGAGCGCCGCGAACCGGTGGACGTCCAGGGCCCCTTCGGGCACCGCGAGGAGATAGCCGGGTGCGCGCGTGACGACGAGCTCGCGGCCGCCCGGCTCGGCCTCGTCCAGGGCGCGGCGCAGCTGGGAGACCTTCGCCTGGAGCGCGCGCAGCGGGCTGCCGGGCGGCTCCTCGCCCCACAGGTCGTCGACGAGTCGGTACGCGGCGACCGGCCGGCCCGCATCCGCGAGCAGCGAGGCGAGCAGCGCGCGCACCTTCAGCTCCGGGACCCGCACGGGGCGCCCGTCGTCGGTCCGTACGGCCGTCTCCCCCAACACCCCGAAAAGCATGGTCACACCGTAACCCGGCGCCCCGAACACCCCCCGAACAAAACCCGAGCCGAACCCGAACCGCCACGCCCCAGAGTCATCCCTGCCGGCGAGAAACGCCGGCGAGGAACACCCCACCGAGGAGCCGACATGACCAGCACCGCCACCACCGCCACCACCGCCACCCGCACCGCCCTCGTCACCGGCGCCAGCCGCGGCATCGGCCGGGCGATCGCCCTCCGCCTCGCCGCCGACGGCGTCCGCGTCGCCGTCCACTACGCCAACAACGAGGCCGCGGCCCGCGAGACCGTCGACGCCATCACCGCCGCCGGCGGCTCCGCCTTCCCGATCCAGGCCGAACTCGGCGTCCCCGGCGACGCCGAGGCCCTCTGGAAGGCCTTCGACGCGCAGGCCGACGGCGTCGACATCATCGTCAACAACGCGGGCATCGCCGGCCCCGGCCGCATCCACGAGGTCGACGAGGACGCCTACGACCGCGTCTTCGCGGTCAACGCCAAGGCCCCGTTCTTCATCCTGAAGCACGGTCTCGACCGGCTCCGCGACGGCGGCCGGATCGTCAACATCTCCTCCGGCGTCACCAAGGTCGCCTTCCCGGACATGACCGCGTACGCGGCCTCCAAGGGCGCCGTCGAGGTGCTGACGCTGACCCTCGCGCAGACCCTCGGCCACCGCGGGATCACCGTCAACGCCGTCTCCCCCGGCACGATCGAGACCGACATCCACCCGTGGATGGCCGACCCCGCGGCCAAGGCGCACGCCGCCTCCTTCTCGGTCTTCGACCGGGTGGGGCAGCCGGACGACGTGGCCGATGTCGTCGCCTTCCTCGCCTCCGAGCAGGCCCGCTGGATCACCGGCCAGAACATCGACGCGAGCGGCGGCTCCGGCCTCGGCCTCTGACGCCCGCCGTGCCCGTCCCCCTTCCCGAAGACCTTCCCGAAGGAAGCCGTCATGCCCCGCCACACCCTGCTCGTCCTCGCCCACCCCCGTACCGACTCCCTGACCGCCCAGGTCGCCGACCTCGTCCACGCCCGGCTGAAGGACGGGGGCGAGACCGTCGACGTACTCGATCTGTACGCCGAGGGCTTCGACCCCGTCCTCCGGCCGGCCGACGAGCCGGACTGGGAGAACCGTGAGAAGGCGTACTCCCCCGTGGTCCACGCCCACATGGACCGCATCCTGGCCGCCGACGACATCGTGGTCGTCTTCCCGGTCTGGTGGATGGCGCCGCCCGCCGTCCTCAAGGGCTGGATCGACCGGGTGTGGAACTACGGCTTCGCCTACGGCCGCAGCAAGCCCCGCCTGGCCGCCAAGCGGATGCTGTGGCTGGCCCTGATGGGCAACTCCGAGGCCGAGATCGAGGGGCTCGGCCTGTCCACCGTCCTGGACCTCCAACTGGGGGTCGCGGTCTCCCGGTTCTGCGGGATCGAGGACTCGTCCGTCGAGATCGTGTACGGCACCGAGCTCTCGGGGGCGCCGCGCGCACTGCGCCCGGAGCGGGTGCGGGAACTGCTGAAGTCCGCCGAAGAAGCCCTGAACGGAGCGCTGCCGCGATGACCACTGCCCAGACCCCCGCGTCCCCCGCCGAGGCGGCGACCCCGCCCCGCGCGACCGTCCGCCAGTGGCTCGGCCTCGCCGTGCTCCTGCTCCCCGTCACCCTGATGACGGCCGACCTGGGCGTCCTCTGGCTCGCCACCCCCTACCTGGCCGCCGATCTGCGGCCGAGCAGCGCGCAGTTGCTGTGGATCACCGACGTGTACGGCTTCCTCACCGCCGGCACCCTGGTCATCATGGGCACGCTCGGCGACCGCCTCGGCCGCCGCCGGCTGCTGATGGCGGGCTCGGCCGGCTTCCTGCTGGCCTCGCTGCTCGCCGCGTACGCCCCGAACGCCGGGACCCTGATCGCGGCCCGCGCCCTGCTGGGCGTGGCGGGAGCCGCGGTCCTGCCCTCCACGCTCGCCCTGATCAGCCACATGTTCGCCGACGCACGGCAGCGGGCGACCGCGATCGCGATGTGGGTGACCGCGCTCTCGGTCGGTCTGGCGATCGGCCCGATCGTCGGCGGTGTGCTGCTCGCGTCCTGGTGGTGGGGGTCGGTGTTCCTGATGGGTCTGCCGATCATGCTGATCGCCCTGGTCACGGCCCCGGTGCTGCTGCCGGAGTACCGCGATCCGGGAGCCGGCCGGATCGATCTGCCGAGTGTGGCGCTCTTCCTGCTGGCGGTCCTGCCGCTGGTGTACGGGGTGAAGTCGGTGGCCTCGCACGGCCCGACGGCCGAGGCGGCCGCGGCCTTCGCCGGCGGCATCGCCCTCACACTGCTCTTCGTCCGCCGCCAGAACCGGCTGGCTGCCCCGCTGCTCGATCTGCGGCTCTTCCGCGACCGCGTCTTCACGGGGGCGCTGCTCACCCTGCTGCTCGGCATGACCGCGCTGAACGGGGTGGAGTACCTGGTCCCGCAGTACCTCCAGTCGGTCGCCGGCCAGTCGCCGCTGGAGGCCGGGCTGTGGCTGCTGCCCGGAGCGGCAGGGCTGATCGCCGGTTCGCAGCTGACCCCGCTGCTCGCCCGCCGGGTCCGCCCGGCGTACGTCCTGATCGGCGGGCTGCTGGTCTCGCTGGCCGGGTACGCGGCGATCGCCCTGGCCGCCGGGGTCGAGGTGGCCTCCCTGGGCCTCGCGGTGATCATGTTCGGGGCGGCCCCGATCAGTGTCCTCGGCACGGCCCTGGCGGTCGGCGCGGCTCCGCCGGAGAAGGCGGGCGCGGCGGCGGCGACCGGCCAGACGGCGTACGACCTGGGCCTGGCCCTGGGGATCGCGGTGACGGGCAGCGTGGCGGTCGCGGTCTACCGGAGCGGTATCCCGGGCGATGCCCCGGCCGCAGCGCGGGAGTCCCTGGGCGCGGCGAGCGCCGTGGCGGACGAGGGGCTGCTGGCGACCGCGCGGGAGTCCTTCACCACGGCCCTGCAGTCGGCCTCGGCGCTGAGCGCGGGCTTCGCGCTGCTGACGGCGGTGCTGGTCGCGGTCCTGCTGAGGAAGGCGCCCCGGATCACCTCGGGCGAGTAGGGCGACCGGGAAGCAGGGGAAGGCGAAGGGCCTGTCTGCGGACAGGCCCTTCCGCGTGCCCGCGGACAGGCTCTACTCGCAGGCGGTCAGGTCGTCACTCGCAGGCGGTCAGGGCGTCCGGGTCGACGCTGTCGAGCCGGGCGGCCAGGTCCTTGAGCCGGGCCTGCAGTACGCGCATCTCGTCCAGCTCCATCCCCGTCGCGGCGGCGATCCGCTTCGGCACGTCCAGGGCCTTGTCCCGCAGCGCCGTCCCGGCCTCGGTGGGGCGCGCGGCCACCGACCGCTCGTCCTGCGCACTGCGCCGCCGCTCGATGTATCCGGCCGCCTCCAGCCGCTTGAGCAGCGGGGACAGGGTCCCCGAGTCGAGGCGCAGATACTCGCCGATCCGCTTGACGGGCAGCTCGCCGTGCTCCCAGAGCACCAGCATCACCAGGTACTGGGGGTAGGTGAGCCCGAGCTCCTTGAGGGCGCCGCGGTAGACGCCGTTGAAGGCACGGGTGGCGGCGTGCAGCGAGAAGCAGATCTGGTGGTCGAGCCGGAGGAAGTCCTCGTCCCGGGTCGTGTCGATCGTCTCCATGCCTCCAGGGTACGGGACATCCCATCGCAAGCCATTCAGTTGTGCACAACTGAATTGCCCGCTACCTTAGTGAGCACACCCCGACCCGAACCGGAAACGAGGACCCATGAACGCGATCTACACCGCCGTCGCCACCGCCAACGGCCGTGAGGGCCGCGCCGTCAGCTCCGACGGCCACATCGACCTCCCGCTCGCCCACCCCCAGGCGCTGGGCGGCAACGGCCAGGGCACGAACCCCGAGCAGCTCTTCGCCGCCGGCTACGCGGCCTGCTTCGCGAGCGCCATGGGCGTGGTGGCACGCCAGGAGAAGATCGACGTCAAGGACGCCTCGATCACCGCCGAGGTCTCGATCGGCAAGGACGAGTCGGACGGCGGCTTCGGTCTCGCGGTCGTCATGCGCGCCGAGTTCCCCGACCACCTCCAGGGCGAGCCGGGCCGCGAGCTGCTCGAGAAGACCCACGCGTTCTGCCCGTACTCCAAGGCCACGCGCGGCAACATCCAGGTCGAGCTCGTCGTCGAGTAGTACGGCGCCCCCGCACGACCGAGGGCCCGTACGCGTCGTCCCCCGACGCGTACGGGCCCTCGGTGCTGCCGCCGGGCGCGCCCGTCAGCCGAAGCGGCCCTCCCATGGCCGACAATCGACCCCGCGGCCGTGGCTGCGCGCATGACAATCACGGCGCTGAGCGCTGGGTGCCACACGGACCGGTGAAGCAGAGACGCAGAAAAGATGAACGGGGGGTGGAAGTGATCGGGAGGTGCCGAGCAGACCGCGGACCGACACCTCACCCCACATGCGGAATCGCGCATTCGGGGGAGACACGAACAAGCCCCCGGCGTGTCGTACGTGGCGTACGTCACTCCGGGGGCATGGTTGGTCGCGGCGCAGATGGAAACGTTCCTGCACAGGCGACCCGACGTGGGGCGGGTGGGACTCGAACCCACGGCCGACGGATTATGAGTCCGCTGCTCTAACCGGCTGAGCTACCGCCCCTTATCGGTGTGGCGCGTACATGTGTGCGCGCCGTCTGCCGCAGCATAGCCGCTCATACGATCTCCTGCTCCGGATGCTCGGCGATGCTCGACCATGAGGACTTCGCCGCCCGACGAGCGGTTCCCGGGCACAAGAAAAAGGACCCCGAAGGGTCCTCTTTCTTTCCGCTCCCCCGGCTGGACTCGAACCAGCAACCCTCCGGTTAACAGCCGAATGCTCTGCCAATTGAGCTACAGGGGATCGCGCTCCCCCGACTGGACTCGAACCAGTAACCTGCCGGTTAACAGCCGGCTGCTCTGCCAATTGAGCTACAGGGGATTGCTGCGTTGCAGCGAACGTACCCACCTGGGGTGTTCCCGGGCGGCGCGCCTTCGCTGCGACACATACATTAGCGCAAGCAGGGGGGTGCTCCGCCAATCGGTATCCCCAGCCGACGCACAGGGACGCACCGAAGCTCCAGGGAAGGATCGCAGCCATGCGGTACAAGCTGACGTTCGTCGCGGGACTGGCCCTCGGTTACGTGATCGGCACCCGGGCCGGACGCGAGCGCTACGAGCAGATGAAGAAGTCGGCCCGGGAGCTCGCCCAGAACCCGGCCGTGCGCAACGCCGCCGAGACCGCCGCGACCAACGGCAAGCAGTACGCGGACAAGGCGTACCACGCGGTGAGCGCCAAGCTCGGCGACAAGCTGCCCTCCTCGCTGACCGACCGGGTGCGCGCGGCGCGCCGCCGGAACGGCGAGGACCTCGACGACGACTGGGGCACCAGCAACACCTGAGGCGGATCCGGCATCGTCCCGCGTGCGGCAGAATCTTGAGCATGGGGATAGTCGCCGGTCTGGACAGCTCTACTGGTTTCACGCGCATCGTCGTCTGCGACACGGACACGGGCGCCGTTCTTCGGCAGGGCTATGCCCCGCATCCCGTCGAGCCCAAGGCCGCCGACGTCGACCCGCAGGTCTGGCTGCTCTCGCTCGGCGAGGCCGCGACCGGCGGGCTGCTCGAGGGCGTGCAGGCGATCGGCGTCTCCGCGCAGCAGCACGGGCTCGTGCCGCTGGACCGGCAGGGCGCACTGGTGCGCCCCGCCATGGTCGGCAACGACAAGCGGGCGCAGATCGCCGCGGCCGATCTCGTCGAGGCGCTCGGCGGCCGGCAGGCGTGGGCGGACGCGGTCGGCGGCGTGCCGCAGTCCGGGCTGCCGGTGGCCAAGCTGCGCTGGCTGGCGCGGACCGAGCCGGAGGCCGCGGCGCGGGTCGCGTTCCTGATGCAGCCGCACGACTGGCTGGTGTGGCAGCTCCTCGGCCGGCCGGCGCGCCGGACCACGGACCGGGGCGCCGCGTCGGCGACCGGTTACTGGTCGGCGGCGACCGGCGCGTACCGTCCCGACCTCGTCGAACTGGCCCTCGGCCACCAGGCGGCGCTGCCGGAGGTGCTCGGGCCCGCCGACGCGGCCGGGACGACGCCGGAGGGCCTGCTGATCTCCGCGGGCACCGGCGAGACGATGGCGGCCGCGCTGGGGCTCGGGGTCGGGCCCGGCGACGCGGTCGTGTCGCTCGGCGCGTCCGGCTCGGTGATGGCGGTGCACCACGAGGCGCTGGCCGACCCGCGCGGCATGATCACCTCCTTCGCCGACGCGACCGGCCGGCATCTGCCGGTGGTGCACACCTCCAACGCGGTGCGGGCGCTGCGCGGCACCGCCGACATGCTCGGGGCCGAGGACCTGGCGGAGCTGTCGGCGCTGGCCCTGAAGTCCACGCCGGGCTCCTCCGGGCTGGTCCTGCTCCCCTACCTGGAGGGTGAGCGCACCCCGCAGCTGCCGCACACCGCGGGCACGCTGAGCGGGCTGCGGCGCGAGTCGATGAAGCCGGAGCACCTGGCGCGGGCCGCGTTCGAGGGCATGCTGTGCTCGCTCGCGGACGCGATGGACGTACTGCGCGGGCGCGGGGTGGAGGTGCGCCGGGTGTTCCTGCTCGGCCAGGCCGCCGAACTGCCGGCCGTCCAGGCGCTGGCCCCGGCGATCTTCGGCGCGCAGGTGGTCGTCCCCCAGCCGGCGGACTACGCGGCGCTGGGCGCGGCGCGCCAGGCCGCGTGGGCGCTCGGGGCGGCACAGGGCACCCTGTCGCCGCAGACCCCGCCGGCCTGGCAGGGGGCGGCCGCCCAGGTCCTGGAGCCGGGCGACGAACTGGCGGTGGGTCAGGCGGTGCGGCAGCAGTACACGGCGACGCGGGAGCAGATCCACCCGGGCGCGTTCGCCTGAGGCGCCCAGGGGTGGTCACCGGGCCAAGGTCCGGCAAAAGAGACTCGTAACGTCCCAGGGGCACGGGCGATAGTAGAACCCGTGCTCATAAGACTTCTCCGAACCCATCTCGGACCGTACCGAAAACCCATCGCCCTGCTGGTGGCGCTGCAGTTCCTGCAGACCTGCGCCACCCTCTACCTGCCGACCCTCAATGCCGACATCATCGACAACGGTGTCGTCGAGGGGGACAGCGGCTACATCCTGCGGTTCGGCGCGCTGATGATCGCCGTCTCGGTGATCCAGGTCGTCTGCAACGTCGGCGCCGTGTACTACGGAGCGCGGACGGCCGCCGCGCTCGGCCGGGACATCCGCGCCGCGGTGTTCGCGCGGGTGCAGTCCTTCTCGGCCCGTGAGCTCGGGCAGTTCGGCGCGCCGTCGCTGATCACCCGGACCACGAACGACGTCCAGCAGGTGCAGATGCTGGTCCTGATGGCGTTCACCCTGATGGTCTCCGCGCCGATCATGTGCGTCGGCGGCATCGTGATGGCGCTGTCCCTGGACGTGCCGCTGTCCGCGGTGCTGCTGGCCGTGGTGCCGGTGCTCGGCATCGCGGTCTCGCTGATCGTGAAGCGGATGCGGCCGCTGTTCCGGACCATGCAGGAGCGTCTCGACACGGTGAACCGGGTGCTGCGCGAGCAGATCACCGGCAACCGGGTGATCCGCGCGTTCGTCCGCGACGGGTACGAGAGCGGGCGCTTCCGGGGCGCGAACACCGAGCTGACCGACGTTTCGATGGCCACGGGCCGGCTGATGGCGCTGATGTTCCCGACCGTCATGACGGTGGTGAACGTGTCCAGCGTCGCCGTGGTCTGGTTCGGCGCGCACCGCATCGCCAGCGGCGGGATGGAGATCGGCGCGCTGACCGCCTTCCTCGCCTATCTGATGCAGATCGTGATGGCCGTGATGATGGCCACCTTCATGTTCATGATGGTGCCGCGCGCGGAGGTGTGCGCCGAGCGGATCGAGGAGGTGCTGGCCACCGAGTCCAGCGTCGTGCCGCCGGCCGAGCCGGTGCGCGAGCTGGGGCGGCACGGCCATCTGGAGATCCGGGGCGCGGACTTCCGCTACCCGGGGGCCGAGGAGTCCGTGCTCCGGGACGTGCAGCTGGTGGCCCGGCCGGGCGAGACGACCGCGATCATCGGCTCGACGGGCAGCGGCAAGTCGACCCTGCTCGGCCTTGTGCCGCGGCTGTTCGACGCGACCGGCGGCGAAGTCCTGGTCGACGGCGTCGACGTGCGGAAGCTGGACCAGCGGCTGATGGCGAAGACCGTCGGCCTGGTGCCGCAGAAGCCGTACCTGTTCTCCGGGACGGTGGCGACGAACCTGCGGTACGGCAAGCCCGACGCGACGGACGAGGAGCTGTGGCACGCGCTTGAGGTGGCGCAGGCCGCCGACTTCGTACGGAACCTGGAGAACGGGCTGAACGCGCCGATCGCGCAGGGCGGCACCAACGTCTCCGGCGGGCAGCGGCAGCGGCTCGCGATCGCGCGGACGCTGGTGCAGCGGCCGGAGATCTATCTCTTCGACGACTCGTTCTCGGCGCTCGACTACGAGACCGACGCGCTGCTGCGGGCCGCACTGTCCCGCGAGACCGCGGACGCGACGGTGGTCATCGTCGCCCAGCGGGTGTCGACCATCCGGGACGCCGACCGGATCGTGGTCCTCGACGAGGGCCGGGTCGTGGGCGCCGGACGGCACCACGAGCTGATGGCGGACAACGAGACGTACCGGGAGATCGTGCTCTCCCAGCTGACCGAGGCGGAGGCTGCCTGATGGCCGGTCCTGGCGGACGAATGATGGCCGGCGGCGGCCCCGACCAACGGTCGATGGACTTCAAGGGCTCGGGCAAGCGGCTGCTGAAGCAGCTGGCGCCGGAGCGGGGCGCGCTGTGGCTGATGCTGGCGGCCGGCGTGCTCAGCGTGGCGGCGTCGGTGGTCGGCCCGCTGATCCTCGGCAAGGCGACGGACCTGGTGTTCGCGGGCGTCGTGGGGCGCGACATTCCCGGCGGCACCAAGGAACAGGCGATCGCGAAGCTGCGGGCCGAGGGCGACGGCGGCATGGCGGACATGCTGTCCGGCGTGGACTTCACGCCCGGGCAGGGCATCGACTTCACCGCGGTCGGCAAGGTGCTGCTGGTCGTCCTCGCGATCTACGTGGCGGCCGGGCTGCTCATGCTCGTGTCGACCCGGATGTCGATCAAGGTGATCAACCGGACCGTGTACCGGATGCGCGAGGACGTCCAGGCGAAGCTGGCGCGGCTGCCGCTGTCGTACTTCGACAAGGCCAAGCGCGGCGAGGTGCTGAGCCGGGCGACCAACGACATCGACAACATCTCGCAGACCCTGCAGCAGTCGATGGGGCAGCTGATCAACTCGCTGCTGACCATCGTCGGCGTGCTGGCGATGATGTTCTGGGTCTCGCCGCTGCTCGCCCTGGTCGCGCTGGTGACGGTGCCGCTGTCGGTGGTGGTGGCGGCGCGGATCGGCAAGCGCTCGCAGCCGCACTTCGTGCAGCAGTGGAAGTCCACCGGCAAGCTGAACGCCCATGTCGAGGAGATGTACTCCGGGCACGCCCTGGTGAAGGTCTTCGGGCGGCAGGAGGAGTCGGCCCAGGACTTCGCCGAACAGAACGAGGCGCTGTACGAGGCGAGTTTCAAGGCGCAGTTCAACAGCGGCGTGATGCAGCCGGTGATGTTCTTCGTCTCGAACCTGAACTACGTGCTGGTCGCCGTGGTCGGCGGTCTGCGGGTCGCCTCGGGCACGCTGTCCATCGGCGACGTGCAGGCGTTCATCCAGTACTCCCGGCAGTTCTCGATGCCGCTGACGCAGGTCGCGTCGATGGCGAACCTGGTCCAGTCGGGCGTCGCCTCCGCCGAGCGGATCTTCGAACTCCTCGACGCGCAGGAGCAGTCGCCGGACGCCCCGGAGACGGAGAAGCCGGAGCAGCTCAAGGGCCGGGTCGCGCTGGAGAAGGTGGCGTTCCGCTACGAGCCGGACAAGCCGCTGATCGAGGACCTGTCGCTGACGGTCGAGCCCGGGCAGACGGTCGCCATCGTGGGCCCGACGGGCGCGGGCAAGACCACGCTGGTGAACCTGCTGATGCGGTTCTACGAGGTGACCGGCGGCCGGATCACCCTCGACGGGGTGGACGTCTCCGCCATGTCCCGGGAGGACCTGCGGGCCGGGATCGGCATGGTGCTCCAGGACACCTGGCTGTTCGGCGGCACCATCGCCGACAACATCGCGTACGGCGCGTCGCGCGAGGTGAGCCGCGAGGAGGTCGAGGAGGCGGCGCGGGCCGCGCACGCGGACCGGTTCGTCCGGACCCTCCCCGAGGGATACGACACGGTCCTCGACGAGGAGGGCTCGGGCGTCAGCGCCGGCGAGAAGCAGCTGATCACCATCGCGCGGGCCTTCCTGTCCGACCCGGTGATCCTGGTCCTCGACGAGGCGACCAGCTCGGTCGACACCCGGACCGAGGTGCTGATCCAGAAGGCGATGGCCCGGCTCGCGCACGGCCGCACGTCCTTCGTGATCGCGCACCGGCTGTCGACGATCCGGGACGCGGACGTGATCTTGGTGATGGAAAATGGGTCCATCGTCGAACAGGGCACGCACAGCGAACTCCTGGCGGCCGAGGGCGCGTACGCGCGCCTGTACGCGGCCCAGTTCGCCCAGGCGGTGGCCGAGGTCGACTGACCGCACGACCATGAAGGGGGAATCGGACGCGATGGCGGACGAGAACAGCAAGGCGGAGCAGAAGCCCGCGGGAGCCGGGTCCGGGTCCGGGTCCGGCGAGAGCACGGGGTACAAGCCGGGCACGGCGCTGGCGACGTGGGTGGCGATCGGGCTCGCCCTGGGCATCAGCCTCGGGCAGCTGAACGACAACGTGGGCATCGGCATCGGCGTCGGCCTGGCCTTCGGCGCCGCCATGGGCGCCGGCGTCGACGCCATGTACAAGAAGCGGGAGGAGGAGGCCGGCCGGCTTCCGTCCGGCTCGCTTCCGTCCGACTCGCCCCAGCCCGACTCGCCTCAGTCGAGGTAGCCGCGCAGCTGGTCCGCGAAGGCGTGGTCCCGCAGCTTGTTGAGGGTCTTCGACTCGATCTGGCGGATGCGTTCGCGCGTCACGCCGAAGAGCCGTCCGATCTCCTCCAGGGTGCGGGGCCGGCCGTCGTCGAGCCCGTAGCGGAGCTGGACGACCTTGCGCTCGCGCTCGCCGAGCGTGGACAGCACGGCGTCCAGGTGCTCCCGGAGCAGCAGGAAGGCGGCCGACTCGACGGGGGACGCGGCGTCGCCGTCCTCGATGAGGTCGCCGAGGGCGACGTCGTCCTCCTCGCCGACGGGCGCGTGCAGCGACACGGGCTCCTGGGCCAGCCGCAGCACCTCGCTGACCCGCTCGGGCAGCAGGTCGAGCTGGTCGGCGACCTCTTCGGGGGTGGGTTCGTAGCCGCGCTCCTGGAGCATCCGGCGCTGCACCCGGACGACCCGGTTGATCAGCTCGACGACGTGCACCGGGACCCGGATCGTGCGGGCCTGGTCGGCGAGGGCCCGTGACATCGCCTGGCGGATCCACCAGGTCGCGTACGTGGAGAACTTGTAGCCGCGGGCGTAGTCGAACTTCTCCACCGCTCTGATCAGGCCGAGGTTGCCCTCCTGGACCAGGTCGAGCATCGTCAGCCCGCGGCCCACGTACCGCTTGGCGACGGAGACGACGAGCCGCAGATTCGCCTCGATGAGCCGTCGTTTCGCCATCCGGCCCATGACGACGAGCCGGTCGAGGTCGAGCGCGAGCCGGGAGTCCAGGTCGGGGGTCCGGGCCAGCTTCTCCTCGGCGAACAGCCCGGCCTCGACACGGCGGGCGAGCTCGACCTCCTCGGCGGCGGTGAGCAGCGGGATCCGGCCTATCTCACGCAGGTACTGGCGGAACAGGTCGGAGGTGGGCCCCCCGCCGAGGTCGGCGCGGCGCGGTGCCGGCACGGGCTCGGGCTCCGGCTCCGGCGGCCCTGGATCCGGCTCCGGCGTCTCCACCACGAGCTCCTCGGGCTCCGGCCCCTCGGACGGCTGCTCCGAGGGCTGCGGCGCTCTGCGCTGCTCGGGCACGGCGTCCGCCGGGGTGAGGATCTGGGTCTGCACGGGGGCGACCTCCAGGGCTCCGAGGGCTCAGGCACCGGACCCAGTGTGGGGTACGACACATCGCCGCCACGAGGGGCGTGCGGTGACTTTTTGAATCCGGTACGTGACCGAACGTCAGAGCGCCGTACGGGAGTCGGCGCAGTACGGGCGTCGGAGCCGTACGGGCGTCAGAGCGCCGCCGCGCCGTTCGTGCGGAGGGACTGGGCGTACTGGGTGAGCACCCACAGCTCGTTCTGCACCGCGGCCAGCTGCTCGGGCGCGCCGTGCGCGCCGAGGCGGGCCAGGGAGCCCTGGACCTCACGGATCCGGCGGTCGACGGCGCGCAGCCGGACGGTGACCAGCTGGTCCCCGGCGTACGCCTCGTCGACGATCTTCGCGAAGATCGCCTCCACGGCCAGCTCGGTGACCAGCGACCGGACGGTGTCGTCGGGCGCGGCCTCGCGGACCGCGTCCAGGTAGTCCGCGGGCGCGTCGGTCGCCCCGCCCGCGTCCTGGACGCACTGGCGCACGGCCGCGTACGGCGGGGCTGTGAACTCGTCGATCCCGTACGCGTCGAACGCCGGGGAGACCAGCTCCGGCCGCTGGAGGGCGAGCTTGAGCAGCTCGCGCTCGGTGCGGTGGGCGGGGCTGCGCAGGTTGAGCGCGGGGCCGGAGGAGACGACCGGGGCCTGGATCTGCGGGGCCGTCTGGCGGTTGGGCGCGGCTGAAGGGCCCTTGCCGCCCCCGCCGCGCTGCCAGCGGGCGATCTGGGCGACCCGCTTGACGACGAACTGGGTGTCGAGGATGCCGAGCATGCCCGCGAGCTGCACGGCGACCTCGTGCTGCGAGGCGATGTTCTTGATCCGGGCGACGATCGGCGCGGCCTCGTCCAGCGCGGCGGCCCGGCCCGCCGGCGTCTCCAGGTCGTACCGGCGCACGATCTGGCGCAGCGCGAACTCGAACAGCGGGGTGCGCGGCTCGACCAGGTCGGCGACGGCCTCGTCGCCCTTGGCGAGCCGGAGCTCGCAGGGGTCCATGCCGTCCGGGGCGATCGCGATGTACGTCTCGGCGGCGAACTTCTGGTCATCCTCGAAGGCGCGCAGGGCGGCCTTCTGGCCGGCCGCGTCGCCGTCGAAGGTGAAGATGACCTCGCCCCGGAATTCGGCCTGATCGAGCAGGAACCGGCGCAGGATCTTGATGTGCTCCTCGCCGAACGACGTGCCGCACGTGGCCACCGCGGTGGGCACACCGGCCAGATGACAGGCCATCACGTCGGTGTATCCCTCGACGATCACGGCCTGCGCGCGCTTGGAGATCTCCCGCTTGGCAAGATCAATTCCATAAAGAACCTGGCTCTTCTTGTAAAGCGGGGAGTCAGGCGTATTCAGGTATTTCGGGCCGTCGTCGGAATCGAGCAACTTGCGCGCGCCGAAGCCGATCACGTCGCCGGTGGCGTCCCTGATCGGCCAGATCAGCCGCCCGCGGAACCGGTCGATCGGGCCGCGCCGCCCCTCCCTGACCAGCCCGCCCTTGACCAGCTCGTCGGCGC
>NZ_DATCVQ010000011.1:0-3563 GCF_036566765.1 Streptomyces sp.
ACAGGTCGTCGTAGTTGCTGTTCCCGAAGTTGTTGCCGAACCGGTTGTCCGCAGCCGGCTGATAGTCGCCCCCGGCAACCGGATACTCCGCGGTCACGTCCGCCTCCTGCTGCGCCTGCGCCAGTTCCTGCTCGCGCTGGAGCCGGTCTGCGTCGGCGCGATCACGCCGACGCCGCTGCACCGCCTGGACGATCAGCTGGATCCCGAAGATCAGCGAGATCACCGCGAGGATCGGCACCACGCCGTTCAGCGTGTACTGCTTGATCCCGTCGATCATCCCGGTCGTCACACCCGGGACGTCGTTCAGGAAGTTCGTCATCCGGTTGGGGATCCAGTGCACGGTGTAGATCATCGCGCCGAAGGTCAGCGCCGCACCGAGCGCCGCGGCGCCCGAGAAGTACGACACCACGGTCCAGAAGATCAGCGCCCCGATGCCGTAGGCGAGCGCCATCTCCTTCGCGTTCAGCTTGACACCGCCGTCCGCCGCGAGGACGCCGAACATCGCAGGCCCGGCGAGCGCTACGGCGATGCCAAGGAGGAAGCCGAGAAATTTGGACACATCCCCACCGTAGCGACGTTTCCCCTCCGCACCCCGCCGACACTTCGCGCAATCTTTACGTCTAACCCGGCGCGTATCCCCACGTGATCCCCCAGCAACACACCCACACCACCCCGCGCACACCCCGCACCACACCAGTCACACACGGGCATTCCCACGAATCTCCCGCCCACCGGCATGACGGCGGGGACGCGGGCCAGGCGGAGCGGCGGACGCGGTCCACCGCCGCCGACAGGTATGGCGCCACCCGCCTCGCGCTGAACCGCCCCCGCCGGCAGAGGGCATCCGCAGGTCACCGCCGTCGCCAGGTGGTCGACCGCAGATCACCTCCGACGTCAGGTGGTGGTCCGGCGGTTCACCCGCAACGACGGGCGGCGGTTGTTCGGCGGTGGGGCGTCAGACGGTCAGGCCGTAGGTGATGCCTGCTGGGGTCGGGTCGTCGTCTTCGTGGTCCAGGTCGGGAGTGCGCTCGTACTCTTCCCAGGCGAGCAGCTTGTCCAGGTTCCGGCGAACCGGCTCGAGGACTTCGGCGATCGGGACGTCGCGCCCCAGCTCCTTGGAGAGCGTGGTGACATCGGCGTCGGAGATGCCGCACGGGACGATCCGGTCGAACCAGGCGAGGTCGTTGTCGCAGTTCAGCGCGAACCCGTGCATGGTGACGCCCTGCGCCACCCGGATCCCGATCGCCGCGATCTTCCGCTCGCGCCCGCGCTCGTCCGCGGGCACCCAGACGCCGCTGCGCCCCTTCACCCGTCCGGTCCGTACGCCGAGCTCGGCACACACCGCGATCAGGGCTTCCTCGAGCCTGCGGACGTAGTCCACGACGTACACGTGTGAGGCGAGCTTCACGATCGGGTAGCCGACCAGTTGGCCCGGGCCGTGCCAGGTGATCTTGCCGCCGCGGTCGACGTCGACGACCGGCGTGCCGTCCAGCGGGCGCTCGCTCTCCGCGGTCCGCCGTCCGGCGGTGTAGACGGGCGGGTGCTCCAGGAGCAGGCAGGTGTCCGGGATCTCGTCGGCGAACCGGGCGGCGTGCACCTCGCGCTGCTTGTCCCACGCCACCTGGTACTCGACGGCTTCCTCGCCGAAGCCCATGCGGACGAATCGCAGCTCACTCACGGCCAAGCCTCCTCGTCTGGCGTCGTGCCCCGGGGATCGTCCCGGGACCGGCACGGCACCATGCGTCATTCGCGCCCATGCCACTGTACGGCGGCGCTCCGCCTCCCCGGCCGCCAGGTGCGGACGGCCGTCGGGGGAGGCGACGGTCCGTGACCGTCGCCCTTCGTTCGGCTACGGAACGTGACGGCGTGTCCCGTCGGGAGAATCGGTTCGCCGTTCCGGTCGCGCCCTACCGTCGGCCGCGCAGCGAATCCTCGGCACGGCACAGAGAGGCCAGACCGTCCATGCGCGTTCCCCCTGTTCCCCCGCCCCGCCGCCCCCGGGCCCGGCGCCTCGTCTCCCTCCTCGCCGCGACGCTCCTGACGGCCGGAGTGAGCGCCGCGGCTGCCTACACCCCGAGCGCCGCCGCGGATCCCGCCCGCCCCGACGCGAGGAAGGCGGTGGTCGCCCTGCAGCCCGTCCGCGTGGAGGGCGCGTGGCGCAGCACTGGACCGAGCGGCGAGCAGTCGGCCCGCGTGCAGTGCCCGGCCGGCTACTACGCGACGGGCGGAGGCGCCGACACCGACGGCGGCTCGCCCCACCTCTCCACCTCGATCGCGGTGCCGCAGCAGACCGACACGGCCGACGGCTGGTCCGTCACCGCCCGCAACTACAGCACCCAGGGCGGCATGCGCATCCGCGCCTACGTGGTCTGCGACCAGGCGGCCCACTTCGTACGCCAGACCACGACCTACGGTGTGCCGAAGTCCAGCGTCGGCGACGCGGTGGCGACATGTCCCGGCGGAACGACGGCCAGCGGCGGCGGCTACATGGCGATCGGCATCGGCCTCGGCGACCAGTCGGTCTTCCTGATCCAGGACTCGGGCCCCATCGGCAACTACGGGTGGAGGGCCGAGGGGTACAACCACGCGCCCGACGACGGTTTCATCACCGCGCAGGTGATCTGCTCCACCCAGCCGCACGTCGTGCGGCTCGGTGAGGCGTACCGCACGCCGCACAACTACATCGGCAGTTCCGTGGCGACCTGCTCGTCGGCGACGAACGAGGTGCCCACCGGCGGCGGTCAGTTCGTCGGCGCCCAGGTCTACGCGGAGGAGTCCATTCCGACCCCCTGGGGCTGGAACGTCGCCGCACTGAACACCAGCGGCTCGCCGCAGGACGTCGCCGCCGTGGTGATCTGCCGCCCCCTCGGCTGACGGTCCCTCCGCTCCGTCGGCCTCGTCCCGCAGGGTTGCCGCTGGTCACCGGCCGGCGGCAACCCTCCCTCCCGTTCCTCACACGATCGGATGAATCTGGGGCGAAGGCGGCGGCGAGGGCAGTACGGGCCGCTAAATTCACGCCGTTCCATGAGGGCTGCCACCCGGGCCCGGAAGGCAGGAGACCGCACAGCTGATGACGGAACGACCCCCGCAGCGCATCCCGAACCGCCAGCTCGCCGCCCTGATCGCCGAGGCGGGCTTCTCCAACGCGGGGCTGGCCAGAAGGGTGGACCAGCTCGGCCTGGAGCACGGGCTCGACCTGCGGTACGACAAGACCTCGGTGACCCGCTGGCTCCGGGGGCAGCAGCCGCGCGGCACCACCCCCGCCCTGATCGCGGAGGTCTTCACCCGGCGGCTCGGCCGCCGGCTCTCCGCGCAGGACCTCGGGCTCGACGCCTGCGCGCCGGTGTACGCAGGCCTCGAGTTCGCGGCCACGCCGGAGGAGGCCGTCGACATCGTCGGCGGCCTGTGGCGCAAGGACTCCGGCAGCCATGCCGAGCTGCGCAAGATCGCCTTCACCCCGGCCGGGCTCGTCGTGCCCAGCCGCGACTGGCTGATCGGCCGGGCCGACGAGCGGGTGGGCCGCGGCGAGCCGGTCCCCGGGCCGCCCCAGCCCGGCGTCGCCG
>NZ_DATCVQ010000012.1:0-10726 GCF_036566765.1 Streptomyces sp.
CGCCGTGGTCGAGGAAGCTGTGACCGGTGTGCTGTGGGAGGACCTTGCTGGTACGGCACGCAGAAATGCGCCCTGGCCGGTCGTGACGCTCATCTGACGCTCGTTCGGCACTTATCCTGACGTACCGCCAGTCTCAGAAGGCCGCCTCCCGACCAGGCTGTGCGCCCGGTCGGGAGGCGGCTTTTGCGTTTGGCCGGCGGCCGGCGGAAGGCCTTGTCGGGGTGCCCGCCGAGCCTCTCTTGCTGATCACGCTCTGTAGCGGACCTGGGAATGGGGTTGGCTGGGGACCAAGTTGCTCGACGATGTCGATCTGGGCTGACTGGGGCCGGGTGCCCGAAGCGTCCGGCTCCGGAAGTCCCATCAGCGCTCCGCTCCACCGAGCCTGCTCGTCGCGGGTGAGCCGCCCCTCCCGCTGGCGTCCGCCACCCGCACCAGCTGGTGCCGGAGCCCCAGGTTCGGCTCCCTCGGCCGCTCCAGCGCTCAGGTCGCCTCGGTTGGTAGGCCCCGTCACCGCGCAGAGTCCGTCACGCTTGTGGAGAACGCCGCATGTCCTGGGGGAGGGTCACTGTGACAGTCAGGCCCCCGGCGTGGCGGGGGCGGGCGGTGGCTTCGCCGCCGTGGGCGCGGGCCACCGAGCGGACGATGGACAGGCCGAGGCCCGCTCCCTTGGCGGTGACGAGGCGCTCGGTGCCAAGGCGGCGGAACGGTTCGAACAAGGTGGGAACCTCGTAGGGCGGTACATCGGGGCCGGTGTTGCTCACTTCGATCTCGGCCAGGCCGTCCTCGCGTGTGCGGCTGCTGACGCGTACCCATCCGCCGGCGCCGGTGTTGTGCCGGATGCCGTTCTCCACGAGGTTCTGGACGAGCCGTTCGAGCAGGAGAGCGTCTCCGGTGGTGAGGGCCGGGCCGGGGTCCTCGTACACGGTGATCCCGGCCTTCTCGGCCCCGGGGGTGCTCTGGGCGGTCACATGGGTGACCACGTCCGCGAGGTCGACGGGCTGCCGCTCGGGGATGTGGTTCTCCGAGCCTGCCAGCAGCAGCAGTCCGCTGATGAGCCGCTCGTGCCGGTCGTTGATCTCCAGGAGGTCCTCGCCGAGCCGTTTCACGTCGGCGGAGGCCGACGTGCGGTGCATGGCCAGCTCGACCAGGGCACGGCCCACGGTCAGGGGTGTGCGCAGTTCGTGTGAGGCGTTGGCGACGAAGCGGCGCTGTCCGTCGAAGGATCGGTCGAGCCGTTCGACCATCAGGTCGAAGCTGTCGGCGAGGTCCTTCACCTCGTCGTCGCGGCAGTCGAGTGTGATGCGCTCGTGCAGACCGTGGTCGGCGGCCGGCGCGGAGGCGATGCGCCTGGCGGTGTCGGTGACCCGGCGCAGGGGGGCCAGTACCCGGCCGGCGATGAGCCAGCCGAAGCCCGCCGCGACGCCCCCGACGAGGGCGAGCGCGATGCTGCCCTGGGTGATGAGCGAGGCGGTGGCGGCGTCGTGCAGTCTCCTCTGCTCACTCGCCACCCAGTTGAGGTCGTCGGGCAGGGAGTCCTGCCGCGAGGCAGCGCTCTGGCCGGAATCGGAATGGACGCTGAGGTCCCCGCCCCGGTCGAGCTGCTGGGCGAACAGGACGTAGGTGACGCCGAGCAGCACGATGCCGGCGGCGAAGAACAGGCCGCCGTAGACCAGGGTGAGCCGGGCGCGCAGGGTGACGCGGCGCTTCTTCATGAAATGCGGTACCCCACGCCCGTGACGGTCTCGATGACGGGTGGGTCGCCGAGCTTGCGGCGGAGCTTGAGCACGGTGAGGCGGACGGCCCCGGTGAAGGGATCGGTGTGCTCGTCCCACGCCTTCTCCAGCAGGTGTTCGGTGGGGACCGCCGCGCCGTCGGCACGCAACAGCTCCGTCAGGACGGCGAACTCCTTCTTCGCCAGTGGTATGTAGCGGTTGTCCCGGAACACCTCGCGGCGCGCCGGGTCCAGCGTGATGCCGCGGCGGCGGAGCACCGGTGGAGCGGCCGGGCGGGAGCGCCGACCGAGTGCGAGGACCCGGGCGGCGAGCTCGGGGAGGGCGAAGGGCTTGGTGAGGTAGTCGTCGGCGCCGAGGGAGAGCCCTGTGACGCGGTCGGTGACCTCACCGGCCGCGGTCAGCATCAGCAGTCGTGCCTGATGGCCGGATGCGACGAGCCGGGTGCAGATCTCGTCCCCGTGGACCAGGGGAAGGTCCCGGTCCAGGATGATGACGTCGTAGTCGTTGACGTCGGTCCGCTCCAGGGCCGCGGCGCCGTCGTACGCGACGTCGACCGCGTGGGTCTCCTGCCGGAGCCATTCCGCGATCGCGTCGGCGAGCTGCCGCTCGTCCTCCGCCACCAGGAGCCGCATGCGTTGCCGTCCTTCCCTCGGGGCCACCGCCCATCCGGGGGCGACGGCCGCTCTTGCCCATGGTTTCCCAAGGGCCCGTTTCCTTCTCGTAAGCGACCGCCCACGGCGTTCTTCGAGGTTGTCGATCCCGACGGGGAAACAGTGAGGTAACAGCACCGGGAGTTGCATCCCTTCCGTCGGCCGGCACCGCGCCGGCCCATCGGCAAGGAGAACCTCGCATGCCTCGTGCACCTCGTACGACTCGTACGACTCACGTGCGCCCCCGCCACCCCGCCCTGCTCGCGGCATTGCCCCTCGCCCTGACCCTGACGCTCACCGCGTGCGGCTCCGGCACTGAGGGCGCCGGGGTCGCCTCCGCGAACGGTGGCACAAAGGGCGCGACGAGCAGCGCCGCACCCGGTCTGAGCCGAGACGAGATGAACGTGAAGTACGCGCGGTGCCTGCGGCAGCAGGGCCTGGACGTGGCGGACCCCAAGCCCGGTCAGGGCATCGGGCTCTCTGTCGACGGCTCGAACAGGGAGAAGGCCGACAAGGCCATCGAGGCGTGCCGCTCGGTCGCGCCGCCGGCGCCCGCCGACCAGAGCGACTCCAAGGACCGCAAGGCCATGCTCGACCTGGCGCGGTGCATGCGCGAGAACGGCGTGGCGGACTTCGCCGACCCCAAGGAGGGCCAGGGCATCGACATCGGTCCCGCACAGGCCGAGGACCCGGACTTCGAGAACGCCTGGAAGAAGTGCGGCGGGGCCGAGGGTGACCGCGAGAAGGCGGGGAGCGCCCGGTGACGGTCGAGCACCCCCTTGGCGAGCGCCCGGTGACGGTCGAGTCCTCCCCTGGCGAGCGGCAGGCGGACCGGACTTCGTCCGCGCGTGGCCGGCGGCGGCGCCGCACGCGGCGCGCCACGAAGATGACCGTCGCCCTCTTCGCCCTGGTCGCGGCCGGCGCGGGCACTGCGGCCGTGTTCGGCCCGGATGACAACGGCAAGGCCGCGGACGAGGCGGCGAGCCGGCTGCCTCCGGCGACGGCCGAGGTGCTACGGCAGACGCTCAAGGACACCAGGAGCGCTGATGCGCAGCTCGGTTCCGGTACGGAACGGACCGCGGCCGGCCGGCTTCCCGGCACGCTCACCCAACTGCCCGAGCAGGGCACGGAGATCACCCGGGGGAAGGCCCTGTACGCGGTGGACAACCAGCCCGTGGTGCTGCTGTACGGATCGCTGCCGGCCTACCGCGCGTTGGCGAAGGGCTCCGAGGGGCCCGATGTCAGTCAGCTGGAGCAGAACCTCAGCGCGCTCGGCTACACCGGGTTCACGCCCGACGAGGCGTACACCGAGGCCACGGAGCAGGCCGTCAGGCGGTGGCAGGGCGACCTCGGTCTGAAGAAGACCGGGACCGTGGAGTTCGGGCGGGTCGTCTTCACCCCCGAGGCGATCCGCATCGCCGGCCTGGAGGCCGAGCCGGGGGACCAGACCGGGCCGGGTCAGAACGTGCTGTCGTACACCGGCACCGCCAAGGCTGTCACAGCGGAGCTGGACACCGCTGACCAGCGGCTGGCCAAGCAGGGCGCCGCCGTCGAGGTCGCGCTCCCGGACGGCGCCGTAGTGCCGGGCACGGTCACCGAGGTCTCCACCGTGTCCAAGCCCGCCGCGGGGCAGAAGGAGGCGGAGACGAAGATCAAAGTAGTGATCGGGCTCACAGCTGCCGAGGCCCGCGAGGCCGTCCGTGCGTACGACCAGGCCGGCGTCCACGTGATCTTCACGGCCGACACCCGCAAGGACGTCCTCACCGTGCCGGTCTCCGCGTTGCTCGCCCTCGCCGAGGGCGGATACGGGGTGGAACTGGTGGAGGGGGCGACCTCGACGTACGTTCCCGTCACCACGGGGCTGTTCGCCGACGGCCGGGTGGAGATCTCCGGCGGCGTCTCCCAGGGCGCCAAGGTGGGGATGCCCAAGTGATCACGCTGACGGATGTGACCAAGACCTACGCCGGCGGAGTGACCGCCCTCGACGGGGTCTCCCTGGCCGTCGGCCCCGGTGAACTTGCCGCCATCGTCGGCCCCTCCGGTTCCGGCAAGTCCACGATGCTGAATCTGCTCGGCACCCTGGACCGGCCCACCACCGGTCGCGTGCACCTCGACGGCCACGACGTAGGCGCGCTGTCCGACGCCGGACTGTCCGCCCTGCGCGCCTCCCGGATCGGTTTCGTCTTCCAGCAGTTCCACCTCGCCGCCGGCACCTCGGCCCTGGACAACGTGGCCGACGGCCTCCTCTACTGCGGGCTGCGGCCCGCCGAGCGCAGGCGTCGCGCGGCGACGGTACTGGACCGTGTCGGCCTCGGCCACCGGACGGACCACCACCCGCACGAGCTGTCCGGTGGAGAGCGCCAGCGCGTTGCCATCGCCCGCGCGGTGGCCGGCGATCCCGCGCTACTGCTCGCGGACGAGCCGACCGGGGCGCTGGACTCGGTGTCCGGGCAGGCGGTGATGCGACTGCTGCGCGAGCTCCACTCCTCAGGCACCACCGTCGTGATCATCACCCACGACCGGGAGCTCGCCGCCTCTCTGCCCCGGCAGGTGCACATGCGCGACGGCCGGGTCATCGACGACGTACTCCGACGGGAAGCCCCCGTAGTGGAGGTGATCCGATGACCACCGACGTGCTGAGGCCCGAACGGATGAGGCCCGGCGACGTGATCCGGGTCGGCGCGGTGGGCCTGCACACCCGCCCGATGCGTGCCGTGCTCTCTGCGCTGGGAATCGCCATCGGCATCGCCGCGATGGTCGCTGTGGTCGGCGTCTCCTCGTCCTCCCGCGCCGAGCTCGACCGCACCCTGGCCGCCCTCGGGACCAACCTGCTCACCGTCGCCCCGGGCGACAAGCTGACCGGTGGAACGGCCCAACTCCCGCCCACGGCAGAAGGGATGATCTCCCGCATCGGACCGGTCACCTCCACATCGGCCATCGGCAAGCTTCCCGGAGCCGACGTCTTCCGCACCGAGAAGATCCCCGAGACGGACAACGGCGGCATCACCGCCTACGCGGCACGGACGAGCCTGCCCGCCGCCACCGGGGCCGGGCTGCGCAGCGGCGCCTGGCTCAACGCGGCGACCGGCAGGTATCCGGCGACTGTGCTCGGGGCCGAGGCCGCCGAGCGCTTGGGCATCGGCGACGCCCGCCCGGACACCCGCGTACTGATCGGCGGGCGGCGGTTCACCGTCGTCGGCATCCTCGAACCGGTTGTCCTCGCCCCCGAACTGGACTCCGCGGCCCTCATCGGCTGGCCCGCCGCCGACAGCGTCCTGGGCTTCGACGGCCGGCCCACCCGCGTCTACGTGCGCAGCGCCGACGCCGACGTCGAAGCGGTCCGATCCGTTCTCGGCGCCACCGCCAACCCGCGGGCACCGAACGAGGTCAAGGTCTCCCGTCCCTCCGACGCCCTGGCGGCCAAGCAGGCCGCGAGCAAGGCCTTCACCGGACTTCTCCTCGGCCTCGGCGCGGTGGCTCTGCTCGTCGGCGGCGTCGGAGTCGCCAACACCATGGTCATCTCGGTACTGGAACGCCGCGCCGAGATCGGCCTGCGCCGCTCTCTCGGCGCCACCCGTGGACACATCCGCATCCAGTTCCTCGCCGAGTCCCTGCTGCTGTCGGCCCTGGGCGGCGCGGGCGGCGCACTGCTCGGGACCACCGTGACCACGGCGTACGCCCTCTCGCAGGACTGGCCCGCGGTGGTGCCCTCCTGGGCGGTCATCGGCGGCGTCGCCGCCACCCTGGCCATCGGCACCCTGGCAGGCCTCTACCCGGCCGTCCGCGCCTCCCGGCTCTCACCGACTGAGGCCCTGGCCTCGCCTTGACGGGCCTACCGGCCGGTGGGCCCGCCCACCCGGTTCCCGGCACGGGCCCGGCCACCCGGTTCCCGGCACGGGCCCGGCCTGCCGCTCCGCAGTTCGCGAAGCGGCAGGCCGGTGACGGGGCGGGGACGGTCATTCCGCCCGCTGCACCCGCCATCCCCACTTGATCCCGCCGAGAATGTGCACGACTCCTCGGCCCGATCGGTCCTTGGTCCCGGTGTCGTGCGCGAGGAAGGTCTCGGCCAGGAACTGCTCGTCGAGATCGAACCTGCCGTCCAGCGATATCTGCGAGGCGTCGTGGAAGTTGCATACCTCGGTGCCGTAGATCGAGGTCAGCCCGCCGTCCATGTAGAAGGGGTTCGCCCTGCCGATGTTGTCGACCTCGCTCGGACGGTTCTCGATGGTCCCGGACTGGTGGACCACCTGAATCCAGCGCAAGGTCTCATGGATGCCCGGATCGCCCCGGCGCGTGTCAGGCTCGTAGACGACGTACAGCCCGCCCCCGAATGTGGTCACCGGCTGCTCCTGTGTCGCCTCCGTGGCGAAGACGCTGTACGACTGGACGCGGAACTCCTCCTTCCCCCGGAATCCGCCCTGGTAGTGGAACGCGTAGTGGGCGCCGAACGCAGCGGCGAGGGTCTGCTCGAAGCCAATGGCCGAGAGCTCCGGAACCGCCTCGTAGACGGGATCCGTGGAGGCCCCGTCCTTACCGGACGGAAGAAGGCTGATGCGATACGGGACCCCGTTGAACGTGAAGTCGCGGGACGCGGTGTGCCCGCCCAGTGTCCCGGTCGGCTTTCCCGGCATGTCCGGCCAGCCGGTGGGCTGGCTCGGCCGGTAGTCGAGAATCAGGTTCCCGCCGGCCGGGTCCTGGCGCAGCGGCGCGGCAGCAGCCGGCGTCGACACCAGACCGGACAGCCCGACGGCGGTACCGGCAGCGAGCAGGGACCTTCGCGATACTCGTGGGCGACTTGCTGAGCTCATGGTGAAACCTCGCGATCACGACGCGGACTCGATGGCCGCGGCGGGCCACTGTGACCCGCCGCGGCCATTCGAACCGACACGAAGTTTCCCGAGCGTTACCCGCACCAGCTGACAACGCGCCCTGGGCGCCGGGGTCATGGCGACATGGCCGCAACCGGGGGCCCACCAGTCGGCACGCGACGGGCCAGGGCCTGGGTGACCGGTTCGACGAGCAGCCGGGACAGCGTCCTCTTCAGCGCGGAGTCATTGATCCTGGGGTGGATCACCTCGACGAGCACCGCGGCGGAGGTGACGACCGGAAGGTCGGCGTCGCGGTCGGCCGAGAGCTGCGCGGGACCGGCCGTGTCCGGTACGGCAGCAGAGCCCCGATACGACAGGGCCCGGACCGCGCGTCGCGGTCCGGGCCCTGCCCCGTGCGGTGCCGCCCTGCGGCGGCGGTGCGTCAGCTCTGTGCGGTGTCGTCGCTCGCCTGCGCGGCGTCCTCAGCTGCGCGTGCCTTCTCGCGCATCTTGCGCACCAGCTCCGCCTTCTGGTCGGCTGCATTCTGGCGGTCGAGGTTGCGGTGCGGACCGTTGTTCTGCCGTTCGGCGCGGGACAGCTTCTTGCGCTGGCCGCCGCCCTGGCCCACGGGGTTGTTGATGTTCTTGCTGTCGGTCACGGGTTCTCCCGGTGGTGATGTGAAGTGATCTACGGATTCATCGGTGGGGGACGGGCGGCGACGTCGAAGGACGTCAGCAGGGGCCCGTCACGCTCTCACTCGTGAATCGGCGTCTGGAAGAACATGACAAAGACGTTACCCGGTTCCATCGGCCCCGCACACCAGCCTTGTCGCCGCCCCGGCGTCGGCCTGGCCTTCGCCGAGCGCCCGGGGTGCGCCTGCGCCGCAGGGACTGGCGGATCGCCCGGGACGAGTACGCCTTGTCCACGATGACCGCGTCGAGCCTGCGGCGGAGCCGTCCGACTGGTCAGCCCGCCGCGGGACCGGCCAAGCGCCTGGCCAGCCGTCGTGCATGCCGGATCTTCCAGTTCGTCCCCCGCCGCCGCCCCTTTTCGCGGGCTCCGGCGGCGTGCTGGTGGGCTCGGTTGATCGTGGAATCGACCGACACCGTCCACTCCACGGTTCCGACGGAGTCGTCCCGGAGCTGGACCTGCTCGAGCAGGCCGGCCCAGGTGCCGTCCGCCTCCCAGCGGGCGAACCGCTCATAGGCCGTCTGCCACGGGTCATGGCGTTCCGGCAGGTCACGCCACGGCGCACCGGTCCGCATCCGCCAGAACACCCCGTTGATCACCTGCCGGTGATCCCGCCACGGACGCCCTCGCCCATCAACACCCGGCAGCAGAGGCGCTATCCGCTCCCATGCCGCATCCGTCAGCTCACCGTGACCCACCACAAGATCAATTACCAGACGGGTCCCAGGTGAGTGTTCGCCGCCGCTGGCGCGCATTCCGGAGCACCGGCTCCGAACGAAGGAATCCGCGCACCGAGGGCCCGCGGAGTGATCTGCCTCACAGGCTGTCACGGCGACAGGTCATGCGGTGTCTTGTGCCCGAACCCCTCGAAACGAAGGAGACATCGTGACTGGGAGCATCGATGTGGTCGTGATCGGCGGCGGATACGCGGGCGTCTTGGCGGCCAATCGTCTGACGCAGCGCGACGACGTGAGGGTGACGTTGGTCAACCCGCGTTCGACGTTTGTCGAGAGGGTTCGCCTGCATCAGGTGGTGGGAGGGTCCCACGCGGCGGTCGTCGACTACCGGGAGGTCCTCGGCGAGCCCGTCCGGCTGGTGGTCGACACCGTGGCACGGATCGACGCCCCGGGGCGCAGCGTGACGTTGGCGAGCGGCGGCACGGTCGGCTACGACTATTTGATCTACGCGGTGGGCAGTGGCAGCGCCGACCCGCGCGTCCCCGGAGCGGCCGAGTTCGCCCACCCGATCGCCACCCTGGAGGAGGCGCAGCGGCTGTGGACGGTGGTCGACGCCGCGCCCTCGACGGCCGCGGTGACGGTTGTGGGAGCTGGTTCGACGGGGATCGAGACCGCCGCCGAGCTGGCGGAGCAGGGCCGCCGGGTGACCCTGGTGTGCGGCGGGGTGCTCGGCCCCTATCTGCATCCGCGGGTTCGGCGCTCGGTTGCCAAGCGGTTGGCCAAGCTCGGCGTGACCGTACTCGAAGGCGCCGAGGCGAAGGTGACGGCGGTGACCCGCGATGCCGTGCAACTCGACGGCGGCCGCACGCTGTCGAGCGCGGTGACGATCTGGACCGCCGGGTTCGGTGTGCCGGACTTGGCCAGGCGCAGCGAACTGAGCACCGACGCCTTGGGGCGCCTGCTCACCGACGAGACGTTGACGAGCGTGGACGATGCGCGCATCGTCGCGGCCGGGGATTCGGCGGCGCCGTCGGATCTGCCGCTGCGCATGAGCTGCCAGACCGCTCGTCCGCTGGGAGCGCACGCTGCCGACACGGTGCTGGCCCGGATCGCGGGTGCACAGCCCGAGGCCATCAACGTGGGCTTCTTCGGCCAGTGCATCGCCCTGGGGCGTCGCGCCGCCACCGTACAGATCGCCTCCAAGGACGACACCGCGAACAGGTACTACATCGGCGGCCGTCTCGCCGCAGGGATCAAGGAGCGCGCTTGCACGGGCGTCGTCAAGGAACTGGTGGACGAGGCGCGCAAGCCCGGCTCGTTCAGCTGGGGATTCAAGGATGACAAGCGCCGGCAGCTGCTGCGAGGCAAGCGCAGCGAGGCCGCTCTCCCTCGCTGAACCAAGAGTTCAGCCAAGCATTCACGGTCGGTCGGCTCGACACCGGAGCCACCGACACAAGGCAAGGAGAAACCCGATGAACCTCACTCTGTGGATTGCGACCGGACTGCTGGCCGTGGTTGCCCTGGGCGGCGGCATCAGCAAGGCGTTCGTACCCAAGGAAAAACTGGCCGCGCACGAGGGCGGGAATTGGACCCGAGACGCCAGCGTCGGTTTCGTCAAGACTCTCGGATTCCTGGAGCTCCTGGCCGCGGTTGGCCTGATCCTGCCCGCCGTGCTCGACATAGCACCGGTCATGGTGCCGGTGACCGCTGTGTGCTGGGTTGCTCTCATGGTCGGCGCGATGATCACTCATGGCCGCCTTGGTCAGTACAAGCTCGTGATCCTGAATTCGGTCTATCTCGTGCTCGCAGGATTCATCGCGTGGGGCCGTTTCGTCCTTGAGCCTTTCACCGGCTGAGGAAACCCGCCGTGGTCAACGGCAGCCCGGGATTCGTCTTCCGCCTGGACGGTGAGATCGACGGCGTGATGGCGGCCCGCGTCGAGGACGCCCGTATCACCGGCCTCTATTGCGTCCGCAACCCGGAGAAGCTGAAACGCGTCGCATCGGACCCCGCTCACCCTGGGGTGGATACGGTCCACTGACTGCTAGGTGGTTGGGGTGTCGGAGACGGTGATGGTCCAGCTGATTCCGTGTGGGGCGAGGAAGGTGAGGAAGCTGGTCGGGTCGAATGCCTGGGCCGGGGCGAGCACACCTGGTTCGGCGCCGTCC
>NZ_DATCVQ010000013.1:0-11111 GCF_036566765.1 Streptomyces sp.
GGCCCGGGTCTGCTCGGCGCGGGCCTCCTCGACCCGCGTCGCCTCGCCGCGGGCGGCCTGTTCGGGGGCTCGGATCCGCCCGCCGGGCGGCTCGTCCACGACCGGCCCGAGCCCCGGGGGGCCGCCACCGGGGTCGATGCCGCTCACTGCCCGCCCTGCCCCGGAACCGGGCCGGCCTCCTGGTAGCACGCCTTGGTGACCGTCTCGTGCTCCTTCTCCTGGCCGGTCTTGATGTTGCCCATCTCGAAGCCCTTCTTCCGCATGCAGGCCTCGACCTTGAGCCGCCAGGTCTTGTGCTCCTCGCTCTCCTTGCCCTGGGCCGCCCCGCCACCGCCGGAGCCGCCCTGGCCGGCGAACTTCTGGCAGGCCTTCTGGGCCTTGTCGATCTTGGCCTGGTCCTGGGTCTCGGTGACCTGGATGGAGAGGTTGCCGTTCTGCGCGGGGTCGTCGACCGTGAGCCCGTTCTCCCGCAGGCAGCGCACGAGCTTGAGCGCGTCGGTGTCCGGGGCGCCGGAGCCCGGGTCCTTCGCCTTGTCGGTCGGGCTCGCCTTGCCCCCGCCGGACGGGACCTCGCTTTTCGCGCCGTCACCGCACCCGGCGAGCAGTCCGACCGAGAGCAGCGCGGCGGCGGAAGTCAGCACCACACGGTTTAAAGGTTGCAGCTTCAACATGGGATCCCCTGTCGATCTCGACGCTCTCGAAATTCCGCGCATCGGTGCGCCAGATCATGATTGCCAGGGCCGACCAGATACCGATGAGAGCTTTATGAGAAACAGATGAGAAGGAGCGGAGCAGGGAATTCCGACTGCCGAACGCACGAAAGGACCGAATTCGCGACCCGTCCGGACGGGCCGCGAATTCGGCGTGGATCATGCCCTGACGGGCGTGGCGGGATCAGCCGCCGATGGATCAGCCACCGATGGAGCCGCCCCAGATGGCGTAGGTACCGGACGGGCACCACATGGTGTGGTTGAAGGTCCCGTAGTAGTACGTGCCGAAGGTGTACCGGTACCCGTTGGAGCAGTCGATGTAGACCCGGTAGCCGTTGCCGGAACAGGTCATGTACATGTACCGGCCGGACGTGGAGCCGTTCCAGCAGCTGGCCAGGGTGTTGACCTCACCCTTGGCCGCGGCGGCCAGGCCCGTCGACTTGTCGAGGGACTTGGTGACCGCACCGCTGGACTTGACCTGCCCCTGGGCCGACTGCGCCGTGGCGGACGCCTGGCCCGAGCCGGCCGTCGCGGCGGACGCGGAGGGCGCCAGGGCGACGCTGGAACCGAGAGCCAGCAGGGCGCTGGCACCCATGACGGCCAGACTCTTGCGCATGCTCATTTCTCCCCCAATTGTTGCCCGTTTGGTTCGTACCTTTTGCCCGCCGGGTGAGCGAGCACGGCGATTCTGCGCAGCGCGCCGAGAGTGTGTCAATTCTCATTGCGCTCTCATGATCACGCCCTGCACGGCGAATCAGCCATTCCACGAAAAAGGCGTCGGTCGGCCCGACACCTTAACGAAACAGGAAATGGGCCGGTCACCCCCGGGAGTGAATAAGTTGAGCTGTGGATTCCCTGTGGAACTGCCCCGATTACCGGACATTACAGAATTGCCACACCTCCCGACCGTCCGGTCGGGAGCACCCCTCCCGGCCCCCCGTACGGCCCCCGAACCGCGCCGACCTCGCACGACCCCCCTTGACACCTCCCTGCCCCGCCGTGCAACATTCCGTCAGACAGAAACTTACTTCCGCAATACGGAAGGAGCGCCGCCCCTCATGGGATACACGGACCAGCGCTTCGATGTGAACCTGTCGATCCTCTTCACGGAACTCCCGCTCCTGGAGCGCCCCGCGGCCGCCGCCGCGGCGGGCTTCACGGCGGTCGAGCTGTGGTGGCCCTGGATCGACTCCCCCACGCCCGCCCAGAGCGAGCTCGACGCCCTCAAGAAGGCGCTCGACGACGCCGGCACCCAGCTGGTGGGCCTGAACTTCTACGCGGGGCAGCTGCCCGGCCCGGACCGCGGCGCCCTCTCCCTCCCGGGTGAGGAGTCCGACCGGTTCCGCGCCAACATCGACGTGGCGGCGGACTTCGCCGCCTCGGTGGGCTGCAAGGCGCTCAACGCGCTCTACGGCAACCGCGTCGAGGGCGTCGACCCGCAGACGCAGGACGACCTCGCCCTGGAGAACCTGGTCCTGGCGGCCCGCGCGGCCGACCGGGTCGGGGCGATCCTGCTCGTCGAGACCCTCAACAAGCCGGAGTCGCCGCTCTACCCGCTGGTGAGCGCGCCCTCCGCGATCGAGGTCGTCGACAAGGTCAACGCGGCCACCGGACTCGGCAACGCCAAGTTCCTGCTCGACATCTACCACCTGTCGATGAACGGCGAGAACGTCAGCCAGGTCATCGCGCAGTACGCCGACAAGACCGGTCACGTCCAGATCGCGGACAACCCGGGTCGCGGCGCGCCGGGCACCGGCGACCTGGCCCTGGAGCAGCTCCTCGACGAGCTGAAGAAGGCCGGTTACGACGGCTGGGTCGGCCTGGAGTACAAGGCCGCCGACGCCGCCGCGTCCTTCGAGTGGCTCCCGGCCGAGGCCCGCGCGGCCCGCTGACTTCTTCCCGTACCACCAGTTTTTCGAGAGGCACCCTCACCATGAGCAACCTTCCCAAGATCGCGTGGATCGGCCTCGGCATCATGGGCTCGCCCATGTCCGAGAACCTGATCAAGGCCGGCTACTCGGTCACCGGCTTCACCCTGGAGCAGGACAAGCTGGAGCGGCTCGCCGCGGCCGGCGGCACCTCCGCCGCGTCCATCGCCGAGGCCGTCGCGGACGCCGACGTCATCGTCACGATGGTGCCGGCCTCCCCGCAGGTCGAGGCCATCTCCTACGGCCCCGAGGGCATCCTGGAGAACGCCAAGCAGGGCGCGCTGATCGTCGACATGTCGTCGATCACCCCCCAGACCTCGGTCGACCTGGCGAAGAACGCCGCCGAGAAGGGCATCCGCGTCCTGGACGCCCCGGTGTCCGGCGGCGAGGCCGGCGCCATCGAGGCCGTCCTGTCGATCATGGTGGGTGGCGAGCAGGCCGACTTCGACGAGGCCCTGCCGATCCTCGAGGCCCTCGGCAAGACCATCGTCCTGTGCGGCCCGCACGGCTCCGGCCAGACGGTGAAGGCCGCCAACCAGCTGATCGTCGCGGTCAACATCCAGGCCTGCGCCGAGGCCGTCGTCTTCCTCGAGAAGTCCGGCGTGAACCTCCAGGCCGCCCTGGACGTCCTCAACGGCGGTCTGGCCGGCTCGACCGTGCTGACCCGCAAGAAGGACAACTTCCTGAACCGGGACTTCAAGCCCGGCTTCCGGATCGACCTGCACCACAAGGACATGGGCATCGTCACCGACGCCGCCCGCAACGTCGGCGCGGCCCTCCCGGTCGGCGCCGTGGTCGCCCAGCTCGTCGCCTCCCTGCGCGCTCAGGGCGACGGCGGCCTGGACCACTCGGCCCTGCTGCGCGCCGTCGAGCGCCTCTCCGGCCAGCAGGTCTGACCCCCCGCCCCGTAACGGGGCCCAGATTTCCGGGCGGCGGCGGCGCTGACACCTGTCCTGTCGCGCCCAGGCGCCGTCGCCGTCCGGAACACCCACACTTCAATTTCAACAAACTGTTGACGTCTTGTTCGTGGCGTATTTACGCTCCTCGGACCGTCACAGATGTCAGCAGAGCTCCCCGTACGGAAGGTCACCATGTCGAAGCGCGTGCTTACGACCGAGTCCGGCGCCCCGGTCGCCGACAACCAGAACTCCGCCACCGCCGGCGTCGGTGGCCCCATCCTCCTGCAGGACCAGCACCTGCTGGAGAAGCTCGCTCGCTTCAACCGGGAGCGCATCCCGGAGCGCGTGGTCCACGCCCGCGGCTCCGGCGCGTACGGCTTCTTCGAGGTGACCGACGACGTCACCGCCTACACCAAGGCGGACTTCCTCGGCGAGATCGGCAAGAAGACCGAGCTCTTCATCCGCTTCTCCACCGTGGCCGACTCGCTCGGCGGCGCGGACGCGGTCCGCGACCCGCGCGGCTTCGCGGTGAAGTTCTACACCGAAGAGGGCAACTACGACCTCGTCGGCAACAACACCCCGGTGTTCTTCATCAAGGACCCGATCAAGTTCCCCGACTTCATCCACTCCCAGAAGCGCGACCCGTTCACGGGCAAGCAGGAGCCGGACAACGTCTGGGACTTCTGGGCGCACGCCCCCGAGGCGACGCACCAGGTGACCTGGCTCATGGGCGACCGCGGCATCCCGGCCTCGTACCGTCACATGAACGGCTACGGCTCGCACACCTACCAGTGGACCAACGAGGCGGGCGAGGCCTTCTTCGTCAAGTACCACTTCAAGACGAACCAGGGCATCCGCTCGCTCTCCGGCGAGCAGGCCGCCGAGGTCGTCGGCAGCGACGCCAACTCGCACCAGACCGACCTGCTCCAGTCGATCGAGCGCGGCGTGAACCCGTCCTGGACGCTGTACGTCCAGGTCATGCCGGCCGCCGAGGCCGCGGAGTACCGCTTCAACCCGTTCGACCTCACCAAGGTGTGGCCGCACGCCGACTACCCGCTGCAGCGCGTCGGCCGGATGGTCCTCGACCGCAACCCGGACAACGTCTTCGCCGAGGTCGAGCAGGCCGCGTTCTCCCCGAACAACTTCGTCCCGGGCATCGGCCCGTCGCCGGACAAGATGCTCCAGGGCCGCCTGTTCGCCTACGCGGACGCCCACCGCTACCGCCTCGGCGTCAACCACACCCAGCTGCCGGTGAACGCCCCCAAGGCGACCACGGCCGACAACTACGGCCGGGACGGCTTCATGGCCACCCGCCAGGGCTCGCGCCACGACAAGAACTACGAGCCCAACTCGTACTCCGGTCCCTCGCAGACCGACGAGGCGCTCTCCGCCCCGCTGGCGATCCACGGCTGGACCGGCGCCCACGCGGCCCCGCTGCACACCAAGGACGACGACTTCTTCCAGGCCGGCGAGCTGTACCGGCTGATGTCCGAGGACGAGAAGAACCGCCTCGTCGCCAACATCGCCGGCGGCCTGTCCCAGGTCTCCCGCGAGGACGTCATCGAGAAGAACCTCGCGCACTTCGCCGCCGCCGACGCGGACTACGGCAAGCGCGTGGAGGAGGCGGTTCGCGCCCTGCGCGACTGATCGCCGGCAGCACAGCAACACCAGCAACACCCAGACCGCGTACGGGATTTGACGGGAGGTCAAGTCCGGTACGCAGTCCGGATCTCGGCCCGGATGAGGGGTGGTCGAGGTCCGGACGGCTTGAGGACCGCGGCGGCGTGCGAGCCAGTGCGGTGGTAAGGGCACACCGGCCCCCTTCTTGACCTGAAGGAAGGGACGCCGGAAGACCCGTCGCCGTCGCCGCGGTCCCCAGCTCCAGACTTCGAGGCCCTATCTGCTCCGGGGCTTCGCATGCTCCGCCCGGCGGCGCGAACGTCCTGTCGCGCCAGCCTCGCACCGTCGGGCGGTAACCAACGAGAGCGCGGAACCAGGTTTACGGTCCCTGGTTCCGCGCTCTTCTGCGTACGCGAGCGCGGCCGTGACCGCGAGCGAGCCGCCGGCCAGCAGCGCCATCGCCGCCGTCACCGAGGTGTGCTGCGCCAGTACGCCGGCCAGCGCCGCGCTCACACCCTGGAGCGTGAGCATCCCCGAGGCGTGCAGCCCGAGCGCCTGCCCGCTCAACTCCTCAGGCGTCAGCGCCATCAGCCGCTCCTGGAACAGCAGGCTCGCGCCGTACCCGACCGTGGCCACGGTGATCGCGGCGGCCGCGAGCGGCAGGCCCGGGTCGAGGGCGAACAGCAGGAACGGGGCGGCGAGGAGGGCCTGCAGCGGCGAGCCGAGCCGGCCGCGCCACCGCTTCGGCAGGAAGCGCCCCACGGCCAGGTCGCCGGCCAGCATCCCCAGCGCCGCGAAGGAGAACAGCAGGCCCGCGTGCCCGGGGTCGTACGGCACGAAGAGCGATTCGCAGCCCACGATCAGCCCGTTGGGCACCCAGAGCGCGAGGTAGACCCGGCGGCGGGCCGGGGAGGACCACAGCCGTCCGTTGACCCGCCAGGTCTCCGTGACGGACGGACGGCCCGCGGCACGCGGGGCACGGCGGGACAGGCCGACGCGGGCGCACAGAGCCGCGGCCAGGTAGAGCGCCGCGCCGGTCAGCAGCGCGCCGCGCGGCGAGAGCAGGGCGACCAGCAGCCCGCCCGCCGCGAAGCCGCCGATCTGGCAGAGGCCGACGGCCATGTTCAGGAGCGAGCGGCCCAGCAGGTAGCCGTCGCGGGAGAGGATCTCGCCGAGCAGCCCGAACCGCACGCCGCCGCCCACCGAGCCGATGAGGCCCTGCACCAGCAGGACCGCGAACACGGCCGCCACGGGCAGGCCGGGTGCGGCCTGGGCGGCGGTGCAGAGCGCGAAGAGCAGCGCGAGGCCTACGATGGCGGCGCGCGGCGGCAGCCGGTCGGCGGCGGACAACAGCGTGGCCGCGCCCAAGACTTGGGCCAGCGACGGCCCGAACATCGCGAGCGCGGACAGCAGGGGCGAGCCCGTGTCGCGGTAGACGAGCGTGGCGAGTCCGAGGCCGGCCATGGTCTGCGCGGCGATCTGGACGGCCACGGTGACGAAGAAGGGCGTGAACTCCGGGGTACGGAACAGCTCGCGGTAGGTGCGCATGCGAGGGAGTCTGGGAGGCGACGGCACGGGGCCGTTAGAGTTTCGCGGGGAGGCGAAACATGGGCTGGTGGCAGATCGACGCCGACGCACTGGCGAAGAGCCGTTTCGTGGTGTCGCCGCTGGCGGAGACGATCGCGGCGCTGAAGGCACTGGACCACCCGGCCGCCGGGGACCCGGGTGAGCGGCTCTGGCTGGGCGCCCATCTGCCCCGCTACCGGGCGCGGTTGGCCCGCGATCCGGTGGACGCGCTGCTGGTCCGGGCCGCGCTCGGGGCCACCTGGAACGCGGACTTCCTCACCCCGACGCCGCTCGGCGAAGGCGAGCAGAGCTTCGAGGAGGAGCTGGCCGTCGTCCGCGACGCGGACCCGGCCGCGGCCGTCGCGGACCTCGCGGTCTCGCTGGGCGGGCCTGTGCCGGAGCCGCTGCGGTACGCGACCGACCTGCCGGAGCGGATGGCCGCGGTCCTGACGTGGGTCTGGCAGGAGACGGTGCTGCCGACCTGGCCGCGGCGCCGGCGGATCATGGAGGCCGATGTCGTCGCGCGGACCGCGCGGCTGAGCCAGGGCGGCTGGGCGGCGGCGCTGGACGAGCTGTGCCCCGGGAAGATGCGCTGGCTCGGCGACGGCCGGCTCCAGGTCAACGCCCGTGCATATCCGCCGCGTTCGGTCGAGGGCGGCCTGCTGCTCTTCGTGCCCGTGACGCCCAACCGGGGCTGGGTCTCGTGGGAGGGGTCGGAGCGCTTCGCGATCGTCTACCCGTGCTCCGGCACCCTGGCGGAGCCGGAAGCCCCGAAGGTGCCGGACGCTCTGGGCACGCTGCTCGGCGCGGCCCGCGCGGGCGTCCTCGTACGGCTCGAATCCCCCAAGTCCACCAGCCAGTTGGTGGCACTGACAGGCCAGGGATTCGGCTCGGTGGGCCGGCACCTGAAGGTACTGCTGGACGCCCGCCTCGTACGGCGCAGGCGCTCGGGACGGTCCGTCCTCTATTACTGGACGGATGCCGGCGAGGCGCTCGTACGGGCGCAGGCGTAGGCGTAGGCGCGCCCGGGAAACGGCGAGGCCCTCGCCCCGGTACTCATCGGGGTGAGGGCCTCTCTCCGGCGGCCGCGTGACACGGTGTCAGGGCGCGTGTCACGCGAAGCCGGACGCCGTATGACGCGAGGTCAGACCTCGGGCCAGACCTCGGGCCAGACCTCGGGCCAGACCTCGGGCCAGACGTCGGGTCAGACGTCGGGTCAGACGTCGGGTCAGACGTCGGGTCGGACGTCGGATCAGACCTAGGGTCAGACCTTGAGCGTCTTGATCGCGGTCGGCGCGTGGCCGGGCTCGGTCGCGAGCTCCTCGAACTCGGTGACGTCGCTCATGTCGACCGTCTTGCTCATCGCGATGTTGGTGATGCGCTCCAGGATGGCCTCGACGACGACCGGGACCTGGAACTCGACGGCCAGCTTCTTGGCCTCCTCCAGCGCCTCGCCCAGCTTGTCCGGGTCGGTGACGCGGATCGCCTTGACGCCCAGGCCCTCGGCGACCTTGACGTGGTCCACGCCGTAGACGCCGATCTCCGGGGTGTTGATGTTCTCGAACTCGAGGTTGACCTCGAAGTTGATCCCCAGGTTGCCCTGCGCCTGACGGATCAGACCGAGGTAGGCGTTGTTCACGAGAACGTGGACGTAGGGGACCTTGTGCTGGGCGGCGACCGCCAGCTCCTCGATCATGAACTGGAAGTCGTAGTCGCCGGACAGGGCGACGACCGGGGTCTCCGGGTCCGCGGTGGCGACGCCGATGGCGGCCGGGATGGTCCAGCCGAGCGGGCCGGCCTGGCCGCAGTTGATCCAGTGGCGCGGCTTGTAGACGTGCAGGAACTGCGCGGCCGCGATCTGGGAGAGACCGATGGTGGTGACGTAGCGGGTGTCCGGACCGAAGGCGCGGTTCATCTCCTCGTACACGCGCTGCGGCTTCATCGGGATGGCGTCGAAGTGCGTACGGCGCTGCAGGGTGGCCTTGCGCTCCTGCGCGGAGGCGGCCCAGGCGGAGAAGTCCGGGAGCTTGCCCGCGGCCTTCAGCTCCTTGGCGATCTCGATGAAGAGCTCGAGCGCGACCTTGGCGTCGGAGGCGATGCCGTAGTCCGGGGCGAAGATCTTGCCGATCTGGGTCGGCTCGATGTCGACGTGGACGAACTTCCGGCCCTTGGTGTAGGCGTCCATGTTGTAACCGGTGTGGCGGTTGGCCCAGCGGTTGCCGATGCCGAGGACGAAGTCCGACTCGAGGAACGTCGCGTTGCCGTAGCGGTGGGCGGTCTGCACACCGACCATGCCGGCGGCCAGCTCGTGGTCGTCCGGGATGGTGCCCCAGCCCATCAGGGTGGAGATGACGGGGACGTTGATCAGCTCGGCGAACTCGACCAGCAGGTCGGAGGCGTCGGCGTTGATGATGCCGCCGCCGGCGACGATCAGCGGCCGCTCCGACTCGAGCAGGAAGTTCAGGGCCTTCTCGGCCTGCGCACGGGTGGCGGACGGCTTGTAGACCGGCAGCGGCTCGTACGTCTCGGGGTCGAACTCGATCTCGGTCAGCTGGACGTCGATCGGCAGGTCGATGAGGACCGGGCCGGGACGGCCGGAGCGCATCAGGTGGAAAGCCTGCTGGAAGACGCCGGGGACCTGCGCGGCCTCCAGGACCGTGGTGGCGGCCTTGGTGACGGGCTTGGCGATCGAGGCGATGTCGACGGCCTGGAAGTCCTCCTTGTGGAGCTTCGAGACCGGGGCCTGGCCGGTGATGCACAGGATCGGGATCGAGTCCGCGATCGCCGAGTACAGGCCGGTGATCATGTCGGTTCCGGCGGGGCCGGAGGTACCGATGCAGACGCCGATGTTGCCGGCCTTGGCCCGGGTGTAGCCCTCGGCCATGTGGGACGCGCCCTCGACGTGGCGGGCCAGCGTGTGGCCGATCCCGCCCACGTTCTTGAGCTCGCGGTAGAAGGGGTTGATGGCCGCGCCGGGCACACCGAACGCGTTGGTGACGCCTTCGCGCTTGAGGATCTCAACGGCCGCTGCGGCGGCGGTCATACGGGGCATGGAGTGCTCCTGCTTCGGCCAGGCGGAAACGGTCTCGGGGCTGCCCGGGCGGGGCGCCGTTTCCAGCCGTTTCCATAATGCGGAAGTATTGTTCTGCTATACGGAAGCAGGTTAGGCGCGGCGGCGGAGAGTCGTCAAGGGAGTCCCAAAGCGACCCCCGCCGGACGGCGGCGTCGTGGACCATGGGGGACGGGACGAAGGGGGATGGTTCGACGTGAGCATGTCCGAATCTGTGCGGGTGGAATGTCCGGAGTGCCGGCGGACGCAGCCGTACGCGGCGCCCGCCTACCCCTGCGCCTGCGGGGCGCCCGTGACCCCGCCGCTGATCGCCGGAGCGCCGGGAGAACCGGTGACGCACCGCACCTGGTCGGACGAGTGGGTCACGGTCCGCTGCGCGGCCTGCGGCCGTACGGACGACTGGCCGCAGCCGGAGCTCGGCTGCCCCTGCGGGACGGTGCTCCGGGTCCGGGTGCACCCGGTGACGGCGGACCGCTCCCCCGCGACGCACCCGGCGCAGCCTGCACGGATACCGCTCCCCGCCACCGCGCCGGTGCCGGTGGCGGCCCGAGCGCCGTTCCGGCCGCTGACGATCCGGACCGCGCGCGACGCGGTCGCCGCCGCCGCGCGGTACCTGCGCTGGCTCGGCTTCCGTGACGTCCTGCAGCCCGACGAGCGGTCCGCCGACGGCGTCGACCTGCGCGGGCCCGGCCTCGTCGCCCACGTCGACCCGTCGACCCGGCCGGTCGGGCTGCGCGCCGTCGAGTGCCTGTGGCTCAACGGGCTCAGCGCGTCCTCCGTCAGCGTCCTGTTCTCGCTCGCCGGCTACGCCTCGGAGGCCCGCGCCCGGGCCGACGACATAGGCGTCGCCCTCTTCGTCCTCGATCTCACCGGGACCCCGCAGCCCCTCAACGGTCACGCCGACGAACTGATCCCCTGAGCCCCACAGGGAGCACCGCCGGGGACACCACCGGACACAAACCTCAAATGAAGCTCTGAATCCGGCCATGCGCGCGTGACGAGCCCCCTCCTCCGGGCACACCACTCCTGGGGGTGGTTGAAATGCCTACGGAGATGTGGTGGTTCATCGGAGCGGCCTGCGCCCAGATCCTGCTCGCGGGGGTGTTGCTCCGTGCCCGCCGGCCCCGGCCCGCCGAGCTCCCGCCCTCCGCCCTCGCGCTGCTGCGCGGCGGATCCCGCGCCGCCGTGACGGTCGCGCTGGTGGCTCTGCATCAGCGCGGCGCGGTCACCTCCGCCCGCCGCAACACCGTCCGCGCCAATGGCGGCCCCGGCGCCACCCGCGACCCGCTCCAGCGCGGCGTGCACGCCTCGCTGCACC
>NZ_DATCVQ010000014.1:0-2990 GCF_036566765.1 Streptomyces sp.
CCGCTGTAGTAGCCGCAAGCGCCTGCGGCAGTGGCGGCCGAAGTCGGGGCCGGGGCGTGGGCCATGGCCGGGAGCGAGGAGGCCGCGATCACAGCGGCGCCGGCGACTGCGCCGAGAAGGTAGGTCATGCGTCGAATACTCATGATCAACTAACCCGGCGGGCACGAGATCGGTTACGCGGATGTCGCGCCGCCTCGCCGCCGCGCAGCAGAGTCTGGCTGTAGCGCTCCGGGGAAGCGACGCCGTCGAGCACCATGCAGTCGGTGCGGCCGGGGAAGAGCTGCGTGTAGACCTCGCCGAGGTACTGAGATTCCGGGCGTGATGTCGCCCGATGAAGGCGTTTCTGACCTGGAGGTCTCGTCGACCTTCCGGCGACATGACGCCGAGATCATCAGTAACTGCCGTAGGAGTACCCGAGGTAGGAGAGGGTGTCCTCGCCGAGTGAGGCGCGAATGACGTCCATGTCGCGGGCCGTATTGCGGGTCGTGACGTACGGCAGCACGTCGCCGTGGGCGCGTTCGCACCGCCTGGCCAGCTCGCGCGCGACGGCGACCTCCTTGCGGTACGCCGCCAGGTCGGTGCCCGTGGACCGGACGAGGGCGGAACCGAGGTCCCAGCCGCAGTCCAGCGGGGTGCTCCGGCCCACGAAGCGGGGGTCCATGCCGATCAGGTCGAAGCGGTCGGCGACCGCGCCCATCACCTTCGACTTGGTGAGCGGCATGTGGAGGCTGGGGCCGGCAGATCCGCCGTCGTTGAGCAGCAGTGGACCGACGCGATGGGCGGTGTCGGTGGCCTTCAGACGGGATACGGCGACGGTGATGGTGCGACCCCGGGGTTGGCGTAGTCGAGCGGCACGGTGATGTCGGCGCAGTCGGTGCCGGCGGCGTCCAGCGCCTGGCCGAGCTCGTCGTCGACGCCGAGGGCACAGGCATGCCAGTCGACGTGCTGGCCGTGGAGACGCGCGAACGGGTCCGGGTCGGCGGCGGCGGTGGTCGTCGCGGTGGCGGCCAGCACCACCGCGCACGCCGCGAAGGCCTTGATGCGTCGGGAAGTTGACATGCCCGCACGCCAGGGGCGGCGGACACCTCGGCGCAGTCCGGGAAAGCTCCGAAACCGGGCAGGGTTGTCCCCCATAGAACCCACCCGCACATCACTGAGACGCCCCGTCGAAGCCATCTGGCCCGGCCGACTCGTCCGCCGCTGACGCACGCGATGCAGCGGGCACCGCACGCCTGTCGGTGCGGTGCCCGGCGTCGGGCGGCGTCACGCCACTAGGGCCGCCTCCACCTCCGCGAGCTCCTTCTTCGGATCGGCCATACGGGCCAGCACGTCCAGGTCGTCCCGGCTGTAACGGGCGCGCACGTCGTCGTCCCACCCCGCGGCGGCCGCCCGCAGCGGCTCGACGGCTTCCTCGAGCCGGCCCAGCCGGTGCAGGACGAGTCCGTAGTAGCCGGCGGCCTCGGTCCCGTGCGCAGCGCCGCCGCCCTGCTCCCAGGCCCTGTGCAGGAACGGTTCCGCCTCCGCGTACGCGCCGCGCTGGGCCTTCAGTTTGCCCGCGAGCATGGCGTTCAGCGACGATCCGTCCTCGGCGGCGCGCACGTACCAGCGTTCGGCCTCCTGGTAGTCCCGGTGGTGCTCGGAGAGCCAGCCCATCTCATTGCACGCGTCGTGGTGCCCCGCCTCGGCGGACCTCCGGTACCAGTCGTCGCGCAACGCCGGCTTGCGCAGTGAGCGGTACAGCTCCGCGAGGTCGTACGCAGCCTCCGGGTCGCCGGCCAGCGCGGCGGGTTCGATCCAACGGACCAGGTGCCGGTCGGCCGCGCCGGCCCAGTCGCGGAGGATCTTCCCGTACGCGTACGAGGCGTCGACGTCGCCCGCCTCCGCCCGTTCGCGGAGCCCGGGCAGCCTGCGCAGGTCCTTGCCGGGGGCGACGGTGTCCTCCTGGCGCATCGCGGCGATCCGGTCGAGCTGCGTGACGACGTCCTCGTCGTCCTCCCCGACCTGGCGGAACCAGCGTTCGGCCTCCTCGTACCGCCGCTGCCGCTTGCAGAGGATGCCGAGGTTCCACTGGGCGGCCGGGTGTCCGGCACCGGCCGCGAGGCCGTACCAGCGCTCGGCGTCGGCGAGGTCGCCACGCTGCTCGTGCAGGACGCCGAGGACGTACGCGGCGCCCTCGTAGCCCTCCTCGTGGGCATGGACCAGCAGGCCGCGCGCCTCGGGCCACGACCTTTCGTCGGCGGTCTCCGTCAGAAACACGGCATGGTCCACGCGGGCGGACGCGCTGAGCGCGGAAGCCCTGCGGTAGTAGCCCGCGGCCTCGGTGGTCAGGCCCGGGTAATCGCGGAAGTGCGGCTCCAGGTCGAAGAGCGGGCGCAGCGCCTCGGCCGCGGCGTCCCCGTCCCCGGCGGCCTCGGCGGCGTCGAGGGCCGCCGCGACGCGGTCGAAGTCCTCGCGAATCGACTCGAAGAGCTGAACCCAGCGGAAGACCGCGATATCGCCGATCTCGATGTCGCTCATCAGGAACTTCGGCGCTTCGTCGAGTCGCCCCTCGGCGGCGAGCAGCCTGCCGAGCTCGATCTTGCAGTCCAGACTGCGGCCGTTCTCCCAGCCGCGCCGGAACCATTCGGCGGCCTCCGGATCGCCGTTCTCTTTGAGCAGCACGCCGAGTCCGTAGGCGCTTCCGGCGTGACGGTCGGCGACGGCGCGGTAGAGGGCGTCCGCCGCAGGCCGGTCTCCCCGGATCTTTCGGTACCGGGCAAGCGTGTAGTGCGAGAAGGCGTCGCCAGCCGCAACCGCTTGCTCCCAGTACGGGATGCCTTCGTCGACGTGGCGGCCGAGCACGAAGAAGTCGGTGTACCGACGGGCCGTCTTCGCGTCACCGGCGCGCGCGGCGGCGACCAGCGCCTCTCCTCGGGTCTGTATGTCCTGCGTCATGAGCCGCATCGTGCCAGGTGGGGCCAACCACCGGCCAATCGACGGCTGTTGCCGCC
>NZ_DATCVQ010000015.1:0-6271 GCF_036566765.1 Streptomyces sp.
CCCATGTTCACCAACGACATCCAGCAGGAACGAGCCCGGCTCGGCTTCAGCTGGGACGACCTGCCCAAGCAGGAATCCGGCGAGCACAACGCGCTCGCTGACGCCAGACACAACCAGACCGTCCGGCGCTGGCTCGCCGAACAGGAAGCGAGAACCTCATGAAACTCTTCGGGCGCGAACCGGTCGTGGTTCTGAACACGCTCTCTGCAGTCCTTGGCCTCGTCGTCACCCTCGGCGTCACCAGCCTGACCGCCGAGCAGGCAGGCGCCACCGTAGCCGTCGTTTCCGCGATCCTCGGCGGAATCGCCGCGGCCATGACCCGGCCGATCGCCCCGCAGGCGTTCACCGCCATCGTCGCCGCCGGCGCAACCGCCGTCGCCGCGTTCGGGTTCGAGGTGTCACAGGAGACCGTGGGCGCGGTCAACACCGTCGTCCTCGCCGTGCTCACCCTGCTGACCCGGGTGCAGGTCACGCCGACGAAGCCCGACGCCCCGGCCGGGGTCTGAATGCCGCGCCAGGCGGTCCTGCGGCTGCGTCACATGCTGGGCCGCCGCGGCGCCTTCCTGCTCATCCTCGGCGTCGGAAAGACCTGCTGGGGCATCTCGTTCATCGTCGACCCGCCCAACGACCACGGCCTCCAACTGCTCACCGACGTGTGCTCCCTGCGGCACTGGGCGTGGCTGTGGATCGCGTGCGGTCTCGTCACAGGCTTCTCGGCCTTCCTGAAAGTCGGCCGAGACTGGGCCGGCTTCGTGGCCGCCCTCATTCCCCCCTCAGTGTGGGCAATCGCCTACACGGCTGCTGTCGTCAGCGGCCAGTACTCCCGCGGCGCCTACGTCGCTATCTGGTATCTCACCTCGCATGTCGGGGTCATCATGTGGGCGGCCACGGTTCCCGAGTATTCGGTTCCCCCAGTGCCGCGGCCTGCCCGGAGAGGCAAGGGCCCGTGACTTGGTGGGCGGGGATCGTCGCCGTGCTGGGCACTGCGGGTGCTGTCGTGGCAGGCCTGTTCGCGGCGCGCGCGACAACGCGGGCAGCCGCAGCAACGGCAGAGGCGACACAGGCAGCGGCGCGGGTGTCGGCCGGACCGAACGAGCGGGCGGAGGACCGGGCCGCCTTCGAGGCGATCAAAACGGAGCTGCGGCAGGAGCTGACAGCAACCCGCGACGAGGTCCGATCGCTCCGGTCCCTCGTGCGGGCGTTCTCCTACTACGTGGGCGAGTTGACGACACAGATGCGGGCCAACCGCATCGAACCTCCAGCGCCACCCCCTCGGGTGGACGAGTACAACCGAACTGGAGTGTGACGATGCCTGAAGCCGTCCCCCGGCAGCCGCGCCGCGACGACACCGCCGCCGACGCCGGCTCGCTCGAACGCATGGGCCGCATCGACGAACAGCCCATCCCGGCAGCCCTCGCCGAACTCGCGGCGGAGCCCGCGGCGGAGGATCCGGCAGGGGAGCAGGACACGGGCGAGCTGCAGGAAGCGCTCGCGGGCGCCGGTGTCACCGCAACGGCAGCGGACCACGCCGCGATGCAGGCCCTCGGGCAGCTAGACGCCGCCACGCTCGAAACCGTCACCCGCTGGGTCCAGAAGCCCGGTAAGGCCAGCAAGTAGGAGGCCCCGTGCCCGAAGAGAACGTGGATGAGCCGACACCGTTCTGGCTGTCGCCGCGGCCATTCATCGAACCCGACGTGCCGCCTGCCGAAGAACCGGCCGCCGAATGACAACGCCCCCGTTCCTGCCGCCTCCTGGCGGTGGAGCGGGGGCGTTTCGACGTGCTCAGAACTCCAGCTGCTTCTTCACCTCGGCCACGTTCGGCCCGGAGTCCTCCGACGGCATCTCCCACCGGAAGGCCTTCTCCTCACCGTCGATGTAGATGAGCGTCCCGCCCTTCGCCTGCGCCGGCGTCAAGTCGAAGACCTGCGACCGCCACTGCCAGGCGCCCGGCTGAACGGGGTCGGCGTTGTTGTACTTGTCCATGACGACGTTGAAAGCGTTCCCCACCTGAGTGGTGATCGTCTCCCCGTCGGGTGCCATCCACTTCCAGCCCCCGCCGCTGATCGGGGCGGGCTCGTCGGCTGCCGCACCAGTCATCGCCTTGTCTTTCATCGTCACCACGACGAACATCCCGTTCGCAGCGGTCTCGCCGCCGCCTTCCTTCGTGAACACGACCGTGTCCGGGGTGATCTGCAGAACTCCTGTGCCGCCATCGCCCGTGGTCTGCGCCGCAGTGCCGAACTTCATGCCCTTCTCAATCGTGCCCGGCGTCGGCTCCCCGGTAGACGCACTCGCCGTGGCCGGGGCCTTTTCCGGCTTCGAGCCCGCCGCATCGTCTCCACCGCCGCATGCGGTGAGGGCGGTCAGAAGTAGCGCGGCAGTGGCCGCAGTCGCGCGAACACGCATGAATCCCCCCAAGGTTGCACTGAGGAACACGGTAGACCACATGTGACAGACCGGTGAACAGGCGGCACCGGGCTCTGACACGACAACGCCCCCGCCCCCTTACTACCTCACGGCGGCGGGGGAGCGGGGGCGGCTTCGTGTCTATTCCTCTTCGCGGATGGCGTCGGTGAGTGCGCTCATGGCTTCCGCGGCCACGACGAGCGCCTGCGCGAGTGCGGCGTTGGCGTACATCGCCCGCGTCTCGTTCGACATTGGGGACGCGTGCACTTCCGTCGCGTTCCTGACGTTGCGCATCGCTTCGGTGATCAAGGCCCGCTGTTCCGGAGTCAAAGGCATACGCGAGTGTCCCGAACGCTGGCCGCCCTGTCACCGGGGCAACGGCGCCTTGCTAGCGCATAACGTCCGCTGAAGAGCGTGTCCGCAAACGAACGTCTGTGAGATGCGGACGGCGAGCGCATCCGTCCTGCACCGACACTGTTACACAACTCGTGTCCGCGTCTATGTAACGCTCACCCCCGTCTGCGTACACTGAATGCATGAAACTCGGCTACGGACGCGTGTCCACGCGAGACCAGCACCCCGAAGCGCAGCACGACGCGCTGACAGAGGCGGGATGCGACCGCCTCTTCGTCGAGAAGAGGAGTGGCAAGCTCGCCTCTCGACCCGAACTGAACCGCCTGCTTGAGCAGATGCGGGAGGGCGATACGGTCGTGGTCACCAAACTCGACCGGCTCGGTCGTAGCCTCGCCAACCTGATCGAGCTCGAAGCCGCGTTCCGCGCGGCCGGAGTTGGGCTCGTCGTTCTGAACCTCGGCGTGGACACCTCGACGGCATCCGGCCGCATGGTCTTCAACATGGTCGGCGCCGTTGCTGAGTTCGAGGCGTCCCTTAACTCGGAGCGCACCCTGGACGGCCTCGCCGCTGCCCGAGCGCGCGGCCGAACTGGCGGACAGAAGCCAAAACTCAAGTCCCGCCAGATCAAGCTGGCTCAAGAGATGTACGACGAGCTCGGCGGCGACGGGAAGCGCAAGTACACCGTCCAGCAGATCGCCGACGAGTTCGGCGTCAGTCGCCCCACCATCTACCGACACCTGGAACGAAGCGGGGCGTCACGGGAGGTGTCAGCGTGAGCGCAGGCCGGGGCGAAGATAGGCCCACAGACCATGAGGGTGAGGTCAGGGCTCGATTGCTCATGCTCCGAGCCGAGCAGGCCGTCATCGCAGCCTTCCGGGTTCGGGCGTATGAGCTGGACTGGTCGCTGCGCGGAACTGTGGGTGGCGTCAATGAGCCCGTGAAGATGGCCTGCAGCAAGGGGCACACGGCCGACGCGAAGCCCATCAGTGTGCTTACAGGCGGCTTCACCCTCGACAGCCACGTGGGTCCGCTGCCGCGGACTGAGCTGGAGGCTTGCTTCACCTGCACGCGAGACCGGAAGGGAGCGGAAGGGATTGCAGCCTTCCCGAAGTATGCCGCCGACTTCGACCTATGGGTGTTGGGTGACGAGAAGACCGAGTACGGCAGACCCGCGAAGACGGTGCGGTGCCTCTCTGGGCACGTCTTCAAGCTCCCCGCGTTGGATCCGCGGATCGATTGGAAGCCGTCACCTGTTCACGAGTTCTACGACTTCAAGGAGCAGGACCCGCACGAGCACCCGTGCCCTACGTGCAAGAGGATTCGAAACACCCCGAAGCTGGCCGCGTTCAAGGCAAACGCCGTCAGCCAGGGGGTAATGCTCCTGGAGCCGCTGGCCGGACGCGTATCCCAGCGGGTGACGATCTGCTGCATCGTCGGCCACCTGTCTCAGATAGGCATCAACCAGGGATGCGGCGCCGAGGTCATGTGCCGAGTGTGTAGGACTGGACATGCGGCTCCGCCTCACGACGTCTTCTACGTCGTCAGCGGCACCGACACCGTCACGGGGGTGCCGACGGTGAAGTTGGGCATCAGCTCAGGCGTCGGGCATAAGCGCCTGGAGCAGCATGCGAGCGTTGGCCTATCGCAGCGGCACCTTGTGCGGACAGGTCTATCCCAGGGCGTAGCACGAGCCCTAGAGGCCGCGCTGCTGACCCACCTGAACGAAGGCGGGTGGAAGCGAACACGCGGCGACGAGTACTTCCCGGCTGACGCACTGCCGCTCATTATGGCGTTCGCGCAGAACTGGCTGGACGCCGAGCACGTCAACATGGCCGGCGCACGCGAACCATCCTCACCAGTTGACGCGGCATCCGGAGGCGCCGCGTAGCCCCTCCGTGCAACACTGGCCGCACGCCCCGCCGGACATCCCCCGTTCCGGCGGGGCGTCCGTCGTTCAGATGCCCATCTGCCTAGAGATGACGGCGGACGTCACGTCTACGAAGACGTTGCGCGCCACGTCGCCCGCAGAGGTCGCTAGTTCACGGAGCCGTCCGCGGCGTTCCTCGTCGGGCTCTTCATCGGCCGCAGCTTGGAGGCGCTGCGCGATCTCGTCAACGAATTGTTCGGCGGTGGGCCACTGTCCGACGAGTCGGCGAGCGTCTCCACTTACGCTGCCCACGTGCCACGTCCCTGGGCCGCCAGCGGATTTACCGAGCTCGATCAGGCGATCGCTCTCAAGGGCCAGTGCCGCCTTGCCGACCTCTTTGACATCCAAGCCAGTCAGTTCGGCAATGTCTCGCAGCTCTGGGTACAGACTGCCCACCCCGTCCTCGAGGAACTTCACCATCGCGTCCAGTACGGGCAGGTCGCGGTTCGCCCAGGTGTTCTCCATGCGAGGAAGATAGGCGTCTCGTGGCCTGGAAGCCCAGCAACACGCAACCGGCCGCCCGGGGAGCCACAGGGGCGGCCGTTCATGCGTCACCCCCGCGGTTCGGGCAGTTCGCCCGGCTTGACGGGCACGATCTCCACCTCGCTGCAGCCATCGCCCTCGAGTCTCTCCTTCTGCCTCTCGGCGGAGGGCTTGTCGTAGGCGACGGCGGAGGCGCGGGGTATCCCGTCGGGGTCGGTCCAGGTGAGCCCGTAGTTCTGCATGGTGATCGTCATGCGCTCATCATGCCGGGCGGGTCTGACAGTGCCGCTATCGGTGGCGGTGGCTGAGCCTGCTGCCGATGACTAGGACGAGTCCGGTGATCACGGCGAGGGCAGCGACGACGAGGGCGGCTTGGATCTCGATGACGGCGAGGACGATGAAGACGGCGAGGGCGAGGATGCAGCCGGCGACGATACGGCCAGCCGTCCGTTTGGTCCGTTGGGGTTCTCGCCACGGGTCGTGTTCGTGGTACGCCATCGGGGCCTCCTGGGACGGTGTGTCTTCAGGGTGCGCCTGGCGGGCGGTCTGCGCATGGCGGTCGCTGCTCGCCGGTCGTAGCCTGTTCCTGCTCGGGGCTGACGCGGAGGTCTCCCATGCCCCGAACGATTTGGAGCGGCGCGATCACGTTCGGCCTGGTCACCGTACCCATCGCCGTACTATCCGCGACCGAGAACCACAGCATCCAGTTCCATCAGTACCATCTCGCGGACATGGGCCGGGTGCGCACGCGGAAGATCTGCGAGCTGGAGGATCGGGAGATCTACCAGTCGGAGATCGGCAAGGGATACGAGTACGCCAAGGACCAGATCATCCCGATCTCCGACGAGGAACTGAGCGAGTTGCCGCTGCCGACGGCGAAGGCGATCGAGATCGTCGGCTTCGTGCCGCTGGACACTATCGACCCGATCCGGATCGGCGACGGCTACTACTTGCAGCCCTCCCAGCCTGTCGCCGCGAAGCCGTACAAGCTGCTGGTGAAGGCGTTGAGCCGATCGTCGAAGGTGGCGATCGCCAAGTACGCATGGTCGGGCCGGGAACGGTTGGGTCTGCTGCGGATCCGCGAAGACGTCATCGTCCTGC
>NZ_DATCVQ010000016.1:0-2499 GCF_036566765.1 Streptomyces sp.
GCGCGCCGCGGCGGCGGCAGCGCGAGCCGGTCCGAGGAGCCGCGCGGCGGCGCGACGGACGGGCGGCCCGCGGTGGACAGGGGGCCGGACGAATGAGGGACGCTGGTGCTTTCCGTGGTCACTGGAAGATCGGCTCTCCGAGCTGGGTGCACCGCACGGCGGTCAGCTCGCGGTAGACGTCCGCGATGGCCGCACCGGTGCGCCGCACATCGAAAGTGCTGAGTACGTGCTCGCGGGCCTCGCGGCCCAGGGTGCGCCGCGGCTCCGGCCCGCCGAGCAGGCGGCCGACGGCGGCGGCGAGCGCGGCCGGGTCCTCGGGCGGGACCAGGCAGCGGGACGCGTGGCCGGGCGGCAGGCTCTCGCGGGCCCCGTCCACGTCGGTGACGACGACCGGCCGGCCGGCCGCCATGGCCTCCAGCGGCGCCAGCGCCATGCCCTCCCAACGGGACGGCAGGACGACGAGATCGGCCTCCCGGTACCAGGGGGCGATGTCGTCGACGGCGCCGGCGAACCGCACCGACGCGGGCGCGGCGGCGCGCAGCCGCTGCTCGTCGGGGCCGTCGCCGACCAGGACGAGCCGCGCGCCGGGCACGTGGTCGAGGACCTCGGGCCAGGCGCGCAGCAGCACGTCCTGCCCCTTCTGCCGGCACAGCCGGCCGACGCACACCACGGTCGGCGGCCGGTCCGCGGGCTCCGGCCCGTCGGTCGGCTCGGCGAACCGCGCGACGTCCACGCCGTTGCGGATCACTGACCAGGAGGCCCGCACCCCGGCCCGTTCGCCGGTGCGGCGCTCGGCCTCGCTGACGCAGACGACGCGGTGCGCCCAGCGGGCCCCGAACCGCTCCCAGCCCCTGGCGAGCGCGGCGGTCGTCCCGTCGACCGCCTCGAACGACCAGGCGTGCGGCTGGTACACGGTCGGGATCCGGCCGCGTACGGCAAGTCGCCCGCACAGCCCGGCCTTGGCGCTGTGCGTGTGGACGAGATCGGGCGAGGCGCGGCGTACGATGCGAGCCAAGTCACGTGTCTCACTGGCGAGTTGGGGCCCGGGCTGGCGGCCCGCGCGCCAGTCGTACGCGATCGCGCCGCGCGCGCGTACGGCGGCCGCGAGCGGGGTGCCGGGCGGGCAGGCGACCGCGACGCGCATCCCGCGCGCGAGTTGGTCGGCGACCAGGTCCGTCACGACGCGGGCGACTCCGCCGTCACAGGGCTGGACCAGGTGCAGGACGGTCAGGGGGAACGAGTCGGCCGACTCGCCGGATGGCGGCATGTCAGGGCCGAACATCCGCCTGGACAGCAAGAACCGCTGAATTACGCATATTGGTTCTCCGCTTGGATGAGTGAGGGTCCGGAACGCTCGAGAAGAGATCCGGAGGATGGCAGGTATAACCCCAACGCCGGGCGATAGTAAGCATTAGATGCTCCTAAACGCTAACTTCCGTATCCTTTCGGCAGGTTCCTCGTTATAGCTGTTGCGCCTTTCCCCGCCCGAATCCGGAATGGCCCCCTCCTATGGCCCAAAGATCTGCTGAACGTCACCCGTTCGGGAGAGCAACCGATGAATAGGGGCCGCGTTGTTGATGGAGCAGGGCGATTCCGTCCGCACCATCAGCACAATCGAGGAGCACTTCTCCATGTCCCGTATCGCGAAGGCTGTAGTCCTGTCCGTCGGTGTCGCCGCGTCCGTCGCGGGTGCCACTGGTGTCGCCGCCGCCGACGCCGGCGCGCACGGTGCCGCGGTGCACTCCCCGGGCGTCCTGTCCGGCAACCTCGTCCAGGTTCCGGTCCACATCCCGGTCAACCTGTGCGGCAACACCGTCAGCGTCATCGGCGCGCTGAACCCGGCGTTCGGCAACGTCTGCTTCAACGCCTGACCCAGCGCCTGCTGTGGCCGGTGCGCCGCCTCTCCCCGACCGGGAGGGCGGCGCACCGGCCTTTTGACGTGCGGTCTCGACGCCCCGGCACTCGTTCGGCGGCGGGCGGATGCGCCGTCCGATGGAACGACGGGCGAAGAAGACGCCAGGTCAGGCCGGAGAAATCACCCGGAAGGCAGGCATGGCACTGCGTAGTCGCGCGGTTGCGGAGCGCAGTCGCCCCGTTTCAGGTGGAGGAGGAAGTTGTCCGACGCATAAGGAAAAGGAACACAGATGCGTCCCCAGGTATCGAGCCGCGCCGTCGCCATGGCGATATGCGCCGCTCTCACCCTCGGCACGGCGGGACCCGCCTTCGCCGATTCGTCCCCTGCCTCTCGAGCGGAGGCCACCACGGAATCCGCCGAATCCACCGCGGCCCGAGATCCGCTGCCCAACGCCGCCGCACTCCTCGCCCAGGTCGAGGCCCTGGCCGACCTCGGCGGCGTCCTCACGCCGGTGACCGACCTGCTCGACGCCGTGCTCAACGCGGACGACGGACAGCTCCCGGCCGCCGACGCCAAGGCGCTCGCCGACAAGATCAAGGCGGCCATCGCGGCCGCGAAGCCCGCCGCCCCCGCGCCCGTCGCCG
>NZ_DATCVQ010000017.1:0-4442 GCF_036566765.1 Streptomyces sp.
CCGCTCCGACGACCGGCTGACGGACTTCCGGTAGACACCGTCGCCGTTGTAGTACCGGCCGGACAGGCTGCCGCTGGTGTTGCCGCCGATCGTGGTGAAGCTCGACGCCGACACGGCGACGACGAGCTCGACGTGCGTGGATCCGCCGGGGCCGTAGAACACCCAGTCGCCCACGTGCGGGGTGCCGGACCATCGGCCGTGCGACTTGAACCAGGCGACGGCCGTGGCGCACCCGGCGGTCTTCGGGTAGTCCTGGTTCGCGCGGCCGTCTGCCTGGTCGGCCGCCCAGGACTGGAAGCTCGCGCACCACGGGTAGCCGTAGCCGCCGGCCGGATAGCCGCCGATCTTTCCCAGCCACCGGTTGAAGACGGTGTCGTTGGTGCCCTTCTCCCGGTACCCGATCTTTCCCTCGGCCGCCTCGATCGCGGCCTTCGTGGTGAAGGTCATCGCTCCTCGCATCCCGTCTCGATCCTGAGCTGATGGATCTGCTCCTGCACGACCCGGCCCCGCTCCGTCGTCGCAGGCACCCCCGGCTGATCCAGCGTCGCCAGCAGCGGACACCAGCGCCGTTCCGCCTCCTGTCGCGCCTGCTCCTGCCGCCGCTCCGACTGCTGCTGCACATGGCCCGTGTAGACGACGTTCGCCGCCCCCACCAGAACCGCAGCGACCAGCACCATCAGGACCGCCCACCGTGCCCGCAGAGCGCCCGTCGGCGTGAACACGCCCATCACTTCACGACACAGTCGACGATGATGAAGGCGGCAGCGGAGACGGCGGCGGCGGCGGAGACGGAGATGGCGGCGGCTCGATAGCGCCAGGCCCGTGCCCATTCCTTGCCAGGAACACCGCCCCCGCCAGACCCGGCACCGACACCAGCGCCATGTACAGCACCAGCAGCTCGACGCTGGGCTTTTCCTTCAGTGCCTCGATGATGAAAGCCAGCCCTGGCAGCACCAGGCACGCCAGGTCCCGCAGCACCGTCACCCACACTGGCCCACGCCACACCCGATCACCCCTCTATCTATCGCCGTTCAAGGTTCTTGAGCCGCTGCTCGATCGCGGACGGCCAGCGCCGGAAGTCCGGGCGGGGTCCGCCGAGGGTGAGCGTGACGGTCTCGGAGTTGTTGCCGTCCATGGCGATCTCGACCTCATGCACCCGGTACGCCGAGTCCACGTCGAGCCGCCCCGACGGGATGATGAGCCGGACCGTATCGCCCAGCCAGATGTGGTCCGGGCCTTCCCAGCCGCCGGCCTTGAGTCGCACCGTGTACGTCGGCCGGGGCACCTGCGACTGCGCGAGCTGCCACGCCGCCCTGTCGTCCAGCGCCGCCTGCGTCGTCAACCCCTCGTCGCCGAACACGCCGTCCCAGCGACCCTGCGGGAACGCGGCGGGATCCGCGAGGTCCGCGGCGCTGGACTCGACCGCGGCGAGCAGGCTCTCGCCCGTGTACCGGATCGCGTTGGCGTAGTCGGAGGTGCCTGCCTCGCGGTTGACCGTCGCGGCGAGCCCACCGACCTCCAGCACCACCCCGCGGTCCGAGCCGCGCTCCGGATACCACGCCTGCAGCAGCAGGCTCGACGCCGAGGCAGGGAGGATGTCCCAGTCGAACCCGTCGATGACCTCGCTGAGTTCCTGGACCCGCTGCCCGATGGAGTCGCCGGCCTCGTACGTGCGATCCCGGAGGATGCCGGTCGATCCGTCGGCGAACCCCTTGGAGATGCCGAGCGCGCCGCCGGGCTTGCCCTGTGTCTGCTGGATGAGCTGCCACGCGAGGTCGAGCTGATCCACGCCCGTGTAGGTGAGCGTGTCGGCGCTGTACAGGATGCGGCGGTCCAGGACGGCGCGGTAGTCCAGGCAGGTCACCTGCGTGACGTGGCGGTCCTCGTCGATGTCGTCGCCGGTTCCGCCGACCCGGCACCGGTCCAGGATCGTCGTGCTGGACGCCGTCGAGAACAGGACGTGGACGTCCGTGCTCAGTTCGCCGATCTCGGCGGCCTGGGGATGGCGGCCGTCGATCGAGAACGACAGGTCGCTGTTGCCGTTCAGGCGGGCGGTGTACTTGCGGCCGGTCGCCTCCGTCAGGCCGAGTTCGTGGCCGCCGGCGGCCGGGCCGAGGACGAGCTGCCACCTTGTGCGCGGCCGGGGCGGGACCCCGATGCCGGTGTGCTTGGTGCCGGACAGGGTGACGTCGGCGGCGCCGGTGACGGTGAGGTCGTCGGAGCGTCCGGGTGTGCCGGTGAGGGTGACGTCCGCGCTGCCGGTGACGGTGAGGTCCCCGGACGGCGGCGGGACGACGAGGGAGCGGCGGACGGTCGGCCGGTTCGGCTGGCCGCGCCCGAGCCTGGCCACGTCACCACCTCGCCGCGCGGACGACCGCCGTGCGGGTGGCCACCAGGCGCGGCCGGACGGCCGGGTCGAGCGGGCGCAGCGCCACACTCCAGGTGAGGACGTTCGCGCTCGCGAAGGTGTTCGTGGACACCCAGTTCGGCGGGGTGACACCGACGCCGACGGTGCGGTTCGTGGCGAGGCCGTCGTCAGCGATGGCGAGAATGGTCCCGCCCGAGCCGGTCGCGAGGGTCGTGGTGTCGGCGCGTTCGGTGTAGCCCGGCGTCGGGGCCGTCCACCCGGACGTGCCGGTGGTGGCGCGTTCGCCGACGGCCGTGACGATCGCGCACCCGGCGTGCTGAGGGGTCACTGCCGGGCAGGCGTGGCTGGACACGGCCGAGCCCTCGTCGAGGACCTGCCAGTCCGACAGCGGCGCTGTCAGGTGCGCACCTCGGTAGACCGCCATCCCGGCGCACTGCCGGTTGCTTGCGGTGCCGGTGAGTGCGAGCGTGCCCGTCTCGGAGCCGTCGAGGGCCTTCCAGTACAGGCCCATCCGCATCGAGCCGGAGTCGCCGTCAACCAGCCCGCCCGCGGGCAGCGTGAAGCCGGTCGCCGTGGGCGTGCTGGTGTTCTGCATCAGCCACCACAGCAGCGCGACGTCGCCCGCTTGGACGGTCGGCCACGTCGGCGCGAGGGAGGTCAGGTTCCCGCCGTCGGTGGCCTGATTCACGAACGACGTCACGCAGGCCCCTTTCCATCGGTGACACTGGAGGTATGGACCTGGTGGAGTTCTTGCGCGCGCGGCTCGACGAGGACGCGGCCGAGATCGCTAAGCAGCCGGACGGACGAGGCGAGCCGGGCGGCATCGGCATCTGGTCGAGCGGCGACGCCATCAGCAACACCGAGTACCTGATCCTCAGCAAGCGGCGCGCTCTGGCCGAGGTCGAAGTGAAGCGGCTGTTCCTGGCCGACCATGACGGCGTGCACCGGTGTGACTGGGGCGAGCACCGGGGCGCCGACTACCTGGGCTGGTGCACGACCCTGAAGCGCCTCGCCCTGCCCTACGCCGACCACTCCGACCACTCCGACTACGACCAGGAGTGGAAGCCCTAGCAGCGCTCGAATTCCATCGACGCGCGCACGCTCACGATGGCCGGGGCGGTGCAGCGGATCACGAACCCCTCGCTGACGGCCGAGTCGGGGGTGTCACCCAGCGGGAAGTCGTAGAAGACCAGCCCGCCGTTCGGGGACAGCAGCCACTCCTGGACCACCGTCAGCACCGTCGGCTCCGTCGTCCACGTCTTCGCCGCCGTCGCACCGACCGTCACCGACCGGCCGTAGATCTGCGCAGGCGTGACGCTCGTGCTGGCCGTGCCGGGCGAGTTCGTCGCGAACGTCGCGTAGCACAGCTCCACCAGCACCGGCACCGCCGACGCCGTCACGCCGTCGAACCCGACCTTGAACTTCTTCAGGTCCAGCCCGAAGTTCGCATGCGACTTCACGCCGAGCACGCTCTTGGCGGTAGCCGCCGACAGGGCGACCGCGCCGCCCGTCACGATGGAGTATCCGGCCTTAGCCATCAGTCGTTGATCCTCACTCCGGCCAGGTCATCCCAGGCCGCGTTAACGGTGAACTGAATGTCGGAGTCCGACGACTGCGCGGAAATCGCCACGTTCGCGACGGTTGCCCACACGAACGCCTCCAGGTAGGTGCCGCTCGCCGCCGACCGCAGCACGTCGTACGCCAGCGCCTGCCGCTTGCCGAACTGCGTGTCGGAGTAGGACGCCTTGTCCTCGCCCATCACCTGCACGGCGGCCGTGGCCAGCGCCACGCGCACGGTGCTGCGGAACGTCGGATCGTCGGCGAGCGCTGCCTGATCGGTGTACGCCACGGGGGCCTCCTAGACGGTCGCGGTGACGGAGTTGGCGGTGTAGGTGCCGGGGCTGGAGTAGACCTGCGAGTTCGGCAGCACCTTGCCGAACCGGAACGTCCCGCCGGACGATGCCGACCACAGCCCGAAGTGCGTGATGGTCGTCGAGCCCGGGATCTGGAAGACGGGCGTCTCGACGATCGTCTTCTGGCCGGCGGACGCCGCGTTCCATGTGATGGCCTGCCG
>NZ_DATCVQ010000018.1:0-3551 GCF_036566765.1 Streptomyces sp.
TCTTCCTTGTAAGGGAAGTCAAACCTGCAGGTCACAGGCTCTTACGGGACCAACGTAGCAGGAAACGGGTTCATTTGGGAACCCCGGGGTACGCCTGAGGTGGTTGCTCCTGCCGCTCTCCTGCCGCTCCAAGCGCGGCCCTCGCCTGGTCGAACCTCGCCTCGGTCGCGTGGACGTACCGCGCAACCGACTGGCGAGACGCATGGCCCATCAGCGCCGCGATCTGGCCCTCCGGCATCCCCGCCTCCCCCAGCCACGACCCGTACGTGTGGCGCAGGTCGTGCGGCGTGGGTTGCGGATCCGGCAGCTTCGCTCCTGGCCGCGCGGGAACGGCAGGAGTCGCCGCCCGGCCGCGAACGGCCCGCTTGGCCTCGACTGCCGGCGCCCCGTAAAGCGCCGGATACCACACCCGAGTGAGCCAATTGCCGTAGTAGATCCGCCCACCATTCGGTGATGTGAACACCAGTCCGTCGTCCGGAGCGGGGATCAGCTGCGACAGGCTCACCACGAGCTCGTCGGTCAACGGCACCAACCTCACCCCGGCGTCGGTCTTCGGCCGCTTCTCGGTGCCCTTGCGCGGCTGCACCTTCGCCACCTGGAGCCGCTTGCGCAGCAGGTCGACCCGGAACCTCCGCAGCCCCGCGGCCTCCTGGAAGCGGAGGCCGCAGTACAGCAGCAGCGACACGAACACCCGGTCCTCACCGGAGAACTGCGCGAGCAACCTGTCGGCCTCGTCGCGGGTGAGGACCCGGTCGATGTGCGGCGGTGGCGGGGTCGCCCTCACCCCGTCTGCCGGGTTGACGGTCAGCAGCCTGTGTTTCACCGCGTCCCGCAGGATCTGGCGCAGCAGCCGCAGCGACGACCGTGCCGTCTCCGCACCCACTCCCCTGGACTCTAGTTCGGACACCCACGCCTCGACGTCCCACGACTGAATCGACGCCAGCGGCCAGGAACCGAACTTCGGCTCGACGTGGTTGCGCCACCACGAGTCCGTCTTCTCCCGCGTGGCGACCTCCACCCTGCGGGTCTGCTGCCACTTGGCCTGCCAGTCCGCGAGCGTCACCTTCCCGGCGTGCGGGTTGACCCACTCCCCGCGCCGGATCTTCGCCTCCTCGTCCGCAGCCCAGGTCTGCACGACCTTCTTCAGTGGGTCGGACTTGGAGAACCGGTCACCGGATGGATGGCGGACCGTGGCCTGCCACAGGCCGGACCTCAGCTTGCGGACGTGCGCCATCAGGTGGCGCCCGACTTGCTCACGGCCACCAGTCCCGCCTCGCTGCCGCACGCAGGGCAGCGCTGCACAGGGAACGGCACCACCACAGGCCGCGCCGGCTGCTCCTGCCCGCGGTCCTCGTAGCCCTGGTCGTAGCCCTCCTCCATCCCCCGCTCGTAGGCGACGTTGTAGATCTCGTCGGCGGCGAGGTTCTTCTGCTCGAGCCGCTTGAACGTCATCAGGATCGTCCCCATGATCAGCAAGACGATGCCGACCCTCTCCGGGTCGAAATCGTTCACGTTCCCCCAGGCCAGAGCTACCGCCCCCACGCCAGCCAGCACGCCGCCGATGAGCCCCAGTTTTGACGGTTTGTTCAGCCTCACGACCCAGCCCCTTCCGAACATGTTGATCCAGAGACGGCGCTGCGGTCTACGCCGCTTAGAAGTCCTATCTGTTTGGGGACCCGAAAGGTTACGCATACCACATGTCTCGATTCGATTACGATGCGTGTCGGTGATTGTCATTGCCAACGCCGCTCTGGCAAGGGGTTCGGGTCCGAGAACAGGTCGAGCGTCACCCGGATCAGGTCCGGATCGGCCCCCGAGTTGCGGATCTTGCGCATGTCGCCCACGCCGATGTAGATGAGCCAGTCGGCCGGCAGTCCCAGCTTCCCGCCCATGGCGCGCAACATCGTCTCGCTCACGTCCGCATCGGCGGCCTTGATCCGTTTGATGGTGGGCAGCCGCGGACGGCCGGGGGCGGCACCGAGAGATCTTGTGCTCAGCCCACGGCGGGCGATCTCGTCAGTAACGAATCGAGCGATGCGAGCGCGTCCGTGTCTGTCGATCATGTAGAGGATCATGGCAGACCATCCCGGTTCATCTCGGTTCATATGGGTTCATCTTCGCAACGGTAACTGATGGGTCGCGGTCCCGCAATAGCCCCTTTGGACCCACATGATCCCAAAACAATCCGCATTGGACCCTTGCGTCGGAGCGCCACCGGGCGTAACGTCTCCGTTGTGAACTCAAAAGAGCCCACAAGGACCCAGGGCCTACTCCTCAAGAAAGGCCCCAAACCGGTGCCGTGCGGCTTCCGCGTCGCGATCGGCTTCCTGGTCCTCGTCGGGGCCCTACTGACAGGACTGGTGATCTGGTGAAGAAGCCGAGCGAGACGACCGCTGAGAAGCGCCTCCTGACGGTCAGCGAGGTCGCGAAGGTGCTGGGCTACAAGTCCGTCAACCCGGTCTACAAGCTCATCACCGACGGCGAGCTGCCGAGAGTGAACCTCCCCGTCCGCGGCGGAACCCGCGTCGATGAGAAGGACCTCGACATCTTCATCGAGCGCCGCAAGCGCGTCGCCTAGACCCCGGTCGGCGTTGGTAGCTGCACCCTCCCCCCAGGGTGCCGGGCTTCCCTCCAGTCCCTGGCGCCGACCGGTCTCCAACTTCACAGCAGCCAAGAAATGCAGCGACCCACTCGCTGCCGCCAAGACAAAACGAGTGGGTCACCGACTAAAGGGGAGTGTAGCAATGGGAGTCTTCGACAGCTTCAAGCGAGCGAACGAGGTCATCGAGCAGGCGCGCCGCGACGTGGCGAAGCCGCAGCGGGACGACCTCGCGGCCCGGCGTCAGCAGAAGAACCAGGGCGGCAAGCGATGACGCCCGCCGAGGAACTGACCGCAGCCGCCGACAGGCTCAATGAACTTGTCGCCAAGGCCACGCCGGGTCGCTGGAAGCTTTGGGGGATGGAAGTCCTCGCCGACATTGACGGCACATCCAACGTGGACACCGCCCTACCAGTAGCACGCACCTCCCACGAGGCCGGACTGCGGACCTTCAACGCCACCTACATCGCCGCGATGAACCCGCTGGTCGGGAAGGCGCTAGCCGAGTGGCTGCGAGTCGAGGCGAGGCGGTACGCCAAGCATCCCCCGAATGTGCAGGACTTCTTTGCCGGAGACATCGAGGGCGAAGAGCGCGAGCTGGACTACTGCGTCCGGATCGCCCGGCTGATCAACGGGAGCCGGTCGTGACCGCCCCGGGGCCGTACGAGGCGGGCGAGACCGGGCGCGTGTACCAGATCGCGCACGAGCTGTTCGCCGAGAACCTGTCCATGGTGACGAACCTGTTCCTCCACCACCCGCACCTGCAGGCCACCTCGGTGACCGTGAAGAACGGCCGGGTCGAGATCGTGGCCGACGGCATCCACGGGGTGCTGAAGGAGTGGGCCCGCGCCCTGCCGGAGCACACGGCCGACGTGGCGCTGTACAGCAACCACAACGGCGTCGGCCTGGAGGACGTGCTCCACGCGGGGCACACCACGGTCCACGTCCGCCG
>NZ_DATCVQ010000019.1:0-4235 GCF_036566765.1 Streptomyces sp.
GTCGGATCCGGCGCCGAGGGCGAGACGGTCGCCGCGATCCAACTCCTGCTCGTGGCCCACGGATACCGTACCGACGCCGACGCGCGCTTCGGCCCCGCGACGACTGCCCGTGTGACCTCGTACCAGCGGGACCGATCCCTCGCCCCCGACGGCATCGTCGGCCCGGACACATGGCACGCCCTCATCGTCGACGTCCGCGCCGGCGACCGAGGCCCTGCTGTGACAGCCGCCCAGCGCCTGCTCACCGCCCACGGCCACCCCGTGACCGCCGACGGAGCGTTCGGCCCGGGGACCGCCCAGGCCGTAACCGCCTTCCAGACCGCACGTCGCCTCACCGCCGACGGCATCGTGGGTCCGAACACGTGGTCGGCCCTCGTCGACCCCGTGTGATCGCCGCTGCGCTGCTTCACCAGGGCCCGCATGTCACCCAGAGCGGCTGCGCCACACGCCGGGGTCGTGCGCCCTCAATGATCCTTTGCGCTGGTCGGCGCGGGGTGTGTGACGTAGGAGCGGGCGCTTCGGCCTGCGCATGCTGGTGCGCATGACGAAGCATCAGAACTGGGGCAAATCGGTGGTCGTCGGCGGGAGTTACGCGGGGCTCGTGACCGCGCGGGTCCTGGCCGACTTCTTCGACGAGGTGGTCGTCCTTGAGCGGGATCCCGTCGACGAGGACACCGGCAGCCACCCGGGCGCACCGCAGGGCTATCACGCACACGCGATGCTGGCCAAGGGCGGCGAGGTCCTGGAGAAGCTGTTCCCCGGGCTGCGCGAGGAGCTGCGCGCGGCCGGGGCGCCGGTCTTCGACTACGGGGAGGGCATCGACTTCCTGCTGCCCGCCGGCACCGCACCGCGGACCCGCACCGGCGTGGAGATCCAGACGTTCACCCGCGACGAGCTGGAACGGCGGCTGCGCCGCAGGGTCCTCGCCCTGCCGCAGGTGACCCTGCTGCCCGGCACTTCGTGCACGGGCCTGGTGCGCGACGGTCAGGGGCGGGTGAGTGGGCTGACGTACCGCCGGAGCGAGGACGAGGGGGAGGGCGGTGGCCGGTCCGCCGGCCGGACGATCGAGCTGGCCGCCGATCTGGTCGTCGACGCCTCGGGCCGGTCCAGTGCCCTGGAGGGGTGGCTGGGCAAGCTGGGCGTCACGGTTCCCGAGCAACGGACGGTGAAGGCGAAGGTCACGTACACCTCGATGAACTTCGACCGGCCCGAGGAAGGACATCCGGACTTCTTCGTCGCCTATCAGATGCTGTTCGCACCGCGCGTCGCCCGCGCCGGGGTGCTCCTGGCCGTCGAGGGCGGCCGGTGGACGTGCTCGCTGTTCGGGTTCCAGGATCAGCCGCCGACCGACGACGCCGGATACCTGGAGTTCGCCCACGGCCTGGACAACCCGCACCTGGCCGAGCAGCTCGCCCGCCGGACCGTCCAGGAGCCCACGTACCGCTACACCAACGTCGACAATCGGTGGCGGCCGTACCACCTCGTCAAGGACTGGCCCGACCGGCTCGTCGCGGTCGGGGACGCGGTGTGCGTCTTCAACCCGGTGTACGGGCAGGGCCTCACCGTGGCCGCGATGGAGGCCGATCTGCTGCACCGGATGCTCGGTCGGCGGCGGGCCGCGGGGCGGGGGCTCGACGGCGCCGCGCGGGACTTCCAGCGGCGCGTCGGGCGCATGCTTCTCGCCCCCTGGACGCTGTCCACCAACTCGGACCTGATGTGGAACCCGAGTCAGCAGCCGGCCGGCGCCCGGTTCGCGCACTGGTACAACACGCGGCTCTTCAGGGTCGCGGTGAAGGACGCGGCCGTGTGGTCCCGCTTCGTGCAGGTGGTCAACATGACGGCCTCCCCGGTCGTTCTGTTCCACCCGGTGGTGGCGGCGAAGGTGCTGGCGGCCGCGTTCATGTCGTCAGGCGGGGGTCGCTGAGCGGGGGCCTGCGGCTGGGCCGGCCGTCATGACGGCTGCGGGAGCCCCGAGTCGATGATGTGCTCCGCGAGTTCGCGGGAGGCGGCCTCGGGACGGATGTCGGGGCGGGTCGCGCCGGCGGCGAGAAGGCCGTCGACGAGGATGAGCAGCTGGTCGGCGGCGAATTCCGGTCGCGTGTGCCCGAGGGCGCGGAATTCGTCGGCGAACAGGCCGTGGACGGTGCGCCGGTAGGCCCGGGTGACCTCGTGGCCGGGGTGGGCCGGGTCCGTGAGGGCGAGGTCGGCGGCGAGGTAGCGGCAGCCGTGGAAGTCGGGGGCGGACGCGATGCGGCCGAGCCGGTCGACGACCGCGAGGAGCCGGGCCCGGGGGTCGTCGCCCGCGGCGGCCAGCGTCGCGCGGTAGTCCGCCTCGTCCTCGGAGGTGCTGCGGCGCAGCACCTCCGCGATGAGTCCGTCCTTGCCCCCGAAGTGCTCGTACAGCGAACGACGGGCGACGCCGGCCTCCTTGAGGAGGGCGTCCACGCCGACGCCGACGCCGTAGGTGTACGTCAGCTGCTGGGCGGCGAGCAGCAGCCGTTCACGGGGCCCGGGCTTGGCTGCCGGGTTGGCGGAGGTCGTCATGGCGTGATTGTGGCAGCTCTTGACGCGGTAGAACAACCGGTCTATCTATTGAGGTAGACCGAATGGTCGATCTCTCATCTCTCCGCAGGAGGATTCGATGTCCGTCCGCAGCACCGTCGAGGTCATGGACCGTTTCAACCGTGCGTTCGTCGAGCACGAGGCCGGTCTCCTGGTCGACCTGATCGCCGAGGACTGCGTCATGGAGAGCGTCCAGCCCGCGCCGACGGGAGAGGTGGTCCGCGGCCGCGAAGCGTGCGAGGCCTGGTGGGCAGCGCTCGCCGACGACCGCAGCACGCAGTTCACGCCGGAGGAGACGATCGTGGCGGGCGATCGCGCGACGATCGTGTGGACCTACCGCTTCGGGGACGGCCCCGACGAGTGGGTGCGCGGCGTCAACGTCATGCGGGTCGCGGACGGCCGCATCGTCGAGGCCCTCGGCTTCAGCAAGACCGCGGGCGAGGTCCCGCTGGCCTCGGAGTCCGACGGGGCGTGAGGGTCGTGGCGGGCCCCCTCGGCGGCACGCGCATGCGAGAACGGCCTGGCCGAAGCCGGGCCGTTCTCGCGGGGCGTCCTCGCTCGTAGGCGCAGGCGGGTCAGTGGCTGCTGCGGTACCGGTTCGCGATCAGGGAGATCGCGAGCATCGCGGTCATGACGCCCACGGCCAGGGTGAGCGTGCCGGCCTTGCCGCCGGTCATGGACCAGCCGTTGCCGAGCAGGAGGGCGGTGCCGCCGATGCGGGCGAGCAGGGTGTAGCCGCGGTTTCCGGCGCGGTTGAAGTGGCGGGCCAGGACGTAGCAGGCGGCGATCATCGAGAGGAAGGTGATCGAGCCGGCGGCGAAGTGGGCGTAGCTGTGCCAGGTGAGTTCGGCGGGCATTCCGTAGGGGGTGCCGACGGGGAAGCCGTCGGCGGGGTCCATGACGAACACTCCGGCGGCGATCATGCCGATGCCGGCGACCCGTACCAGCCGCGGCGCCCAGGCGCCTCCGGGGGTGCCGTGCAGGGCTCGGTGCAGGCCGGTCGCTCCGAGGGTGAGCAGGGTGCCGACGATCAGGAAGTTGGTGATCTGGAGCCAGCCGAGGTCGCCGTTGCTGAGCGCGCTCAGGGGGTGGCGGGTGATGTCGAAGCCGTCTCGGGCGGCGGCCTGGGTCAGGGCGACGACCGCCCAGAGCGGAGTGGCGACGACCGCGCAGGTGAGCAGGGAGCGGGTGGCGCGCTGGGCGGCCTGGGCGCCGGTCGCGGCGGCGGCGGTGGAAGCGGTGCGGCGGTGGTCAACGGTGCTCATGGCGGGGTCCTTTGGGGTTCGTCGTGTTCGGTTCTCGCTGACACGTCGATCCGATGATGTGACAGGGAATGCCGAGCGTTCCCTGTCACATGGCTTCGTTCGACGTGTAGGCAGACAGAGGCACGACACGGCACGACGATGAAGAGGAGTACCCATGCGCTTCCTGATGACGACCAAGCCTTCCGACGCCGCCCCCGACGAGGCCCTGTACATCGAAATGGGCAAGTTCATCGAGGAGTTGACGGCCTCCGGTGCGCTGCTGGCCACCGGCGGTCTCGAGCCGGGCGGCATCCTGGTGAGCTCGTCCGGTGAGGAGATCACCGTGACGGACGGGCCGTTCGCCGAGGCCAAGGAGGCCGTGGCCGGCTTCGCGCTGATCGAGGTGCGATCCAGGGAGGAGGCGATCGA
>NZ_DATCVQ010000020.1:0-2295 GCF_036566765.1 Streptomyces sp.
CAGTGGCGACAACCGCTGACCCACCGAGAGAGCCGTGGCAGCCACGGCCCTGGTTCACGAAGGAGCACCCATGACAGTCGACGCACCGTCCCCCGCGGAGAATGACGAGTTCTGGCGAGAGCGTCGGGTCTGCTTCCTGACGACGAGCCGCCCGGACGGCAGCCCGCACCTCGTCCCGGTGGGGGTGACGTTCGATCCCGAGGCCGGCATCGCGCGCGTCATCAGCAGCGCGGGCAGCAAGAAGGTCCGGAACGTACGCGCGGCCGGGGCTGGTGCGCAGGCTGCGGTCAGCCAGGTGGACGGGCGTCGTTGGTGCACGCTGGAGGGGACGGCGGTGGTCAAGGACGACGCGGAGTCGGTGGCCGAGGCCGAGCGGCGGTACGCCGAGCGCTACCGGCAGCCCCGGCCCAACCCGGAGCGCGTGGTCATCGAGATCGCCGTGACCCGGGTGCTGGGCAACGTACGTCCATCGGGTTGGTGAGCGCTCCTACGGGGAGCGGAGTGTAAATCCGTCGGCTCTGCCGGGGTTCGCATCCCACGAGGTCAGGATGCGGAGGCGATCGTCCGACGGGCTGCCTGCGGGGGCGGTGAGCACCATCAGGCGCTGCCCGGAACCGTCGGGGCTCTGCCAGGTGTCGCAGTCCAGGGTCAGATCGCCGACCACGGGGTGGTGGTACTGCTTGGTCCCGAAGCTGGCGGAGTTCACGTGCCGTTCGGCCCACCAGGTGCGGAAGTCGGCGTCCCTCACGGAGAGCTCGCCGACGAGTACGGCCAGGTCGGGATCGTCGGGGTCCTTGGCGGCCTCCATCCGGAGTGCGGCCACGGCGTCGCGGGCGTCGTGTTCCCACGTGGCGTGCAGGCCGCGCACGATCGGGTGGGTGAACATCAGCCGGATGTAGTTGCGCTCTGGTTCGGGAATCGCCGAGAAGTCGGTGAACAGGGCCGCGGCGGCTTGGTTCCAGTCGAGGACGTGAAGCCTTCTTCCGAGGACCAGCGCGGGCGTATCGACCAGCTGATCGAGGAGGCGGCGTGCGGCGGGCCGGATCTTCTGCACGGTCCGTCGTCTTCTGGGGAGCGCATCGACCTTGCCCGCGATCTCGTACATATATGCCTGCTGGTCCTCGTCCAGCCGAAGTGCGCGAGCCAGCGTCTCCAGGACCGATGCGGACGCCTTCACCCGCCCCTGCTCGAGCCGGGTGTAGTAGTCCACGCTGATCACGGCGAGGGAGGCGACCTCTTCCCGGCGGAGGCCACGTACCTTTCGGTGATTTCCCAGGTCAGGTAGGCCCACCTGACCTGGGGTCAGGCGTGCTCGACAGGCTTTGAGGAACGCTCCGAGCTCGTTGGGCGCCGCTGGATTGCTCATGGGTCAATTGTGGCCGCGGCGTACGAAGCATGGGAGGGAAGGAACGTTCCCAGGCAAAAGCTGGCCGCTTTTGCGGTCCTTCGAAGCGGTGGAAGTTGGTGTGTGCCGGAGGCGGATGCCCCCGGTGCGGACCGGACGGACCGGCCGCAAGTACGGAGGAGAGACTCCATGGTCAGCAAGTTGGACGTCACATTCGACAGCGCAGGGATTCAGATCGCTGCACACCTCTACGTCCCCGCAGGCGCCAGCGATGCGCCCGCCATCGTCGTCGGTCACCCGGGGACGGGGGTCAAGGAACAGGCTTCGGGGCTGTACGCCTCACGGCTGGCCGAGCAGGGCTTCGTGACGGTCGCCTATGACGCGGCGTACCAGGGCGCCAGCGGTGGCCTTCCCCGAGGGCTGGAGGACCCGGCTCAGCGCATCGAGGACATCAAGGCGGCCGTCTCCTTCTTGACCACCCGCCCCGAGGTGGACAGCGAGAGCATCGGGGCGCTCGGCATCTGCGCGTCGGGCGGCTACTCGCTCCCTGCGACGGCCAGCGACCACCGGATCAAGGCGCTCGGGACCGTCTGCGCTGCCGATGTCGCCCGCCAGTTCCGTGTCGGCGCCAACGGCACCCAGGACCCAGCCGTGTTCCAGGCGATGCTCGACGGGGCCGCGGCTGCCCGTACGGCCCGCGCCAACGGCGACGACCCCGGGGTTCTGCCGCTCTTCCCGGCGACGGCGGACGAGGCGCGAGCGATCGGGGGCGAGCACGCGGCCGAGGGCTTCGACTACTACTGCACCCCGCGTGCCGATCACGAGCGAGCCGCCAAGGCATTCGACTGGACGAGCGTCGACAAGATGGCGACGTTCGACGCGTTCGCGCAGGTGCCGCTGATCGGGCAGCGACCGCTTCTCATGGTGGTCGGCACCCGTGCGGAGACGGC
>NZ_DATCVQ010000021.1:0-3271 GCF_036566765.1 Streptomyces sp.
GCCGGGCCAAGCCCGTGTACCGCGCGTTCCTCCGCTCGCACACCTACCGGGCCACCATCCGCCGCCACCTCGCGCTTCTCGAAGCGACCGGCCGTCTGACCCGCCACGGCGACGGCACCCCGCGCCGCTTCTACACCTACCACCCGGAGGGAGAGGGCCGATGAGCACCGCCACGCAGGCCGCCGGCCTCATCACCGAACCGGGCGTCTACGACATCACCGCCGAGGAGTACCACGCCGACCCCATCCCGGGCGGCTCCCTCTCCTCCAGCGGTGCCCGCCTCCTCCTCCCACCGTCCTGCCCCGCCCTTTTCCGGCACGCCCAGGACAACCCGCAGGCCCCGAAGCAGACGTTCGACGTCGGCACCGCCGCCCACAAACTCGTCCTCGGCGACGGCCCCGACCTCGTCCGGATCGACGCCACCGAGTGGCGGGCGAAGGCGGTCAAGGACGAGGTGGCCGCCGTACGCGCCAATGGCGGGGTCCCGCTGAAGCCGGACGACTACCAGATGGTCCACGACATGGCGGACGCGCTGCGCCGCCACCCCGTGGCCTCCCGCCTGTTCGACCCCGCTCGCGGCCGCCCGGAGCAGACCCTCGTCTGGCGCGACGGCCCGACCGGCGTCATGCGCAGGGCCCGCCTCGACTGGCTGCCCGACACCCGCTCCGGGCGGCTGATCATCCCCGACTACAAAACCTGCCGGTCGGCCGAACCGAAGGCCCTCGCCCGGTCCGTCGAGGAGTTCGGCTACCACCAGCAAGACGACTGGTACCGCTCCGGCGCAAAGGCCCTCAACCTCGCCGACGAGACCGCCGCGTTCGTCTTCGTCTGCCAGGAGAAGACCGCGCCCTACCTCGTGACTGTCGTCGAGATGGACGCCGTCGCCCGCCGCATCGGCGCCGCCCGCAACCGCCGAGCGCTGGAGGTCTACGCCGAGTGCGCCAGCGCCGGCCAGTGGCCCGGCTACAGCGATGACATCGCATACCTCTCCCTGCCCACGTGGGCCGAAATCCGTGACACCGAGGAGTACCTGTGAACCAGCCCATCGAGCGCATGACGCCGGCCGCCGCCCCGGCGCGGGTCGGGCAGGGCACCGCCGTGGAGCAGTCCCGCGCGGTCGCCGAGGTCCAGGCCGCGATCGTCGTCGCCCAGCAGTGCCCTCGGAACATCAACGCTGCGATCGCCGAGATGCGGCAGTCCTGCACGCAGCCGTTCCTTGCCGAGCGGGCGTTCTTCCGCTACTCCCGCGGCGGCGGCACGATCACCGGCCCGTCCGTGCACCTCGCCCGGGAGCTCGCCCGCTGCTGGGGCAACATTCAGTACGGCCTCGTCGAGATGCGCCGCGACGACGAGTTTGGCCAGTCCGAGATGCAGGCGTTCGCCTGGGACGTCGAGAAGAACTCCCGCAACAGCAGCACCTTCATCGTCCCGCACAAGAGGGACCAGAAGGGCGGCCCGAAGCAGCTCACCGACATGCGGGACATCTACGAGAACAACGCCAACAACGGCGCCCGCCGCGTCCGTGAGGCGATCTTCGCGATCCTCCCGCCGTGGTTCGTCGAGGAGGCCAAGCAGCTCTGCGCGAAGACCCTCCAGGACGGCGGAGGGAAGCCGCTCCCGCAGCGCATCGCTGACGCGATCCGCGCCTTCGAGGGCATCGGCGTCACCCAGGACCGCATCGAGACCAAGTTCGGCCGCCCGTCTGGAAAGTGGACGGAGCACGACGTTGCCCAGTTGCTGGTGGCGTTCCAGTCCATTAACCGCGGCGAGGTGTCCGTCGACGAGGAGTTCCCGCCGCAACGGGTGACCGTCGAGGAGATTGCGCAGCAGGCTGCCGCGCCTGCCCCTGCGGCGGGCGGCTCGACGGAGTGGCCGGCGGCTGCGCAGCCCGGATCGGGGGCCCGCGCATGAGCTGGCACCTCGGCCGCCTGTGTGGCTTCGATTTGGAGACTTCGGGCGTCGACGTCGAGAACGACCGCATCGTCACCGCGTGCGTCGTCCAGTGCGGCGGCGGACAGCCCACCGCGTCCGCCTCGTGGCTCGCCGACCCCGGCGTCGACATCCCCGACGAGGCCGCGGCCGTCCACGGCATCAGCACCGAACGCGCCCAGGCCGAGGGCCGCCCGGCCGCCGAGGTCGTCGCCGAAGTCCTCGCCGCACTCGGCCAGGTCATCGCGTCCGGGATCCCGGTCGTCGCGATGAACGCCCGCTACGACCTGACGATGCTCGACCGCGAGGCCGCCCGCCACGGCCTCGACCCGCTGCCCGACGGACTCAACGGCCTCTACGTGGTCGACCCGTTCGTCATCGACAAGGCCGTCGACAAGTACCGCCGTGGCAAGCGGCGCCTGACCGACCTGTGCGCCCACTACGCCGTCCCGATCGGCGAGGCGCACACCTCCGACGCCGACGCCATCGCCGCGTGCCGCGTGGCGTGGCGGATCGGCACCCGCTACCCGCAGGTGGCCGCGTACTCGCTGAGCGAGCTGCACGCGGTGCAGGCGGGGTGGGCCGCCGAGCAGGCCGCCAGCCTCCAGGACCACCTCCGCAAGACGGACCCGACGGCGTACTGCGCACCGGAGTGGCCCCTTATTTCCCGCCAGCAGAACGGAGCCTGACATGCGACGACGTCTCTCCCGCCGTGACCTGACCAACCTGTACACCACCGCCCTCGACATGCGTGACGAGGCCCGCCGCGAGCTGGCCGACTCCCGATTCACGTGCAGCAGTCAGGCCTCCGAAATCACCCGCCTGCGCGAGCAGCTGGACGCCCGCCCGATCGAGCCCACCACGGTCACGGCGCTCCGCGAGGAACTCGACGCGCAGAGGCGCGTGAACCAGCGGCTGGCGAACCAACTGCTGGACGCGGTCGGCCACAACGCGGAGGCGCTCACCGCCAACCAGCGCCGGATCCTCGGCCTCCCGGCTGGAGGCGCCCGGTGACCATCGAGACTCCCGCGGCCGGGCTGACCACCCGCCCGGCCGCGGGCACCAACCGCCTCTACCGCGTGGCCGGGCTGGACATCAGCCTCACCGGAACCGGCATCTCCACCGTCGGCGGCACCGCCCGCGTACCGACCTCGGGCCGACGTGCCGACTCCCTCGCCGAGCGCGACGCCCGGCTGAAGTTCATCACCGGCCGCGTGATCGAGGAGGTCGGCACGGTCGACCTGGTCTGCGTCGAGGGCCCCGTGTCCTATCAGCAGCCCGGCGGCTCCACCTGGGACCGCGCCGGCCTGTGGTGGCGGATCGTCTCCAGCTTCATCGGCCG
>NZ_DATCVQ010000022.1:0-4427 GCF_036566765.1 Streptomyces sp.
CCGACTTGCCTGCCGACTGGCCATCGTCGCGGACACCGAAAGAAAACCCAGTCATCTCTCTTGAACGGCCCTTTGCCCGATCAAGATCAAGATCATCAAGATCAAGAAGAGCCGTGCGGAGATCGCGAGGACATGGGGATGCTCCAACTCAGGGCTTCCCTGTAACGATCGGCGTCCCTCTGAGAGGCCGTCGCCTCTTGCGGCGGGAGGTTGACGATCGACCGGGGAAGGCCGGGGCTGGATTCTTCGCATACCTTCGCATCTCAGTCCTGGTGCTTCCGGAGCCCTCCGACGCTTCGCTGGATGGCTTGCCTGGGGGTCGGTCGGCCACCCGATGCTGGACGGGGTCGACTACTGGGAGGAGTTGCGCGAGTCGCCCTCCCAGATGGAGATCTGCGTCGCGGTCTTCGCCAGCGTCCTCGGACTGGACGAGCAGGGAGAACCGGTCATCGAGAAGCACGCGGAGCGCAGGGCGGCAGCCTGGCTCTACCGATACCGCACCGGGGAGCTGCCCCCGGGGGAGCCGGACATCGAGCCCTCGGAATGCCAACTGCATTGACTGTCGACGTGCGACGTCGTTCGAGTAGGCCAGCCCCGCCGCGATCCTCTGCGCGGCGGGGCTATCCGGTGAGGGCAAGGTTGTGCGGGCGGGCGATGCCGAGCATCGCGTGGTGCATGCCGCCGCCATGCAGGCGGCAGTCGCGCAGAATCTTCCACGCCTTCATCCGGACGAAGACGTGCTCGACGCGGGCGCGGACCTGCTTGTGGGACTTGTTGTGGGCGGCTTGCCAGCCAGGTAGGTCCTCGTCATCGCTGCGTCGTCGGTGCGGGATCACCCCGCGGCAACGCCGCAGGACGCTGCCGCCGCCGTACCGTTGAGGTGCTCCGTCAGCCGGTCGTGGCCCGCTGTTCACTTCCACACCGACGCTCGATGCCGATCACGCAGCACTACAGGTCCGTCTGCCGTAGCAATACGAGCGCCCCCTGGCGGCGGCACCGCGTCACGGCGGGCTCCGGTCGCGTGCAATCCCGGTGCCGCTCAGCGGTTCGCGCGCTGCGGCACCGGGAGCAGTGGTCAGACGCCCGCGGGTATCGGTGTCTTCCGGTCTCGCTCTGCCCGCTTGGCTGCGCTGATCGTCTTGGCGATGGCCCCGGCCGTGAGGAGCAGTACGGCAGCGAGGGCGGTGAGGGTCGCGGTGTCGGGGTGGGCGAAGGACTGGCCGCGGCCGGCCTGCCAGGTCACCACCGCGACCAGCCCGGTGTATCCGAAGGCAGCGGCGCCGACGAGGCGGGCCTGCACCCGCTCGCTGCGCAGCCAGGCCTTGCGGGCGGCGAAGGCGGTCAGTACGGCAACGAGGACGAGCAGGATCTGGATGCCGTGCAGGGCGAAGAAGTGCGGGACGCGGAAGTCTCCGCCGGTGACGCTCCAGTGGGTCAGCGGCATGCCGTTGCCGTCGGGGTCGCCGATGCCGTGGCCCTGGTACATCGGGATGGCGTGGCCGTTGGCGTCGGTGACGGTGCGTTCGTTGATCTCGGTGACCATCCAGTAGACGGGGATGAGCATGCCGGCGACGGCGAGGACGGTGCCGGCGCGGATCGCCAGGTTGAGGGCTGGGCTTCCGGTGCGCTGGATCAGTACGGCGACGCCGATGACGAGCTGCGCGATCACGATGACCATGACGCCGAAGGTGAGGATCGGCGTCAGCGCGAGGGTGACGCTGTCGGTCTGGTCTGCGTTGAAGTGGCTGACGGTGCCGCGGGCCGCCTGGACGGTGATGGCGCCGACCTCCGCGACCGTGGTCGCCGCGAAGACGGTGCCCAGCCACTGGGCGAGGCGCCGCCCCTTGTTCAGCCGGGGGAGAAGCCAGGCGAGGGTGGCGGCGTAGAGGGCGAAGCCGAAGCCGAACTTCAGCGGCTTGTACCAGACCGACTCTCCGAGCAGCAGCCGGTCGTCGACAGCCAGGCCGACACCGCAGGCGAGCACGAGAGCGGCCATGAGGCCTGAGCAGGCCAGCAGGGGCCGGTGCCAGGCGGAGACACGCGCGAGGGCAGGCGTGTGCGTCATCGGAGATCCCATCCCAGTGAGCGAGCGGCGGCCACCAGGGCCGCCGCGATCGCAACGGACAACGTTTAGGTGATGACGAACGTAACTTGCATTCATTGATCCGTCAACGCCACAGAGCGTCAAAAAGCCTGTATCTAAAGCATCTTAGGGCCCTAAGTTGCAATGAGGGTGAGGCTGAATGCAAGCTCAGTCATCGAGACTTGCAATGACGTGGTGGCGAACGTAAGACTGTCCACGGACCCCGCCGTACCGAGCGGGCTGACGCTGCTGGAGGTGCCCCCATGCCTGGAGGCCGGCTGACGCATCAGGACCGAGAGCGGATCGCCGAGGGGCTGGCCGAGGGGCTCAGTTACACGGAGATCGCCGCCCGGATCGACCGCCCCCTGTCGACCGTCACGCGCGAGGTGAGTCGCAACGGCGGCCCCGACGGCTACCAGGCCGACCATGCCCAGCAGGCCACCCAGGACCGGGCCCGGCGAAGCCGCCCAGGACGCCAAGCGTCACTGGACACCAGCCCAGCGCAAACGCACGCACCGGGCACCGTCCAGGAACTTGAGGAGCGCTTCACCGCCGTCATGATCAGTACCGGACTGCCCCGGATGACCGCCCGCGTCCTCGCGACCCTCTATCTCACCGACAGCGGCAGTCTCTCCGCCGCCGAACTCGTCGAGCGCCTGAAGGTCAGCCCCGCCTCGGTCTCCAAGGCCATCGGCCAGCTCGAGGAGCAGGAACTCATTCGCCGCGAACGCGACCCCCGCCGGCGTCGTGAACGCTACGTCATCGACGCGGACGCATGGTTCCGCGGCTGGATGGCCAGCGCCCGCCAGAACGCCGCGCTGGCCGACTTCGCCCACACCGGAGCGGACACCCTCGGCACCACCTCACCCGCCGGTGCCCGGCTCAACGACATCGGCGACTTCTTCCAGCACGTCGGACAGGCCATGCTGCAGGCGGCCCAGCAATGGCAGCAGGACCGCACCGCGCGCCGAACCGCCGAGGGCCTGCCGCTCCCCTGACGGTCAGGAGGTCCCGCGGCCGCGCCTGGACGACGCACGAGATACCGCAACGGGCCGCTGCTCGCCGGGTTCGACGCCCCGCCCGGCTGGCACCAGGACTGGTTCAGCTATATCGGCGACCTCATCTGGCATTTCGAGCCGCTGCACATCCAGGACCGCGCCTGACCACGGACAGGACGCGGCGGATGCGGTGCGGCTTGAGCGCGACGACGTGTGGCAGCAGTGGACCTTATGGGGCGATGGGAACGGCTACGCCATGGTGCAAACCGTGCCACCGCCGACTGCCTCTTCCAGACCTGGTGGGGCGGTGCCCAGGCCGCACCGTGCGAGTGGAACAACAACGACTGCAAGTGGGGGGTTGGGAACAACAGCGGCAACGTCTTCTTCCGCAACAAGTCCACCGGGATGTGCCTGGACGACAGCCGGACCTACGGCCTGCGGGTCATCGGCTGCAACTACGGCGTCTGGCAGCAGTGGCGCTGACCGGCTCCGCCCGACCCCGCGAGAGTAGCTAACTGCGGGGCGCCTTGCCTCGATGCACCGCGCCCCCGATCCAGGCGGACGGGGGCACGTGGGCGGTGCCGACGGAACTCCGAAGCCGGCCGCGATGCGGGCGAGGGTGTCGTGACGGCGCAGGTATACCAGGGCGACCAGCGCACGCAGGTGCGGCGGAAGCTTGCAGCGCCGGGCACCCTCGCGGGTGACGATGAGCATCGTGACCCACTCGGCCAGAGCACGCGGCAGGTCGGGTGGGTCGCGCCGCCGCTGGCGGGGTCGGCGTCAGAGCGACGGGGCTGTGGTGGTGACGGGGGCTTCGCCCCTTGACTGTCTGCCCACGCCAGAGCTGGCTGCCTCGGGTTGCCGCGCTGGTTCGGTGCTCGAGGTGGGCGATCTCCCCGTTCCTCGTTTCGTCCGATGCCGGTGGCGGACGGAAAACTGGTCGAATCTGGCGGCTGGCAGGGCCCTGCCGGAGGGTCAGCCCGGCGCTGGCTGCCGGTGGGTGGAGATCACGGTTCAGTGGATCAGACGTCCTGGACGAAGCAGTCCCGGGGTGGTGAGACCGCCGTTCGTAAGAACGAGGTCCCGGTCGGCTTCACCGTGCCGCAGGTCCCGGCTACCTTCGCGCACGTCGTCCGCAGGCCCGGATTCCTCGGGGGCCATGCGGCGCCGGCGGGTCACCTGGCCGGAGCGGAGCGGACCGGACCAGATCGGATCGGATCGGTCAGAGCCTGTCGTAGGTGTAGCAGTAGGTCCAGTCGCTGTCCTGCTCCTTGGGCACCCAGCCCTCGTCCGCGCGCTCGGCGTGAAGCCACTGGTCGCGCGACGCGGCACCGAACATGGCTCAG
>NZ_DATCVQ010000023.1:0-6150 GCF_036566765.1 Streptomyces sp.
GTCAGGTCGGCACCAGTGAGGTCGGTTCCTCGGAGATCAGCCAGTCTCAGATCCGCGCCGGTGAACTTGGTGCCATGGCCCCGCGCCTTGCGCAGATTTGCCTCCCGCAGGTCGGCGTCGGAGAAGTCGGCGTCGCTGAGGTCGGCCCTGACCATGCGAGCACCGCGCAGGTCGGCTTCGATGCAGCGGCTCTGGCGGAGAATCGACGTCCCGAGCTCCACGTGCCGCATGTTGGCCGCGATCAGCGAAGCCTTGGTCAGGTTGACCTGGTAGATACTCGCCGCTTCCAGGCAGGCCCCGTCGAAGTTGATGTGGTGCAGCCACAGGCCGTCGCAGTCGGCCCGACGCAGGTCGGTGTAGCTGACGTTGAGCCAGTCGGGGTGGCGTTCCTGGCACAGGACCCCGAGGCTGGTGAGTGCCACCTGGGCATCCGGGGCACGGGTCTCCAGCGGAGGCACGGAGTTGATGGAGGCTTCCGCCGCCGGGGAGTCGTGCCCTTGCGGAGGCCATGGCAGGTGAGTCCGAACAAATGCGGCCTTGATCGAGATGACCGCCTCCCGGTCGTAAGGCGAATGGTCCGCGATCCGCCACAGCGCGTAGAGGCCACCGATCCGCACGTCCGTGTTCTCGCTGCCGAGCTGATCGACTGCCCGGCTGAAGCGGTCGGTGATGTGTCCTTCCCGGGTGGCGTTCAGACCCTCCTGGTTGACCCTCAACTGCCGCCAGGTGGCGTACGCGCCGAAGAGAACGACAGCGCCACCGACCGCCTGTACGAGCGTGTGCGCACGTTGTTCACAGCTCCGAGCCGTTCAGCAGCCGAAATCCTGGCCCCGCCGAGATCGCGTGTGAGGGTGCCGATGTCCCGAGCCAGGTCAGGGTGTCATCCGGCACTGACAGTGGTGCGGGCGGCGGTGCCGAAGCCGCGGGCGACGGGGGCGCCTCGGTTGTCCAGGGGGAATCTCCGCGCCTCAATGTGGGAGCGTCACCTGGCGACGGCCGTATTTCAACAGATCGCCACATTCCGTCGGTTGGCCCGGAGCCGCCGCCTCGAACGCGGAGACCGGCCCTGCGCTGGGGCTCAGCGCACCGGGAAGCCGAAGGAGTAGCCCTGCTCCTTGAGTCGGGGAAGGAGCAGGCGCAGGGCCTCGACGGTCTGGGAACGATCACCGCCCGCGTCGTGGAAGAGGAGTGTCGGTCCGTTTGGCAGTTCCCGCTCGACGGTGGCGACGATGGCATGTGCGCCCGGACGCTCGAAGTCCTTGGTGTCCACGTTCCAGCCCAATGGGCGCATGCCCCGGGAAGCGGCGAGCTGGCGGCTGTACGGGGTGAACGCCCCGCCAGGCGCTCGGTAGTACATCGGTCGTACGCCCCCGGATGCCTTGGTGATCAGGCGTTCGGCGTCGAGTATCTGCTGCGACTGGTAGGTCTGGGAAGCCTTGTCCATGGCGGTGTTGTGCGACACCGAGTGGTTGCACAGCCGGTGCCCGGCCGCGACCACCTTCTTCACGAGGTCCGGGTGGGCCTGCGCCTGCGTCCCCACCATGCAGAACGTGGCCTTCACCCCGTACTCCCGCAGCAGGCCGAGTACTTGAGGGGTCCACACGGGGTCGGGGCCGTCATCGATGGTGATGTTGACTCCGCGGGCTCCCGCATCCGAGGCGTGAGCGATGGTCACTGCGACCGGCTTGACGTCACTGACCGGCGTGGCCGGCGCGTTCGCCTTTGGCGACGAGTCACCCGCGTTACCAGCCTGCGCGGTCCACACCGAGGCGCCGACGGCGAGCATCGTCACCCCGAGCGCCGCCCCGACCACCTTGCCGTACCAGCCCCGCCCACCGCCGTGCCGCGCCATGTCCGCCCCCTTTTCCTGCAGTCCCGCACCGGTCCCTGGTCACCTTGCGACCACCTGTCAGGACGAGGCGCGGCGGCCAAGGGATCCGTCTGTTACCGATCACGGACAATTCCGGGGGAGTTCACGGACAACTCTCCGCGAGCAGCGGCCGGAACCATGCCGCTTGACCCGATCTCGCCTCCGCCGGCAGCGGCGCGCACCTGTCGCGGGTGCCGCGGCGTCGGGCGGGCGGGTGATGCGACCAGGCCGCGGAGCAGGTGTTCTCGACACCTGTCGGCAGGGCCGGTCAGCGGCTGCGCACCCTCGGTCGAGGGCGACTGGCGATCGGGTCGCGAACGGCTGCTCCGCCGCGCGCTTACGCCTGGATCCAGCGCCTCAGCGCGTCCACCGTGTTCTCCGGCGTCGTGTTGAAGCACAGTCGGATCTCGGGGGCCGCCTCGGTGAGGGCGTTGACCAGGCGCTCGAACAGGAGGGTGTACTCCGGGAGCATGCGGACTCCACCGCCGAGCATCGCCAAGCCGAACGTGTGCTCCTGGAGATGCTGCCGGACGGTCGCCTCGGCGCGGTCCGGGGAGGTGTCGTCGATCAGCCAGACGACACCGTCGACCCCCGCCTCGCGCGCCGCGTCGTTCCCGGCCTCGATCCGGGCCGCGAGCGCCGCCTCGTCGAGTTCGTCGGGCAGCCGACTGTAGTCGAGCGCACTCGGATGCAGTCCTATGAACAGGACCTTTGTGTCGCGCGGCAGGGAAGTTGAATTCCTCGACAGGCTCATGCGCAGCGCCCTCTCCACTTTCATCGGGTTGATCTTTCGGTTCTAACACGGAGGTCGGGCGGTGGACCCGCACACTTCGAATGACTGCGTCACCTTGCCGAGTGGTCGGCCGAAGCGACCTTTCTGAGTGTGCAGAGGTCTGAGAAGTCATCTCATTCGGCAAGGTGACGTCGGATGAACGGCGCGGTGGCGAGGACGAGTCCCGCGAATGCGGTGAGCCGTTGCAGTCCTGGCTGGGCGAGGAGGCTGCTGTGCTGGATGCCGTAGGTCGCATACCAGTTGGCGGCGATGTCGGTCGCCATGATGGCGCAGGCGAGGTCCGTTCCTCGGCGCCTGCCGCCGAGGAGGAGTGCGGCTGCGAGCGGGTCGAAGAGGGCGAGTGAGGACCAGTAGAGGTTGAGCCAGCTCGGTGCCCAGTCGTAGGGGTGCAGGCCGTGACGGAGGAGGTCGGTGATGTGGGAGACGGCACCGACGAACAGCAGGCCGGCGGCGATGGCCAGGGCCAGTGCCACTACCCATCGTGGGGCGCGGCTCATCCATCGGGTCACGTCGCGGTTCCTCCCAGTTTCAGGTGCAGCCGTGTCATGCGGCCAGTCTGCGGTAGCAGATCAGTGTTGCTACCGAACCATCCAAGTGAGATGACCTCTTAGAGCGTCCGCCAGTAGGCGATCGGATGCGTGTGCGCGTATGACCCCGGGAACGAGTGTCAGTGGGACCGCCTACTCTCCGGACTGACTGGTGATCAAGTGTGACCACCACTTCCCACTGAAGGGGCGCCCCAGCATGACCAGTATCTTCACCGTGTCCGTAGACTCGGTCGAAGGCTCGACCCTCCGTGGGAGGGTGCACGTCATCAACCCCGACGTCCCATTTGTGCCACAAGAGACCGTCTTCCCCCTGTCTCTCCTGGTGGACGCCTGGTGGCACCTGGATAACGGGTTTCTGCACAACGAAGACGATGAGGAGCACGGCGGAGAGCGATACCCCTTCACCGACGAGCAGGGCAAGGCCATCGCAGCAGGCATGCGGCTGAAGGACGAGTTCCGGAAACTCTACGAATTCATCCTCGGTAAGGAGATAAGGGTTACCAAGGATGGGTACCTGCTCGCGGACGACGGCAAGACCATCCTCGAGCCCAGGCGCAAAGCGGAAGACGTGTACAAGCTGAGCGGGGGCAGCCGCCCCGGCTATTCCGTGTTTACTTCCGGCAACGCCGAGGAGTTCTCACAATGCGCCGCCGACATCGTGACTTCCTACGACATCAGCCCCTACCGGAACGCCCCGCACCTGAGCGAGGCCGCAGCGCTGGAAGATCCGGAGGAGCTGGACGTATGGGATGGGCTGGAGCTGGAGGAGGACTACTCCTTCGCTGAGATCCCTTACGCAGAGATTGTGGTGACCGTCAGCGACGCGGGCTACCTGGAACACATGGTCGCCGGCATGCGCTGGGACACGACCATGACAGGGCATGTGTGCTGAGAACTCGTAACATGATCGTTCAGAGTGCCTGTCAGTAGGTGGCTGTAGTGGTTGCAGGCACGGATCCTCGATCATGGAGTTGTCCACGCTTCTTGATCATTGGGAATCCGTGGCTGCCGTTCCGTCATCCCTTCTCGGCCCCGTCCGGGACCAGTTCCTCGCTCTGCTGCCCGTGCGGGAGGACAGGCATCCGCTGGGCTGCCACAACCCGCGGATCGCGGATGCGGTGGTCTTCGACCGGCTGGTCCAGGTGCTGGTCGTCTTCGGCTGTGGCTACGAGCGCGTCGCGGACGAGCACTGCTCGGCCACGACTCTGCGCCGCCGGAGGGACGAGTGGATCGCCTTGGGCGTGATGGAGCATCTCCGGTTGCTGGTCCTGACCGCCTACGACCGCATGATCGGCCTCGAACTGGACCATCTGGTCGCTGACGGCTGTATCGTCAAAGCACCCTCTGGTGGCGAGTGCGCCGGCAAAAGCCCGGTCGACCGGGCCAAACAGGGCATGAAGCGCTCGCAGTTGACCGAGGCGCAAGGCATACCGTTGGTCACCGAGCCGGCGCCCGCGAACATACGTGACCACACCCTGCTGCCGCCCACCCTCAACCGCTACGCCAGCCTGGAGAAAGACCTCGGTCCGCCGCCGATGCGCCCTCGATTGAGCCTGGATGCGGGCTATGACTACCGCGTTGTCCACGACGGCTTGGCCGACAAGAACATCGACGCACGCATCGTCCCACGCGGGGCGAAGGTCCCGATCCAGACCGGCGGTCGGTGGGTGGTCGAGCGCACGAATTCCTGGATGAACAACTTCGGGAGACTGCGTCGCTGCACGGAAAGACGCAGAGCCATCGTCGACTTCTTCCTCGCCGTGGCCTCCGTGATCATCACTATGCGCTGCCTGATCCGACGGGCCTGGACCCGCTACCGATGGGACACACGACCCCGCACACCACGCATTCGATGACCTACTGGCGGACGCTCTTAGAAGTCCTGACAAAGGCGTTGGACGTGTCGGTGGGTGATGAGGCAGGTGGCGAGGCCGAGGAAGGGCTTCGTGGATGTCGTCCCGTCGTTCCCAGTGGAGGCTCGACGGACTCGGCGATCGCAGAGGCGAGCCTCGCGTGGCCGTCCAGGATCAGATGGCATCCCAGGCCACTGACCCAGCACAACAGGACACGCCGGAGCATCCCTTCACGGACCTGCTTGCGGTACGCCTTGACCCGGGCTGTGCGCTGCATCGGACCTCGGCCGCAGCGGAAGGACGTCCATGCACCGGAATGGACGAACCAGTCCATGCATCCGTCGGGATGGCCCTCGCCGAGCGTCGAGCTCCGGTACCCGCCGTGCGACGTGCCGGAGCGGTGCCGGAGCCGGAGCGGACTCTTTCGCGAGAGTAGCCATCAGCCCTCGTTCAGCGGGCTGTCCGGCGAGTCGAAGCGGTACTGCGCGACGCGGTGAGCCCACTGCTCAGGGCTGGCCGCCAGGGCGCGCCCCACACCGACGCGGAGCGGCGGGACGAAGGGGCGGTGCTCGTCGGTGCACCGGAAGTCCCTGCCCTGGAGGCGCTCGTCGACAAACCGGGACCGGGCCCAGCAACGAACACGTACAGCCCCGGCCGGCGGTGGTCCCGCATGTCGAGGGACTGGGCTCCCACGTTCCGTCGCCCCGCGTGACAGCGCTGCGCTCCACGCCCGCAGCATCGACGGCTCGTGCGACGCCATGCGGATGGAGCGATCCCCTCGGCGAGGGTGAGCCTCGGCACCGAGGACGTGTCGGTACCGGTGCGAAATGACCCCGCTCGCCGCTCTGGACGGGTTCCTCCAGCCCGCAGCTCCCCGCGGAGCGTCGGGCGGGGGGATCTCAGTATGTGTGTCCCACGTGTGCGAGGGCCTGTTTCAGCAGCGTCCCGTGGCCGCCGGGCATCTCGTTCTGCACGGCGGGTGAGGCGGCTTCTTGCGGGCTGACCCAGACCAGGTCGAGCGCGTCCTGCCGCGGGCGGCAGTCGCCGGTCACCGGCACCACGTACGCGAGCGACACCGCGTGCTGG
>NZ_DATCVQ010000024.1:0-2056 GCF_036566765.1 Streptomyces sp.
GTGGTGGTGGCCGCGGTGATGACGGTGTCCAGCCTGTCCCGGGCGGTGGCCAGGGCGCTCATCTGGGTGTCGATGCGATCGCGCTCCGCCGACAGTCGTTCGAGCAGCTCCGGCGTCACCTCGCCGGTCACGACGCACGGCAGCAGCTCCACTATCGATCTGCTCGGCAGCCCTGCCGCGTACAGCTGCTGGATCAGCAGGACTCGGTCGACCGCGCTGTCCGGATAGTGCCGCTGGCCGCTGGGGCTGCGCTCCGAGGCGAGGAGGCGCTGCTCCTCGTAGTACCGCAGCGCTCGCACGCTCACGCCGGCCTTGGCCGCGAGTTCACCGATGCGCACCACATTCCCCCTTGCCTCTGACGTCAACGTCAGCTCTTAGCGTGACCGATATACGGGCCTGTGTACGGGCCTTCGGCCAGAGAATCCACCGAGAGAAGGACGAGATGTCGTACGACGGTTACCAGAGTCTGCGCGTGGCGATCGAGGCGGGTGTGGCTCATGTCACGCTCGACAACCCGCCGGTCAACATGCTCGACACCATGCTCATCAACGAACTGCACGACTTCGTCGGAGCCGTCCGCGAGGACGACCGGGTGCGCGTGATCGTCGTGCAGAGCGCCGACCCGGACTTCTTCGTCGCCCACGTCGACCTCGGCTTCATGCTCCATCCGGAGACCTTCGCGGAGCTGGCCAACCCGGACGCCATGACCGGCGGCGACGAGTCTCTGATCAACCCGATGCAGAAGCTGATACTGCGCCTGCGCGCGCTGCCGCAGGTGACGATCGCCAAGCTCGCCGGGCGTCTTCGGGGCGGCGGCAACGAGCTGGCGATGGCCCTCGACATGCGCTTCGCCGCCAGGGGGCGGACTTGGCTCGCCCAGTCCGAGACCCGGATGGGCATCATCCCCGGAGGCGGCGGGACCCAGCTGCTGCCCCCGCTGGTGGGCCGCGCCAGGGCTCTGGAGGTGATCCTCGGCGGAAACCTCTTCGATGCCGAGGCTGCCGAGCGGTACGGCTGGATCAACCGCGCCCTCCCGGCCGGCGAACTCGACGGCTTCGTCGACACCCTCGCCCGGCGCATCGCGATGCTCCGCCCGGAGCAGATCACCGCGGCGAAGGCTGCGGTCGGGGCCGCCGCAGCCAGTGGGAGCCTGCTGGAGGGGCTCGGCGAGGAGAGCAAGGCCCTGGGCGGGGTCTACCCGGCACCGGATGCCGTGGTCGCGCGCATGCGAGCCGCTGTGGCAGCCGGCGCCCAGACCCGCGAAGGCGAACTCGACCTGGAGGCGTCACTGGACCGCATCGCCTGAGCCGTACGCGGCCACCGGGCGCGCCTTGCCTGACTGGAGCCTGTGCTGTCAGGGGAGCGGGGCGCCGCGGGCGGTCAGCCAGAGGTCGTACCACTCCTCGTGGGTGAGGTCGGGGGTGCGGAGGGCGGCGTCCCGGCAGGCCCGGATGCGCTCCGGGTGGGTGCTGCCCACGACCGGCGCGATGTGGGCGGGGTGGCGTTGGAGCCACCACAGGACGATGGACTCGGGGGTCGTGTCCTTGGCCTGTGCCAGGGACGCGACCAACTCGGCCGTCTGCCGTTCCTGCGAGCTCTCCGGGCGGCCGGTGTAGCGGCCCTGGGCGAGTGCGCCCCAAGCCTGCAGACGCAGGCCGTTGCTGCGGCAGTACTCGATCGTGCCCAGGGGGAAGCCGCTGTGGGCGGCGGCGGGCGTGTTGACGAGCACATTCGCCTCCAGCCAGTCGCGCCGCGCGAGGCTCATCTCCAGCTGATTGGCGATCAGGGGAACGTCCAGGTGGGCCTGAAGGTCGGCGATCTGGGTGGAGCCCATGTTCGATACGCCGAATTCCTTCACCAACCCCTGCCGGTGCAGGGACATCAGGGCCTCGGCCACGTCGGCCGGGTCGGCGAGCGGGTCGGGGCGGTGCAGGAGCAGGACGTCGATCGAGTCCGTACGCAGGCGCTTCAGGCTCTCCTCGACACGCCGCAGGATGCTCTGCCCGCGCAGGTCGTAAATGCCGGGCCTCTCGCCATGGGCGAGGCGGATCCCGCA
>NZ_DATCVQ010000025.1:0-23243 GCF_036566765.1 Streptomyces sp.
GTCCCGCCCCCGCCCCAGCGGGCCCCCGAGGCCGCCGGGCCCGGCGAGCCCGTCGTCGCGTGGCTGGACGCGCCGCGGCCGCGGGCCGGGCTCGGCATCTGGCGGTTCCGGCACGTGCCGCCGCCGCCCCGGGAGCCCGCCCGGCTCGCGCCGATCACCGTCGCCGGGCTGCTGATCCCGCTGGCCGTCGGCCTGATCCTCTGGTCCGCGTGGCGGCGCGGCACCGTCCCGTATCTGTGGATCCCCCTGCAGACGCTCACCCCCCAGGACTGGTGGCACCCCGGCACCACCTCGCCGCGCGACTGGCACGGCGCGGAGGCCCATGTCGTCTACAGCGGCGTCATCTTCCTCGCCATCGTGTACGCGGTCGCCCGCCTCGGCTCCTGGGGCAAGGTGATCCGGCACTACCTCGACCGCTTCGGCCCGCCGACCCGCGCCGCGCTCGCCGCGGCCGGCGCGCTGGCCGCGCTGGTCTTCGTCTGGCCGTCGGCCTTCGGCGTCGGCTGGGACCCGCTGCCGATCGCCCAGCCCGTGCTCTCCCTCGTCGTCCTGATCGGCGACGGCTACTCCGTGCTCACCTCTCCGTTCCTCGTCTATCCCCTGTACGCGCTGATCACCGCCGCCGTGGTCTGGCCCTTCGCCCGCGTCGGCGGCTGGGTCCCGCTCGTCCGCCGGTGGCGCAGCCGCTCCTCGCGATCCGCCCGCCCGGCCGCCGTGACCCCGCAGACGCCCGCCTCCCAGTGGCCCGAGCTGCGGGCCGCCGGCGAGCAGCGCGCGGCCGATCTGCTCGCCGCCGAGCTGCGCGCCGGGCGGATGAACGACGTGGACTGCGCCCGGGTCCGCCGGGCCTGGAAGCAGGCCGCCGGCCGGCGGGCCTCCTTCGTGGACACGGTGATCGGCCAGGGCGGCGCGGCGGCCCTGCACCCCTCCGGCGGCCGCGACCTGCCGCGCCGCGCGGCCGAGCACGACCTGCTCGTGGGCCAGGTCCGGATCGGCCGGTACGCGGCCGCCGAGCGCAGCCCGTACGCGTACCACGGGGCCGGCCTGGCCCTCGACTCCGGAATGCTCGGCACCTCGCTCCTCGCCGTGGGGCCGTCCGGCGCGGGCAAGACCCGCCGCCTGACCGGGCCCGTGGTCGAGTCGCTCACGCTTCAGGCGCTCACCGGGGCCTGCGCCGTCGTCGCCGTCGGCGCGCCCGGCGCGCCGCTGGGCCCGGACGACGCGTACGACGTGGTGGTCCGGCTCGGCGACCCGGCCTCCCGCCACGACCTCGACCTGTACGCCGGGGCCGCCGACCCGGACGAGGCGGCCGCGATCCTCGCCGAGGGGCTGGTCGGCGACGTCGAGGGCGTCGAGACCCGGCGCGCCGCCACCGCCCTCGCCCAGCTGATCGGCCCGTACCGGGAGGCGCACGGAGGCTTCCCGACCGTGCCGGCCCTGCGCGAGCTGCTCGAAGGCCGCGCGGAGACGCTTCAGGCCCTGCTCGGCCTGCTGCCGGCGGACGGCGCGTCGGGCATGCGGCGTGAGCTGGAGTCCCGGATCCGGCAGGTGGGCACGGCGGCCGACGTGGGTCCGGCGCTCGCCGACCGGCTGGCCTCGCTCGACCGGCCCGCGTTCGCCGAGTTCTTCGGCGGCGGGCGCGAGGCGCGGCCGTTCTCCCTGCGGGCCGTCGCCACGCATCCGCTGCGGGTGCGCGTGACGCTGCCGGAGGGCGGGCACGAGGAGACCGGCCGGCTGCTGGCCCGGCTGCTGCTGGCCCAGTTCCAGACGGTGGCCCGGGCGGACACCGGCCGCCGGCACTTCGTCTGCCTCGTCCTCGACGACGCGGCGGGTGCGCTCACCCCGGGCACGGTGCGCGCGCTGGCGCGGCTGCGGCCGCAGAACGCGGGCGTCGTGCTCGCGCTGCGGACCCTGGGGGAGGTGCCCGAGGCGCTGCACGGGCAGCTCCTCGCCGCGGTCGGCTGCCGGATGGCCTTCGCCGGCATCACCACCTGGGACGGGCGGGCCTTCGCCGAGGCATGGGGCACCGAACGGGTGGAGACCACCGAGGTGGCCCACCACACGGTCTTCGCCGACCAGCCGATGACCCGCGCCCTACATGCCCTGCGGAAGAAGATCACCGGCAAGGCGGTGACCACCGACGCCGTGACCGTGCGCGAGGTGGAGCGGGAGCGCTGGTCGGCGTCCGAGCTGGCGCACGAGGTGCCGGCCGGTCACGCGGTGCTGTCACTGACCCACGTACGCGGCGAGAACACGCCACCGCTCCTCGTGGACCTGCGCGGCTGAGCCCGGTCGCCGAGGGCGCGCGCGCCGGGACACGGCGCGGGTACGCGAGACCGGGCGCGCGTGCGGGTGCGCCCTGGCACAATCGGGGGGCGCGCCGCTCCGTGGAACGGCGTCTTCCCGCTGCTCAGGCAGTCCTCTGCTCAAAGGTCCCGACGGTCCATGCCGCCCACCCTTGCCTCGCTCGTTCAGCACTCCGCCCTCAAACTGACGGTCCGCGCAGGTGAGGACCGGCTCGACACGCCCGTGCGCTGGGCGCACGTCAGCGAGCTGGCCGACCCCGTCCCGTACATGGAGGGCGGCGAGCTGCTGCTCACCACCGCGCTGACCCTGGACGCGGAGGACCCGGAGGCGACCCGGCGGTACGTGCGGCGGCTGGTCGGGGCCGGTGTGGTCGGGCTCGGGTTCGCCATCGGCGTCAACTACGAGGACATCCCGCAGGCCCTGGTGGACGCGGCGCGCGAGGAGGGGCTGCCGCTCCTGGAGGTGCCGCGCCGCACGCCCTTCCTGGCGATCAGCAAGGCCGTCTCGGCGGCGATCGCGGCGGACCAGTACCGGGCCGTGACGGCCGGCTTCGAGGCGCAGCGCGAGCTGACCCGCGCGGCGCTCGCGGAGGGCCCGGACGCGGTGGTCGCCCGGCTGGCCGCGCACGTCGACGGCTGGGCCGCGCTGTACGACGCCTCCGGCGCGGTGCTCGCGGTGTCGCCCGACTGGGCTGCCCGGCGGGCCGCCCGTCTAACCGCGGACGTGGAGCGGCTGCGGGAGCGGCCTGCCCCCGCCAGCGCGGTGGTCGGCGGCACGGACGACCGGGTGGAGCTCCAGTCGCTCGGCAGCGGGCGGCGGGTGCGGGGCGCGCTCGCGGTGGGCACCGGCGCGCCGCTGGGGACGGCCGAGCGGTACGCGGTGCACTCGGCGATCGCGCTGCTGACCCTGACGACGGAGCGGTCGCGCTCCCTCCAGGCGGCCGAGCAGCGGCTGGGCGCGGCGGTGCTGCGGATGCTGCTGTCCGGCCAGCCGGACCACGCCCGGGCGGTGGCGGGCGACCTGTACGGCGGGCTGCTCGACGCCCCGTTCCGGCTGCTGATCGCCGACCCGGCGGGCGTAGCGGCGGGGGACGCGGAGCCGCCCCTTCACGTGCTCGCCGAGGCGCTGGAGTCGGCGGCGGCGCGGGCGGGCGAGACGGTCCTCGTGGTGCCGGAGGGCGAGGACCGGCTGGTGGTCCTGGCGGGCGACGGCGGGGCCGTCGTCGCGGCGTGCGAGGGGTACGCCGCGCGGGAGGCGGAGGACGCCGGGGTCGTGGTCGGCCTGTCGGCGCCGAGCGGACCGATCGCGGCGAGCGCGGCGTACAAGCAGGCCGAGCAGGCGCTGTCGGTGGCGCGGCGGCGCGGCCGCGCGCTGGTCGAGCACGAGGAGCTGGCGGCGGGCTCGGTGCTGCCGCTGCTGGCCGACGACGCGGTACGGGCCTTCGCCGACGGCATGCTCCGCGCGCTGCGCGAGCACGACGCGACGGGCCGCGGCGACCTGGTCGCCTCGCTGCGCGCCTGGCTCTCCCGGCACGGCCAGTGGGACGCCGCGGCGGCGGACCTGGGCGTGCACCGGCACACGCTGCGCTACCGGATGCGCCGGGTCGAGGAGATCCTCGGCCGCTCCCTGGACGACGCGGACGTCCGCATGGAGCTCTGGCTCGCGCTGAAGGCGACAGGCGCGGACACCGAGGGCTCCTGACCCGTACCGCACGCACCCGTACCGCACGCGTGTCCGCACTGAAGTGCGCGTTCGCTGCCCGAACTCGGGCAAAATCTTTGGTCATTCGGCGGCTGAGTCCCTAATCTCCTGATCATGACAAGCCCTGCCGTCGATCCGGCCACCGAGGTCCAGCCCCCTTCCGACGTCACCCCCTCCACCCCCGCCGACACCCCCGCCCCCCGGCGCATCACCGGGGCGATATGGGCCGCGCTCGGGATCGTGTACGTGGTGTGGGGGTCGACGTACCTCGGGATCCGGGTCGTCGTCGAGACCATGCCGCCGTTCCTGTCCGCCGGGTCCCGGTTCGTCACCGCGGGGCTGCTGCTCGCCGGGATCATCGCGTGGCGGCAGGGACCCGCGGCGCTGAAGGTCGACCGGCGGCAGTTCGCCTCCGCCGCGCTCGTCGGCGTGCTGCTGCTCCTCGGCGGCAACGGGCTCGTCGTCCTCGCCGAGACCTCCGTGCCCTCCGGCCTCGCCGCGCTCCTCATCGCCGTCGTCCCGGCCTGGGTCGTCCTCGTCAAGGCCTGCTTCGGCGAGCGGCCCACCCTCGGCGGGGTCGTCGGCGTCCTGCTCGGCCTCGCCGGGCTCGCCGTCCTGACCCTGCCCGGCCTCGCCGGCGACGTCCGCATCAGCGGCGTCGTCCTGGTCGTCGTCGCCACCCTGCTGTGGTCCGTGGGCTCGTTCTCGTCCTCCCGGATCCCGATGCCCGCGAACCCCTTCGCCGCCAGCGCGTACGAGATGATCGTCGGCGGCCTGGCCTGCGCCGCGCTCGGCCTGATCCGCGGCGAGCAGCACGGCCTCGACCTCGACGCCGTCTCCACCCGCTCCTGGGTCGCCTGGGCCTACCTCGTCGTCTTCGGCTCGCTCATCGCCTTCACCGCGTACGCCTGGCTGCTCCAGCGCGCCCCGCTCTCCCTGGTCGCCACGTACGCGTACGTCAACCCGGTCGTCGCCGTGCTGCTCGGCGCGGTCGTCCTCGGCGAGGCCCTGAGCCTGCCCATCGTGGTCGGCGGCGCGATCGTGGTCGGCGGCGTCTGCCTCATCGTGTCCACCGAACGGCGCGGCTGACGGACCCGGCCGGGCGCGCATCGGACAATCCGGCGATCCGCCCGCCGCCACCACTCCATCGCGGATAAACGCTCGACGGCGCGCACGGCCCTAACGTGAATCCAGACAAGCGCGAGCACCACTCCGCGACGACCGCACACGAAAGGGCCGGGCCCGCAATGACTGCCACCCACGCCTTCTGGCTCGCCGGCCGCGAGGCCACCGGCGAGACCGCCTTCGACGTCACGTCCCCCTGGGACGGCCGGCTCGTCGGCAAGGTCAGCGTGCCCACCGAGGCCCAGGTCGAGGAGGCCGTCGCCGCGGCCCACGCCGTCGTGGACGAGTTCGCCGCCACCCCGGCGCACGTCCGCGCCGCCGCCCTCGACCACGTGTCGAAGCGGCTCGCCGAGCGCACCGAGGAGATCGCCCAGCTGATCTCCGCCGAGAACGGCAAGCCCCTCAAGTGGGCCCGCGGCGAGGTCGGCCGCGCCGTCTCCGTGTTCCGCTGGGCCGCCGAGGAGGCCCGCCGCTTCAACAGCGGCGAGGCGCAGCGCCTGGACACCGACGCCGGCGGCGTCGGCCGGCTGGCCCTCACCCGCCGGATCCCCAAGGGCGTCGTGCTCGGCATCGCGCCGTTCAACTTCCCGCTGAACCTCAGCGCCCACAAGGTCGCCCCGGCCATCGCCGTCGGCGCCCCGATCATCCTCAAGCCGGCCCCGGCCACCCCCATCTCGTCCCTCGTCCTGGGCGAGATCCTGGCCGAGACCGACCTGCCGGCCGGCTCCTGGTCCGTCCTGACCGTGCCGAACGACCGGATGCCCGCCCTCGTCCAGGACGAGCGCCTCCCGGTCATCTCCTTCACCGGCTCCGACAAGGTCGGCTACGCCATCCAGGAGTCCGTGCCGCACAAGCACTGCACCCTGGAGCTCGGCGGCAACGCCGCGGCCGTCGTCCTCGGCGACTGGGCCTCCGAGGCGGACCTGGACTGGGCGGCGACCCGCATCGCCACCTTCTCCAACTATCAGGGCGGCCAGTCCTGCATCTCCGTGCAGCGCGTGATCGCCGACGCCGCCGTGTACGACCGGCTGCTGCCGAAGATCGTCGCGGCCGTCGAGGCGCAGGTCACCGGCGACCCGACGGACGACGCCACGGACGTCGGCCCGCTGGTCGACGAGAACGCCGCCAAGCGCGTCGAGGCCTGGGTCGACGAGGCCGTCGCGGCCGGCGCGAAGCTGCTCGCGGGCGGCAAGCGCGAGGGCGCCTCGTACGCCCCGACCGTCCTCACCGACCTGCCCGCCGGCGTCACCCTGGCCCGCGCCGAGGTCTTCGGCCCGGTCCTCACGGTCGCCAAGGTCGACGGCGAGGCCGAGGCCTTCGCCGCGGTCAACGACTCGGACTTCGGCCTCCAGGCCGGCGTCTTCACCCACGACCTGCAGACCGCCTTCCGCGCCCACCGCGCCCTGGAGGTCGGCGGCGTGATCGTCGGCGACGTCCCGTCCTACCGCGCCGACCAGATGCCGTACGGCGGCGCCAAGAAGTCCGGCGTCGGCCGCGAGGGCGTCAAGTACGCGATGGACGACTACACCTACGAGCGCGTCCTGGTCCTCACGGGCCTGGCGCTCTAACACCCGATACGGGCGCAACGCCCGTACCCGCCGAGACCGACGGCCGGAGCCCACTGTGCGGGGGCTCCGGCCGTCTTCGGCTCTCTCTCAGTTCTTCGGGGCTTCGATCCACTCGCTGCCGCCCAGCGGGTAGTCGTACCCGGGGCGGCCCAGCCGGCCGCTGGTGCGGAACGGCTGCCCGTCGTCGTCGATCCGGACCGTCCCGCGCTGATCGCCGCTCGACCAGTCCAGCTCCAGGAACCAGCTGACGTCATGGGCCCGGGCCTGAGCGGTCACGTAGAAGACCTCGGGGTCGGACTCGCTGACCTTGTACGGGAAGTTCCGCTGCCCGGCCTTCGGCGTGACGCCCGGCCGCCCGGAGTCGAGGTCCACGGCGAAGTTCTTCGTCGGCACGTCGCCGCCGCAGCCGACGCCCATGCTGTAGTCGTTCCACGCGAGCGGCGCGCTCTTGTTCACCACCCGCACGTGCAGCGCGTCCAGGACGACGGTCTGCTTCCCCGTGCCCTGCACGGTCAGCGCGACCCGCTGATCTCCGCCCGTCACCGCGTCGAGCGCCGCGACCCAGCCGGGCGCGTCCTGCTCCGTGGGCGGCGGCGGCACCTGAGCGGGCGGCCGGTTCACCAGGTAGTGCTGGCTGCAGGGGTGTTCCCACTTGTGCGCGTCGGCCACCACGCTGGGCGCGGTGGCCCGGCCGGGGGACGGGGCCTGGGCGCCCCCGCCCGTAGGGGCGGTCGCAGCGGCCGAGCCGGACGGCGTCGGGCTCGCGGACCGGCCGGCCGAGGCCGAGGGGGAGGTGCGGCCGGATGCGGAGGGCTTCCCGGCCGCCGCGTCGGAGGACGACACGGCGCCCACGGTCTGCCGCTCGCCGTCGCCCCGACCGTCGCCGGGCACGAGGTTCACGGCGAGCGCGATGGCCCCGGCGACCACGACCACGGCGGCCCCGGCGAGCGCGACGGTGCGCCGACGGCCCGCAGGAGCGGCCGGCGGGTCGGGGACAGCCTCCGGTTCGGTCGTCGCGGGTTCGGGCGTCGCCTTCGGTTCGGGCTTCGCCACGGCCTCCGCCGTCGCCACCGCCTCGGGCTCCGCCTTGCGTCCGCGGAGCGCGTCCGCGCGTAGCCACAGCCGGTGCAGGGTGAGCAGTTCGTCGGGGGTCGCCTTGCACAGACGGGCGAACCGCTCGATGGGCGCGTAGTCCGTCGGAACGGCGTCTGCGTTGACGTACCGGTGGAGCGTGGACCCACTCATGTGGAGCCGCTTGCCCAGCACCCCGTAACTCAGTCCGGACCGCTCCTTGAGCTCCCCGAGCAGCGCCCCGAACTCGTCCCCCGCCACCGATACTCCTCGCTCCCGTTCCCGGGCGTCGTTCCAGGGGAGCGCGTTCCCCCAGGTCAGAGCCGTGCGAACGTTCCAGCGTCCCGAACTCCCCGGCAGAGCTGGCAGGTGGGACGGACCGTCGCACAAGCTTCGGTCATCCAAGCACGCCGCACCGGGGCTCCGGCCGACGGCCTGCGTCCGCCACTGATGAACACGGGGGATCCACCATGTCCGCACGCACCTCTCGTACCCGCCTCCTCGCCGCCGCGACGGTCGCGCTCGCCGCTCTCACGCTCACCGCCTGCGGCGGGAACGACGCGGCCGGAGTCCGTGACGACGGCGCGCCCTCCGCCTCCGAGTCCCCGGCGCAGCCGGGCTCCTCGGGCGACGCCGGCAAGAAGACGCCGGGCGGTACGGCGGGCGGCGAGACGCCCGCCGCGTCCGGCGGCTCGAAGGCCGCGGGGAAGTCCGGCGGCACGTCCGACGGCAAGAGCGGCTCCACGGGCTCCGCCGGCACCACGGGCAAGGGCTCCGGCTCGAAGTCCCGCAACCGTGCCTGCGACGGCTCCAACACCAAGACCAGCGCCACCGAGGTGTCCCGCCCGCTCAACCACATGCTGCTGACCGTCACCAACACCGGCGACACGAACTGCGACCTGCTCGGCTACCCGATCGCCCGGTTCGGCGAGGCCCAGGCCGTCCCGCCGGTGCGCGAGGACACCCACCCGCAGGCGGTCATCACGCTCGCCCCGGGCAAGTCCGGCTACGCGGGCGTCCGCCTGTCGGCGGCCGACGGCAGCGGCGCGGACGGCTACACGGCCAAGACCCTCACCGTCGCCTTCGAGAACGGCGGCCCGGTCGGCCACCCGGCGCTCGACAAGAAGGGCGTCCACGTCGACAGCTCGCTGGAGGTCACCTACTGGCAGCACACCCTGGACGAGGCCCTCAACTGACACCCGCGCCGAGGGGGACGCCGTTCCGTTTGACGGCGTCCCCCATCCGGCGTAGTCCGGGAAGAGGGGATCGGACCGACCTGAAATCGGCCGGACGGAGAGGAGTCCCATCATGCTCGGCGACCTCATAGGTGAGGAACAGGGCGAGACCACCGGTATCCGGGTGCTGTCCACCGACGGCGGTCACCCCGTCATGGAGGCGTCCTTCCGGGCGACCGGCACGCTCCTGGGCGCCCAGGTCAAGGACATGGGCACGTACGAATCGGTGCTCCGCGCCGACGGCACGCTCTGGGGCGAAGGGCAGGGCGTCACCATGACCCAGGACGGCGAGACCGTCACCTGGCACGGCTCCGGCGTCGGACGCTTCGACGAGAAGGGCGCGATCGATTGGCGCGGCGCCCTGTTCTTCGAGACCGCCGCCGACCGATTCGCCGCGCTCCCCGGTATCGCCGCTGTGTTCGAGTTCCATGTCGAGGACGACGGCACGTCCACCGCCAAGCTCTACGAGTGGAAATAGCCGCCTGAGGAGACCGCGCCAACGCCGGGGGCGGCCGCTCGTCTTTCCGAACCCCCGAAAATCGGGTACTACGGACGAGTAGCCACAATGCCCCGACGAGCGGCGAGGTGAGCTCCTCATGACCGCACCCACCCAGCGGCCCAAGGTCACCGAACGAGAAGCGCGACAGGTCGCCGAGGCGGCGCGCGAGCAGGACTGGCGGAAGCCCAGCTTCGCCAAGGAACTCTTCCTCGGCCGATTCCGCCTTGACCTCATCCATCCCCATCCGCTGCCCGCGGCCGAGGACGTGCGCCGCGGCGAGGCGTTCCTGGCCCGGCTCAAGGAGTTCTGCGAGACGCGCATCGACGGCGCGCTCATCGAGCGCGAGGCCCGCGTTCCCGACGAGGTCGTCACCGGCCTCAAGGAGCTCGGCGCGCTCGGCATGAAGATCGACCCCAAGTACGGCGGGCTCGGCCTCACCCAGGTGTACTACAACAAGGCGCTGGCCCTCGTCGGCTCCGTCAGCCCCGCCCTCGGAGCCCTGCTCTCCGCGCATCAGTCCATCGGCGTCCCGCAGCCGCTGAAACTCTTCGGCACCCAGGAGCAGAAGGACGCCTTCCTGCCCCGGCTCGCCACCACCGACATCTCCGCCTTCCTGCTGACCGAGCCGGACGTCGGCTCCGACCCGGCCCGGCTCGCCACGACCGCGGTGCCGGACGGCGACGACGCGTACGTCCTGGACGGCGTGAAGCTGTGGACCACCAACGGGGTCGTCGCCGACCTGCTGGTCGTCATGGCCCGCGTGCCGAAGTCCGAGGGCCACCGCGGCGGCATCACCGCCTTCGTGGTCGAGGCCGACTCGCCCGGCATCACCGTCGAGCACCGCAACGAGTTCATGGGCCTGCGCGGCCTGGAGAACGGCGTGACCCGGCTGCACGACGTCCGGGTGCCCGCGGCGAACCGGATCGGCCCCGAGGGCGCCGGCCTCAAGATCGCGCTCACCACCCTCAACACCGGCCGGCTCTCGCTGCCCGCCGCCTGCGTCGGCGCCGGCAAATGGTGCCTGAAGATCGCCCGGGAATGGTCGGCGGTCCGCGAGCAGTGGGGCAGGCCGGTCGCCAAGCATGAGGCCGTCGGCGTGAAGATCTCCTTCATCGCGGCCACCACCTTCGCCCTGGAGGCCATGGTCGACCTGGCCTCCCAGATGGCCGACGAGGACCGCAACGACATCCGCATCGAGGCCGCGCTCGCCAAGCTGTACGGCTCCGAGATGGCCTGGCTGATGGCCGATGAACTGGTCCAGATCCGCGGCGGCCGCGGCTACGAGACCGCCGCCTCGCTCGCCGCCCGCGGCGAACGGGGCGTCCCCGCCGAGCAGTTGCTGCGCGACCTGCGGATCAACCGGATCTTCGAGGGCTCGACGGAGATCATGCACCTGCTGATCGCCCGCGAGGCCGTGGACGCCCACCTCGCCGTCGCCGGCGACATCATCGACCCCGACAAGTCCCTCTCCGACAAGGCGAAGGCCGGGGCCAGGGCGGGCGGCTTCTACGCACGCTGGCTGCCCAAGCTCGTGGCCGGACCCGGCCAGGTGCCCGGCGCGTACGCGGAGTTCGGCGAGCTGGCCCACCACATCCGGTACGTGGAACGCACCTCGCGGAAGCTCGCCCGGTCGACGTTCTACGCGATGTCCCGCTGGCAGGGCCGGATGGAGACCAAGCAGGCCTTCCTCGGCCGCATCGTCGACATCGGCGCGGAGCTCTTCGCGATGAGCGCCGCCTGCGTGCGGGCCGCCCACCTGCGGGCCGCCGACGACCACGGCCGCGAGGCGTACCGGCTCGCGGACGCGTTCTGCCGGCAGTCCCGGCTGCGGGTGGAGGAGCTGTTCGGCCGGCTCTGGGCCAACACCGACGACGTGGACCGGAAGATCGTGGACGGCGTGCTCGACGGCTCGTACACCTGGCTGGAGGCGGGCGTCGTCGACGCCTCCGTCGACGGCCCCTGGATCGCCGACGCCACCCCCGGCCCGTCGACGCAGAAGAACGCCCACCGCAAGATCCCCTGACCGACTTGACGGACGGCCGGTCCGCCATGCGGAACGGCCGTCCACCCGGTCGGGGCGCCCGGCAGGATGGCGGGCGTGACCGTCATCGACATCCCCGGCTCCAAGTCCGTCACCGCCCGCGCCCTCTTCCTGGCCGCGGCCGCCCGCGGCACCACCACCCTCCTCAAGCCGCTGCGCTCCGACGACACGGAGGGCTTCGCCGAAGGGCTGAAGGCCCTCGGCTACGAGGTCCGGCAGGAGCCCGGCGCCTGGCACATCACCGGCCGCCCCGAGGGCCCCGCCCGGGACACCGCCGAGGTGTACTGCCGCGACGGCGCCACCACCGCCCGGTTCCTGCCCACGCTCGCCGCCGCCGGCCACGGCACGTACCGCTTCGACGCCTCCGCCCAGATGCGCCGCCGCCCCCTCGGCCCGCTCAGCACCGCCCTGCGCACCCTCGGCGTCGACCTGCGGCACGAGGAGAACGAGGGCCACCACCCGCTCACCGTCACCGCCCGAGGCATCAAGGGCGGCGCGCTCACCCTCGACGCCGGCCAGTCCTCCCAGTACCTCACCGCGCTCCTGATGCTCGGCCCGCTCACCGCCGAGGGCCTCGCCATCACCGTCACCGACCTGGTCTCGGAGCCGTACGTCGAGATCACCCTCGCGATGATGCGGGCCTTCGGCGCCCGGGTGACCCGCGAGGACGGCCCCGCCGGCCGCACGTACACCGTCGAGCCGACCGGCTACGAGGCCACCGTGTACCCGGTCGAGCCCGACGCCTCCACCTCCAGCTACTTCTTCGCCGCCGCGGCCCTCGACGCCGGCCGCTCCGTCACCGTCCCCGGCCTCGGCGAGGGCGCGCTCCAGGGCGACCTGGCCTTCGTCGACGTGCTGCGCCGCATGGGCGCCGACGTGTCGGTCACCGCCGAGGGCACCACCGTCCGCGGCACCGGGACCCTGCGCGGGCTCACCGTCAACATGCGCGACATCTCCGACACGATGCCGACCCTCGCCGCCCTCGCGCCCTTCGCCGACGGGCCGGTCCGCATCGAGGACGTCGCCAACACCCGGGTCAAGGAGTGCGACCGGCTCGACGCCTGCGCCGAGAACCTCCGCCGCCTCGGCATCACCGTGCACACCGGACCGGACTGGATCGAGATCCACCCCGGCGCCCCGGCCGGCCCGGTCGAGATCGCCACGCACGGCGACCACCGGATCGTCATGTCCTTCGCCGTGACCGCCCTGCGCACCCCCGGGATCTCCTTCGACGACCCCGGCTGCGTCCGCAAGACCTTCCCCGACTTCCATCACGTTTTCGAGGCGTTCCGCCGGGCCGCCGCCTGAGCACCCCGCCCGAGCACAGATAATCGGGCGGGTTCACGATCATCACCGATAGGGGCAGGGCATGTTCGGCACGGGGAAGCGCACGGGCGGGCGTAACGGGATGTGGAACGCGGGGGCGGCGGCCGTCGTCACGGGGATCCTGCTGACCGGCTGCAGCAGCACCCCCGAGCCGGACGACAAGCCGAAGGGCTCGGAGAGCGCCCCCGCCTCCGCCACCCCGCAGGTTCCGACCGCCGGCGCGCTCACCGAGGCCCAGCTGAAGGCCGCAGCCCTCGCCGACGGCCAGAAGATCGGGAAGTACACCGCCTCCGAGTACACCCTCGGCGCGCCGCTCGGCGAGGCCTACACCGCCGTGCCGGCCGTCTGCCAGCCGCTGGTCAGCCTCGCCAAGGACGTCGCCGACCCCGACCCGGCCGCCGAGGTGCACCGCAAGGTCGACGTCCCGGACGAGATGGTCGGCACCACCGTCGCCGTCCAGCTCCGCGCGTACGGTGCGGACGGCGCCGCGACCGTCCTGAAGAACCTGACCGCCGCCGGCAAGCAGTGCGCCGGCGGCTTCACCGAGCAGCGGGCCGTCGCGCAGGCGCAGTACCTGAAGGTCGAGACGCTGCCGGCCCCGAAGATCGGCGACGAGGCGGTCGCGTTCCGGTTCACCATCCTCGACGTCAAGGGCTCGCTGAAGCTGTACGAGTACCTCACCGTCGTCCGCTCCGGCACCACCACGCTGTCCTTCCGGGGCGAGATCACGGACACCAAGGACATCGGGGGAGTGCCGGCCGAGGTGATCACCGCGCAGTGGGAGAAGTTCCGCGGCGCGGCGAAGGCCTGACCCATCCCGCCTGACCCATCCCGCCTGACCCACCCCGCCTGACCCATCCCGCCCGGCCCGACGCGGCCCGACGCCCCCGAACCTGACGCGAACCGGGACGCGCTGTCGGGCCGCGCGGCGAATGCGGCAAGAATGGGGGGCATGAGCGATCGCCCCTCTCCTCTCGCGGACCCGCACATCGCCTTCGACACGTCCGAAGGCCGCCGGGACATCGTCGTCCTCGGGTCCACCGGGTCCATCGGCACCCAGGCCGTCGACCTCGTCCTGCGCAACCCCGACCGCTTCCGCGTCACCGCGCTCGCGGCCTCCGGCGGCCGGGTCGCGCTCCTCGCCGAGCAGGCGCACCGGCTGAAGGTCGCCACGGTCGCCGTCGCCCGCGAGGAGACGGTGCCGGAGCTGAAGGAGGCGCTGGCGCAGCGGTACTGCTCCGAGCCCCTTCCGGAGATCCTGGCCGGGCCGGACGCCGCCACGCAGGTCGCCGCGTCCCCCTGTCACACCGTCCTCAACGGCATCACCGGCTCCATCGGCCTCGCGCCGACCCTCGCCGCCCTGGAGGCGGGCCGCACCCTCGCCCTGGCCAACAAGGAGTCGCTGATCGTCGGCGGCCCGCTGGTCAAGGCGCTCGCGAAGCCCGGCCAGATCATCCCGGTCGACTCCGAGCACGCCGCGCTGTTCCAGGCGCTCGCCGCAGGCACCCGCGCGGACGTCCGCAAGCTCGTCGTCACCGCCTCAGGCGGCCCCTTCCGCGGCCGCACCCGCGCGGAGCTCGCGCACGTCACCCGCGAGGACGCGCTGGCCCACCCGACCTGGGCGATGGGCCCGGTGATCACGGTCAACAGCGCGACCCTGGTGAACAAGGGCCTGGAGGTCATCGAGGCGCATCTCCTCTACGACATCCCCTTCGACCGCATCGAGGTCGTCGTCCACCCCCAGTCGTACGTGCACTCCATGGTCGAGTTCACCGACGGCTCCACCCTCGCCCAGGCCACCCCGCCGGACATGCGCGGTCCGATCGCCATCGGCATCGGCTGGCCCGAACGAGTGCCGGACGCGGCCCCCGCCTTCGACTGGTCCAAGGCCTCCACGTGGGAGTTCTTCCCGCTGGACACCGAGGCCTTCCCGTCCGTCGGCCTCGCCCGGCACGTCGGCGAGCTGGGCGGCACGGCCCCGGCGGTGTTCAATGCCGCGAACGAGGAGTGCGTGACCGCGTTCCTGGACGGCCGGCTGCCGTTCAACGGGATCATGGACACGGTCACCGCCGTCGTCACGGAGCACGGCACTCCCCCGGGAACCTCGCTCACCGTGTCGGACGTCCTCGAAGCGGAGACCTGGGCCCGCGCCCGGGCCCGTGAACTGGCGGCGAAGTCCATCGTGGAGGCGCGCGCATGACCACACTCCTGACCGTTCTCGGCATCGTGCTGTTCGCGCTGGGGCTGCTCATCTCCATCGCGTGGCACGAGCTGGGCCACCTCTCCACGGCCAAGCTGTTCGGCATCCGGGTGCCGCAGTACATGGTCGGCTTCGGCCCGACCATCTGGTCGCGGAAGAAGGGCGAGACGGAGTACGGCATCAAGGCCATCCCGGCCGGCGGCTACATCCGCATGATCGGCATGTTCCCGCCCGGCAAGGACGGCCGCATCGAGGCACGCTCCACCTCGCCCTGGCGCAGCATGATCGAGGACGCGCGGGAGGCGTCGTTCGAGGAGCTCCAGCCCGGCGACGAGGACCGGCTCTTCTACACGCGCAAGCCGTGGAAGCGCGTGATCGTGATGTTCGCCGGCCCCTTCATGAACCTGATCCTCGCCGCCGTGGTCTTCTTCGGCAGCTCGATGATCCTCGGCTACGAGACGCAGACCACCAAGGTCGCCGGCGTCCAGAAGTGCGTCATCGAGCAGAGCGCGAAGGGCGAGCAGCGCGAGCAGTGCGCCAAGACCGACCCGGTCTCGCCCGCGCACGCGGCAGGGCTGCTCAAGGGCGACAAGATCCTCGCGTTCAACGGCAAGCCGGTCGAGGACTGGAACACCCTCTCGGACCGCATCCGCGACACCATCGGCCCCGCCACCCTCACCGTCGAGCGCGACGGCAAGCAGCTCGACCTGCACCCCACGCTCATCGAGAACGAGGTGCTGAAGAAGGACGAGGACGGCAAGGTCGTCCAGCCGCTGGACACCGTGAAGGCCGGCTACCTGGGCTTCGTCTCCAAGACCGAGGTCCTTCCGCTCACCTTCGGCCAGTCCGTCGACCGGATGAGCGACCTCATGCAGTCCGGCGTCGAGTCGGTGATCGCCCTGCCCGGCAAGATCCCCGACCTGTGGGACGCGGCCTTCGGCGACGGCGAGCGCAAGCAGGACTCCCCGGTCGGCGTCGTCGGCGCGGCCCGGATCTCCGGCGAGATCATGACGGTGGAGGCCCCGCCGGAGCGGATCCTGTCGATGATGCTGTCCGTCCTGGTGATGTTCAACGTCTCGCTGTTCCTGTTCAACATGCTCCCGCTGCTCCCCCTGGACGGCGGCCACATCGCCGGCGCCCTGTGGGAGTCGGTGCGCCGGAACTTCGCACGGCTGGTCAAGCGGCCCGACCCGGGTCCGTTCGACGTCGCGAAGCTGATGCCGGTCGCGTATGTGGTGGCGGGCGTCTTCGTCTGCTTCACGCTGCTCGTCCTCGTCGCCGACATCGTGAATCCGGTCAAGATCACCTGACCGGGCACGCGGCCGTACGGGCGGCCGGACACCCCGCGGTGTCCGGCCGCCCGCCCTCGGGCCTGTAACCTCGGAGGTCGGAGCCCGCCGTCGTACGGGACCTCGATCCACGCCAGGCCACACTTGGGGTTGTACAGCTGATGACCGCGATTTCTCTCGGTATGCCATCCGTTCCGACCAAGCTCGCCGAACGCCGTGTGAGCCGGAAGATCCAGGTCGGGTCCGTGGCCGTCGGCGGCGACGCGCCCGTCTCGGTGCAGTCGATGACGACCACCCGCACCTCCGACATCGGCGCGACGCTCCAGCAGATCGCCGAGCTCACCGCCTCCGGCTGCCAGATCGTCCGGGTCGCCTGCCCGACGCAGGACGACGCCGACGCGCTCGCCACCATCGCGCGGAAGTCGCAGATCCCGGTGATCGCCGACATCCACTTCCAGCCGAAGTACGTCTTCGCCGCGATCGACGCCGGCTGCGCCGCGGTCCGCGTGAACCCGGGCAACATCAAGCAGTTCGACGACAAGGTCAAGGAGATCGCGCACGCCGCCAAGGCCGCGGGCACCCCGATCCGGATCGGCGTCAACGCGGGCTCGCTCGACGCCCGGCTGCTGAAGAAGTACGGCAAGGCCACCCCCGAGGCGCTGGTCGAGTCCGCGCTGTGGGAGGCCTCCCTCTTCGAGGAGCACGGCTTCGGCGACATCAAGATCTCGGTCAAGCACAACGACCCGGTCGTCATGGTCAACGCCTACCGTCAGCTCGCCGCCCAGTGCGACTACCCGCTGCACCTCGGCGTCACCGAGGCCGGCCCCGCCTTCCAGGGCACCATCAAGTCCGCCGTCGCCTTCGGCGCGCTGCTCTCCGAGGGCATCGGCGACACCATCCGCGTCTCGCTCTCCGCGCCGCCGGTCGAGGAGGTCAAGGTCGGCAACCAGATCCTGGAGTCGCTGAACCTCAAGCCGCGCCGCCTGGAGATCGTCTCCTGCCCGTCCTGCGGCCGCGCCCAGGTCGACGTCTACAAGCTCGCCGAAGAGGTCACCGCCGGCCTCGAGGGCATGGAGGTCCCGCTGCGCGTGGCCGTCATGGGCTGCGTCGTCAACGGCCCCGGCGAGGCCCGCGAGGCCGACCTGGGCGTCGCCTCCGGCAACGGCAAGGGCCAGATCTTCGTCAAGGGCGAGGTCATCAAGACCGTCCCCGAGTCGAAGATCGTCGAGACCCTCATCGAAGAGGCGCTGAAGATCGCCGAGCAGATGGAGAAGGACGGCGTGACGTCGGGGGAGCCCAGCGTCGCCATCGGCGTCTGACCGCCGGCAGGACCGCCCCACGGGACTGCTCAGGGCCCGTTCCCAGCGTGGAACGGGCCCTTCCGTACACGAGCGGTGTCGCGTCGGGACTCCGGGTAGAGTTCGTCAGATCAGCAGGCCGACATCCTGTCGTTGCCGCGAAGGAGTGCTGGAGCGGCCCTCGTGTTGACGCAGACCACCCTCAGGGTGCTCGAACCCGGCGACCTCGGCGCCGCCCTCGCCGTCCTGGACAGCGCGCCGGTGGAGAACGCCTTCGTCGCCGCCCGGGTCCAGGCCGCGGGGCTCGACCCCTGGCGGCTCGGCGGCGAGATGTGGGGCTGGTACACCGACGGCCGGCTGCGCTCCCTGTGCTACTCCGGCGCCAACCTCGTCCCCATCTGCGCCACCCCCGAGGCCGTCCGCGCCTTCGCCGACCGCGCCCGCCGGATCGGCCGCCGCTGCTCCTCCATCGTCGGCCCCGCCGAAGCCACCTCCCAGCTCTGGCGACTGCTGGAGCCCGGCTGGGGCCCCGCCCGCGACATTCGCGCCCACCAGCCGCTGATGGTCACCGAGGCGCTCTCCGACTCCGTCGAGCCCGACCCCTTCGTGCGCCGGGTCCGCAAGGACGAGATGGACGTGATCATGCCCGCCTGCGTGGCCATGTTCACCGAGGAGGTCGGCATCTCGCCGATGGCCGGCGACGGCGGGCTCATCTACCAGGCCCGGGTCGCCGAACTCGTCGCGGCGGGCCGCTCCTTCGCCCGCGTCGAGGACGGCAAGGTCGTCTTCAAGGCCGAGATCGGCGCCGCGACCCGGCAGGCCTGCCAGATCCAGGGCGTCTGGGTGGCCCCCGAGCACCGCGGCCGCGGCCTGTCAGAGACCGGCATGGCCGCCGTGCTGCGCTACGCCCTCACCGACGTCGCCCCCGTCGTCAGCCTGTACGTCAACGACTACAACGCCCCCGCCCGGGCCGCGTACCGCCGCGTCGGCTTCCGCGAGGTCGGGGCCTTCATGAGCGTGCTGTTCTAGCCCACTTGTAGGGTGCGCGCATGGATGACGCTGACGTCATGATCGGACCGGTCGACCTCGCCGAGCGCGTGGACGAGGCCCTCGCCGTGCAGGCCCTCGCCTTCGGACTGAGCCAGGACGAGATCGTCGTACGACGCCACATCGTGCTGCGCCACCTGCTCAACCCCGGTGCGTGCGCGTACGGCGCGACCACCGCCGAAGGGCGGCTCGTCGGCTTCGTCTACGGCATGCCCAACGACCGCAGCCACTGGTGGTCCACCGTCGTCGAGCCGTATCTGAGGGCCAACGGCAACGAGGGCTGGCTCGACGAGTCCTTCGTCATCACCGAGCTCCATGTCCACCCCGCCCACCAGGGGCGCGGCGTCGGCCGCGAGCTGATCACCACCATCACCGACCGGGCGGAGCAGCCCCGCTCGATCCTCTCGGCCATCGACACCGAGAGCCCGGCCCGCGGCCTGTACCGCAGCCTCGGCTACGCGGACCTCGCCCGCCTGGTCCACTTCCCGTCCGCGGCCCGCCCGTACGCGGTGATGGGCGCGCCGCTGCCGCTGAGGCGACGGAAAGCCGAGAGGAACTGATTTCTCCGACCCGGGGCCGCCCGGCTAACCTCCTAGCCATCACCATCCCCCACTCTCGGCTTCGCTCGAGCGGGGGCAACCCCATCCGGCAGGAGTACGAGAACCATGGCCAACGCACCGGTCCAGCGCATGTCCCAGTTGATGGCGAAGACGCTGCGCGACGACCCGGCGGACGCCGAGGTCCTCAGCCACAAGCTCCTCGTCCGCGCCGGCTACGTCCGCCGCACCGCCGCCGGCATCTGGAGCTGGCTGCCCCTCGGCAAGAAGGTGCTCTCCAACGTCGAGCGCATCGTCCGCGAGGAGATGGACGCGATCGGCGCGCAGGAGGTCTCGCTGCCCGCGCTGCTGCCGCGCGAGCCGTACGAGGCGACGGGCCGCTGGGACGAGTACGGCGCCGAGCTCTTCCGCCTCAACGACCGCAAGGGCGGCGACTATCTCCTGGGCCCGACCCATGAGGAGATCTTCACGCTGCTGGTCAAGGACCAGTGCTCGTCCTACAAGGACCTGCCGGTCATCCTGTACCAGATCCAGACGAAGTTCCGCGACGAGGCCCGCCCGCGGGCCGGCATCCTGCGCGGTCGCGAGTTCCTGATGAAGGACTCGTACTCCTTCGACACGGAGGACGAGGGCCTGGCCAAGTCGTACGCGCTGCACCGCGAGGCGTACCGGCGGGTGTTCGAGCGCCTCGGCCTCGACTACCGCATCGTCGCCGCCACCGCGGGCGCGATGGGCGGCTCGAAGTCCGAGGAGTTCCTCGCCCCGGCCGAGGCCGGCGAGGACACCTTCGCCGACTGCCCGAACTGCGACTTCGCGGCGAACACCGAGGCGATCGCCTACGAGCTGAAGCCGGTGGACGGCTCCGCCGTCGCGGCCGCCGAGGAGATCCCCACCCCCGACACCCCGACGATCGAGACGCTCGCCGCGTCCCTCGGCGTCCCGGCCTCCGCGACGCTGAAGAACCTCCTCGTGAAGGTCGACGGCGAGATCGTCGCCGTGGGCGTGCCCGGCGACCGCGAGGTCGACATGGGCAAGGTCGAGGCGCACTTCGCCCCGGCGACCGTCGAGATGGTCACCGAGGCCGACTTCGCCGCGCGCGGGGACCTCGTACGCGGGTACGTCGGCCCGCAGGGCCTGGACAAGGTGACGTACATCGCCGACCCGCGGGTCGCGCCGGGCACGGCGTGGATCACGGGCGCGAACAAGGAGGGCATGCACGCGAAGAACGTCGTCGCGGGCCGCGACTTCGAGGTCGAGGCGTACGTCGACGTGGTGGTCGTCCAGGAGGGCGACCCGTGCCCGAAGTGCGGCACCGGCCTGAAGCTGGACCGCGCCATCGAGATCGGTCACATCTTCCAGCTGGGCCGCAAGTACGCCGACGCGCTCAAGCTCGACGTCCTCGGCCAGAACGGCAAGCCGGTCCGGGTCACGATGGGCTCGTACGGCATCGGCGTCTCGCGCGCGGTCGCCGCCCTCGCCGAGCAGACCGCCGACGACAAGGGCCTGTGCTGGCCGGCCGAGGTCGCCCCCGCCGACGTCCACGTGGTGGCCGCCGGCAAGGCCCTCCAGATCGAGCTGGCCCTCGAGGTCTCCGAGAAGCTCTCCGCCGCGGGCCTCCGCGTCCTGGTCGACGACCGCGCGGGCGTCTCTCCCGGCGTCAAGTTCACCGACGCGGAACTGATCGGCGTCCCGAAGATCCTCGTCGCCGGCCGCCGCTCGGCGGAAGGCGTCCTGGAACTGAAGGACCGCCGCACGGGCGAGCGCGAGGAGCTCACGGTGGACGAGGCCCTCGCCCGCCTGACGGTCTGACGTAGCCAGGCACACGTAGTGAGGGGGGTGGAGCCCTACGGGCCCCACCCCCCTCACGTGTGCGCTGCGTCGCCGACCCGTCAGGGCGTCTCCTCCTGCGGGGCCGGTTCCACCGGGGCGCCCGCCAGGTCCTCGATCGCTTCCGCCGCGTGCGCGACGCCCTTCAGGTACGCGTCGCTCGGGCGGGCGGGCTCCAGGCCCGGCAGGGGGTCCTGAGCAACGGGGGGCTCGACCGCCGCGGCGGCGTTCGACGGCAACGGCGGCGGTGTCGCACGCTCCAGGAACCGCAGCAGCTCCACCGGGATCGGCAGCACCAGCGTCGAGTTCTTCTCCGCCGACACCGCCATCACCGTCTGCAACAGCCTCAGCTGCAGCGCCGCCGGCTCGGCCGACATCACCCCGGCCGCCTGCGCCAGCTTCTTCGACGCCTGGAGCTCCGCGTCCGCGTTGATCACCCGCGCGCGCCGCTCCCGGTCCGCCTCCGCCTGCCGCGCCATCGAGCGCTTCATCGTCTCCGGCAGCGACACGTCCTTGATCTCGACCCGGTCGATCGAGACGCCCCAGCCCATCGCCGGACTGTCGAGCATCAGCTCCAGGCCCTGATTGAGCTTCTCGCGGTTCGACAGCAGGTCGTCGAGATCGCTCTTGCCGATGATCGACCGCAGCGAGGTCTGCGCCATCTGCGAGACGGCGAACTTGTAGTCCTCCACCCGCACCAGCGCGTCCGCCGCGTCCACGACCTTGAAATACACGACCGCGTCCACCCGCACCGTCACGTTGTCCCGGGTGATGCCCTCCTGGGCCGGCACCGGCATCGTGACGATCTGCATGTTCACTTTGTGCAGCCGGTCGATCACCGGCACGATCATCGTGAAGCCGGGCTTGCGCACATCGTCGAGCAGGCGCCCGAAGCGGAAGACCACGCCCCGTTCGTACTGCTTCACCACGCGGGCAGCCGCAGCCCCGTACACCACCACCACGGTGGCCGTAGCGGCCGCCGCTGCCAGCAGCTCATCGATCATCGCGGCCCCCTGGATCCGAGCCGATCGAGCATTACTAGAAGGGTATTCCCCTACAGCCAGCCCGCGAACTCGAGCAGCAGCTCCGCATCCTGCCGCCGGCCCGCCGCCAGCGCCCGCGTGGCCGATTCGACCGCGCGGAACAGCGTCCAGCCGCGCAGCCGCTCCCGGTCCACCTCCAGCGAGTCCGCCAGCTTGTTCACCCGCCGCCGTGCCGCGGACGCGCCGGCGGAGGAGGCCACCAGGTCCTCCACCCGGTCCCGTACCAGCCGCGCCAGGTCGTACGCGCGCTCGCCGACCAGCGGCTCCGGGCCGACCGCCAGCCACGGCGCGCGGTCCCCGACGAGCACCTTGCCCTGCCGGAAGCAGCCGTGCAGCAGCAGCGTCTCGGGGGAGAGGGAGATCAGTTCCTTCCGCGCCGCCAGCGCGGCAGCCACCAGCTCGCCCGCCGCCTCGCCCGGTGCGGCCTCCATCGCCGACGCCTGCCTCGCCGTCCGCTCCGCCACCGACTCGAAACCGTGCCCGGCCGGGGGCTCCACCCACAGCTTCCGCACCACCCCGGCCGCCTCGAGCAGCGACTTCGCCTCCGGCAGCGACCGCAGCGACACCTCGGGGTGCAGCCGCTCCAGGAGCAGCCCGCCCTCCTCCGTCTCGCCGAGGAGCTGGGCCGCGCCCCAGCCGTTCCAGTGCGCCAGCGCGTCCCGCTCCAGGTCCGGCCGGGCGACGGGCGGCGCGATCTTGAGGGCGGCCGGGGCGTCGTCCGCCTGCCGGACGAGTACGACGACGCTGCTCCGCCCGCCGGGGGCCACGACCCGTTCGGCGACGAGTCCGGCATGCTCCAGCGTGTCCTGGGCGAGTTCCGGGAGCTTCCCGATCCACTCGGCCGCGACAGCTTCCCCGTACGTCTCGTCGAGAGCCCGCACCAGTCGCTGCGGCGGTTCGAAACCCATACGTGCCTTGTTTCCCTTGCTGTCCGGATCAGGCCCGCTCGGCGAGCCCAGGAAAGGTTACGTCGCCGCCGCGCCAGCGGGCCGCCCGTACCGCCGCCTCGCGCAGCGCGGCCGCCGCGTCCGCGCGCAGCGGACCCTGCGCGGCGCGCACCAGGTCGGAGTACACGCCGGCCACCCTGTCCTCCAGCTCCGCCGCCAGCC
>NZ_DATCVQ010000026.1:0-13619 GCF_036566765.1 Streptomyces sp.
GATCACGGTCGAGGCCATAAAGGGTCTGACCGTTCTGAAGGACCTCGTGGTCGACATGGAGCCGTTCTTCCAGGCGTACCGCGACGTCATGCCCTTCCTCATCACGAAGGACACGAACGAGCCGACGCGTGAGCGCCTCCAGACCGCCGAGGACCGCGAGCGCTTCGACGACACGACCAAGTGCATCCTGTGCGCGGCGTGCACGTCGTCCTGCCCGGTCTTCTGGAACGACGGCCAGTACTTCGGTCCGGCCGCCATCGTCAACGCGCACCGCTTCATCTTCGACTCGCGTGACGAGGCCGGGGAGCAGCGCCTGGAGATCCTCAACGACAAGGACGGCGTGTGGCGTTGCCGCACCACGTTCAACTGCACGGACGCCTGCCCGCGTGGCATCGAGGTCACCAAGGCGATCCAGGAAGTGAAGCGCGCGCTGATCACGCGTCGCTTCTGACCGTTCGTCACTCGCAAAGGCCCGCATTCTGTACGCTTCGGCGTGCAGGTGCGGGCCTTTGCGCTGTTGCGCGGTGGAGAGCGGGAATCGATGAGCGAACCGAACCCCTATCAGTCGGACCCTTCCAAGTCGGACCCCGGATATCAGTGGGGGCCGGATCAGCGGCCGGGCGCGCCCGGCTACGGCTACCCGCAGAACCCCGCGACGCCAGGACTGCCCGGCTACGGCTACCCGCAGACCCCGCCGACGCCGGGACTGCCCGCCTTCCCTCCCGCGTACCCGTCGATCGCGCCGCCCGGCGCCGCCCCGACGCTGAGCCTCGGCGACATCGCGATCGTCGGCGACCAGATCATCACCCCCGCCGGCCCGATGCCGCTCAAGGGCGCGGTGTGGAACGCGACGGACATGTCGCGGGTCGAGGAGCGGATCCCGCCGGTCGCGATCGTGCTCGCCGTGATCTTCTTCGTGTTCTGCCTGCTGGGGCTGCTGTTCCTGCTGATGAAGGAGAAGCAGACCACGGGCTATGTCCAGGTCACGGTGACCAGCGGCGGCCGGCACCACTCCACGGTGATCCCGGCGACCACGCCGGACACCTTCTACTGGGTGCTCGGGCAGATCAACTACGCCCGGACGCTGAGCATCTGATCATGTAGGGGCTCCCTCAGGGGCGGCCCAGGGATCTCCCCGATGGTCCGTCCCGCCGCCCGCCCAGAGGCTTGATCCATGACGAACTCACGGATCAGAAAGCCCCGTTGGGCACTCGCCGCGGTGACGGGCCTCGCCCTCCTCGGAGTGACGGGGGCGACCGTTCCCGCGGTGGCGGCCGAGCCCGCCGCGGTGGCCGGGTCCGCCGCGGTGGCCGGGTCCGCCGCGGTGTCGGCCGCCCGCTACGGCCGGGTGGACGCGGAGGCGCTGCGCGCGGCGCTCTCCGGGCTGCCCGACGACTACGTCCGGGGCGCGATGGTCCAGGTGACCGGCCGGGACGGGCGGTGGAGCGGGACCGCGGGCGCGTGGACGGACCCGGTGGACTCCGAATTCGCCATCGGAAGCGTCACCAAGCTCTTCACCTCGACCCTCGTGCTCCAACTCGTCGGCGAGGGACGGCTCTCCCTGGACGACAGCGTCCAGGAGCTGCTCCCCGGGCTGCTGCCGGAGTCGTACGCGCCGATCACCGTCGGGCAGTTGCTCAGCCACACCAGCGGACTGCAGAAGCCGCAGTGCGTCCGGCCCGGCACGCCGGTGGAGGTCGTCACGTCCGCGGTCTCCTGCGGCACGCCGACCGCCCCGGGCACAGCCGTCCAGTACAACGGCATCAACTACTTCATCGCCGGTCTCGTCGTGGAGAAGGTCACCGGCCGGACGTACACCGAGGAGCTGCGCGACCGGATCCTGCGCCCGCTCGGTCTGCGGCACACCTCGCTGCCGGCCGACGACTGGGCCTGGGCCGAGGGCGGGATGGTCTCCCGCGCCTCGGACCTGCGGCGCTTCATGACCACGCTGATGCGCGGCGGACTGCTGCGGCCGGCCGAGCAGGGGTTGTTGCGCGCCCTGCCGGAGGTTCCGGGCGCGAGGTTCAGCTACGGCGGACTGATGACGACCCGCCTGCCGGACGGCGGACCGGTCGTCTGGGGCAAGACGGGCACCAACCGCGGCCACACGAGCGGCGTGTTCGTCACCGCCGACCTGGGCCGGGTCGTGGTGTACTCCACGCTCCCGACCGGCAAGGACGCCGACCGGGAGACGGAGCGCGTGATGCGGATCGCCCAGGCGGCCTTCAAGGGGTCCGAGGCAGCTGACTCAGGATCGTCGGGTCGGTGATCGCGGTGTCGTCGGCGAGCAGCATGGCCTTGCTCAGGACGATCGCGAGCATGCCGTCGCCCTCGTAGGGCAGCGGCCCGGCCGCGTCCGTCGCCTTCGCGGCGCTCTTCGGGACGATGCACAGGTACTGGTCGTACGGAGCGATCAGCACGTTGCCCGAGCCGAGGTGGATCTTGTACGTGTGCGCGTCGCCGCGCACGTGCAGGAACCGGCCTTCGACCGTGCAGCGCTCGCCGATCGCGAGCCGGGGCACGAGGCGGGCGAGCAGCTCCCGGCGGGTCTCGGCGCTGCGCGACAGCTCGCCGAAGCCGTAGCGCTCCCAGTAGTCGCGGTGCCGGCCGCCCGGGCCGCCGTCCTGCCAGGTCGGGTCGTTGCCGACGCTGGCCACACCGACGAACAGGTCGACGTCCCGCAGGACTTCGGAGAGCACCTGCTCCGGGACCTGCTCCAGGGGTATCGGCTCGGAGGCCGTCGTGTACCGGCCGCCGCCCGCGTGCGCCCAGTTGTGCGCGGAGTCCAGCGGGTGGAAGCGGACCTGGTCGGTGGTGACCTGGGCGTAGGCGTACGAGCCGGTCAGGTCGCCGTCCTGGTCGCCGCCGGCGCCCTCGACCCAGTACTCGGCGCGCAGGCCCCACTCGGGCAGCTCGCGGTGGAGCGGCGGGTAGGAGTCGTCGACGCAGAGCCGCAGCTTCGCCGTCCAGCCGCGCTGCACGGCGAGGGCGTTGAGCTGGTACTGGCGCAGGACGTGCCCGGCGAAGCGGTTGGAGTAGACGGCGGTGGCGCGCTCGGCGTCGGTCAGCGGGTACACCTCGCGGTGGGCCTGCTTGAACGGCTGGGTGACGCCCTGCCGTTCGAGCCGCTCCCGGCAGGCGAGGACCTCCTCGGCGGGGCGGCCCACCGGGTGCCAGAGGGTGACGGTCGCGGCGGGCCCCACGCACACCGGGTCGCCCTGGAGGGTGCGCAGGTCGGTCCCGTCGAAGAGCACGGGGGTCTCGCCGCCGACGGCCCAGATCAGCCGGCGGGCGAGGGCGCCGACCAGGGGGTGGTCGAGGACGCGCTCGCGCCAGGTCCGGAAGTCCCAGCTGCGGCGGGCGAGGAACTGCCGGTCCAGGCGCTCGCTCTGCGCGCCGAGCATCCTCTCGATGTCCTTGACGGACGCCTTGAGCTCCTTGAGCGCGTCGGCGTGGTCGCGGCGGACCTCGGCGGGCACGGTCGCGACCTGCTTGCCCTTGGCGTTGCTCCAGGTGAGCCGGGCCTTGGCGCCGTGCACCTCCAGGAGCCCGTGGGCGTCGCCGAGGCGGATCTCGCGGCGGCCGACTCCGGTGAGCCCGTACGCGGGGACCGCCAGCTCCTCGATCTCGGCGCGGCCGACGCCGAGTTCGGCCGCCTTGGCGTCGAGGGCGGCGGTGAGCTGCTTGAGGGTGCCCTTGTAGGTGACCTTCGCAGAGAGCCGGGCGAGCTCGCCGAGGGCGGCCTCGTGGTCGATGCGGGCGAGGGCGAGCACGGCCGCGTTGGCGACCTTGGGGCTGTGCGGGCCGATGCCGGGGACCTTGCGCAGGGAGACCTCGACGAGCCGGCCGAGGGCCCGTACGGCGGCCGGGTCGGGCGGCAGCAGGGACACCAGCCAGGCCAGGCCCTTGAGCGCGTCGGCGTTGTGCGGGTCGTAGGTCTTGTTGTGGTCGGTCCAGCCCTCGCGCACGTGCAGCTCGACGGTGCGCGGCGCGCCGACGAGCCCGAGCCAGCGGACGGCGGACTCGCGCAGGGTCTCGGGGCTCCCTTCGACGAGGGCGAGCGCCTCCTTGTCCCAGGCGGCGGTCGGCCGGGCGGCGGCAGCGGTGAGCAGATGGGCGAGCAGAGCGCCCGGGGCCTCGGCCATGGCCTGCTCGGCCCAGGACTCGCCGGGGCTGAGCACGGGGTCGTCGATGCCCCCGAGGATGTCGGCGAGGGTCTTGTCCGAGAGATAGGCGGTGCGCTGGCACCGCCTGAGCAACGCGACGAACCCGCCGGGCAGTTCCCGTCCGGCGTCGAGCTCCCCGCGCGCGAGGGTGACCAGCTCGTGGGAGACGTAGTACTCGTACGCGGTGGACAGCTCGGCCATGCGGGCGCGCGCCTCGGTGGGCGTCATGCCGTCAGCCCCCCACCAGCGGGACCAGCTTCAGGAACGTGACCTCGGTGTCCGGGCCCAGTTCCACCGTCTCGTCGAGGTCCTCGATCTGGCGGTCGCCGACCAGGACCAGGAAGCCGTTGCGGCCGAACGACTCCACCGCGCGGGCGAACTCGCGCTCGGACTCCTCCGGCGCGGCCTCCTGTTCGACGCGGCGGCGGATCAGCTCGCGGAGCGCGAGGCGCTCCTCGGCGACGGAGAGGCCGCCGGCCTCGGTCCGCGCCCCGGACGTCGTCTCGTCGACGAAGGTCACCTTTGCCATGCGGAGCAGCGTAGGAGAGGCGTCTGACAACGGCCGCACGCGGGGCGCTTCAGCCCTGCCAGTGCTCGACTACGCCCTCCTCCGCGACGAGCATGATCCGGCGGAGCATGTCGTTGAGCCGGTTGAGCTCGTCCTCGTCGAGGACGCCGAGCAGCCGGTACTCCTCGTGGCCGAGGACGTCCATCGCGCCGAGCCAGGTCTCGCGGCCGGAGGCGGTGAGCTCGACGACGACCCGGCGGCGGTCGGTCGTGGACTGGGTGCGGCGGACGAAGCCGCGCTTCTCCAGGGCGTCGAGCCGGCCGGTGACGGAGGCCGGCGCGAGGTCGAGGTCCTGGGCGAGCTCGGAAGGCGCGGCGCTGCCGCCCCGGCCTGCCAGCTTGTGCAGGGTGTCGAACTCGTGGCGCTCCAGGTCGAAGTCGACGAGCGACTGCTCGCGCACCCGGCGCAGGTGCACCGAGAGCTTCTTCATGCGGGTGACCGCGCCCTCGACCACCGGGTCGAGGCCGGGCAGCACCGGCTGCCATCGCGCCACGTGCTCGTCGGTCCAGTCGCGCCGCGGCGGTTCCGCGGGCGGGGGCGGGGGTTCCGTCGGCTCCATGGGTCGATCGTACGTCGATCTCCGAGGTCCTTCGCCTCCGAATATTTCGTTGCCGAATACTTCGTTGACGAATAATTCGACACCGAAATAGCCTTGGGATCATGCCTCCCGCTCCCGGCGACGTCTCCGTCGCACCCGCCCCCCGGCCCCTCCCCCACCCGCTCCGTACGCGCCCCTTCCGACTGCTCTTCGCCGGCCGCACGCTCTCCCTCCTCGGCGACGCCGCCATCCCCGCCGCGCTCGCCCTGGCGGTCCTGGAGGCCACCGGTTCCACCTCGGCGCTCGCCCTCGTCCTCGCCTGCGCGATGGTCCCCAAGCTGCTTCTGCTGCCGCTTGGCGGCGTGGCCGGCGACCGGTTCGACGCCCGGACGATCGCCCTCACCACCGACCTCGTCCGCTGCGCGACCCAACTCGTGGTCGCCGCCCAGCTGCTGAGCGGCACGCCTGCCATCTGGCTCATCGCCGCCGCCGAGGTCGTCGGCGGCGCGGCCGGGGCGTTCGCCATGCCGACCGGCGCGCCCCTGGTCAAGGGCACGGTCGCGGCCGCGTCCCTGCACCACGCCAACGCCGCCCTGGGCATCGCCCAGAGCGCCACCCGCCTCGGCGGCCCGCTGCTCGCCGGCACGCTGGTGCTGACCGTCGGCCCCGGCTGGGCGTTCGTGCTGGACGCGGCCACCTTCGCCGTCAGCGCCGCGCTGCTCGCCGCCGTCCGCGTCGAGCGCGTGCCGATCCCCCAGAGCTCGCTGCGCGCCGACCTCCGCGAGGGCTGGCAGGAGGTCAGGTCCCGCAGCTGGTACTGGACCAGCCTGATCGGCCACAGCGCGTGGAACGGGGCCGCGGCCGTCCTGATGACCCTCGGCCCGGCGGTCGCCGTCTCACAGCTCGGCGGCGCCACGACCTGGGTGGTGTTCCTACAGGCCGGCGCGATCGGCCTGCTGCTCGGCTCGCTGCTCGCGCACCGCGCCCGCCCCCGACGCCCCGTCCTCGTCGCCAACCTGGGCCTCGCCACGTACGCGCTGCCGCTGGTGCTGCTGGCCCTGCCCGCGCCGGCGCCGGTGACCGTCGCCGCGTACGGGATCGCCCAGGCCGGGCTCGGGTTCCTCTCCCCCGTCTGGCAGACCGCCGTCCAACGGGCCGTGCCCGCCGGCGCGCTGGCCCGCGTCACCTCGTACGACTGGCTGCTCTCACTCGCCGCCATGCCGCTCGGCTACGTCCTGGCCCCGCTCGCCGCCTCCGCGTGGGGGCCCGAAGTCCCGCTGCTCGCGGCCGCGGTGGTGGTCGGCGGCTGCTGCCTGGGGACGGCGCTGGTGCCGGGCGTACGAAACTTCAAGGGCTGAAGCCCGGGTTGTCGGTGCAGTCCCCTACCTTCGTACGCATGGTGGGGAGCACGGGCCTGGAGAGCAGGCTGGACGAGGCCGTCGAGGCGGACCTCGCGGAGGACCGCGGGCGGGTCGGCGCACTGCTGGCGACGCTCGACGTTGCGGGGCGGCGGGCGGGCGCGCTGCATCTGCACCGGCGCATGTGCCGGGTGCCGGAGCCCGTCGTGGCGCGGGCGCTGACAGCGCTGTCGGAGCAGGAGCTGGGCTGGACGACGGAGGAGTCCGATCTGCTGCTCGCGCGGCTGCTGGGCATGGACGCCGAGGTCTCGCCGTACGAACTCCGGGAGGAGTTCCTGACCCTGGCCACCCTCGCACTGACGGCGGCCGAGCAGGCCGAGGACTTCGACCGGCCCCGACTGCGCGTGCTGCGCGGGATGGCCGAGGACCTGCACTACTTCCAGAGCGACGCGTACGCACCGCTGAAGCGGCGGCTCGCCGCCCTGCTGGCCCGCGAGCCCCGGATCGGGGCGGACGGGCTGCCCCGCCATGTCCTGGACGCGCTGGACGAGTACGGGCCGGCGATGCGGGCCGCGCATCCGGAGCTGCTGGCCGGGCGGGGCGCCGCCGCGTTCCTCGCGCACTGCCTCCAGGTGGGGCAGGTCCGCGCCACCAAGGCCTGGCGCAGACGGGCCTCGGCGCTCCTCGCGGAGACCGAGGCCGGCTCGGAGCTGGTGCGGCGGCTTCTGGAGGGGATCGCCGCTCAGCCCGAGCACAAGTACACGGACCTCAACCCGTGGGGCATGAGCGGCTGGGGCGTCGCGGGCGACACGAACACCTGCCTGGTGCGCGGGCTGCTGTGGGCGGCGCTCGACCTGGACGCCGACTGGGCGGCCCCGCTGATCGGCGCGGTCGCGATCAACGCGGGGACCGGGGTGGGCGGTTCGGGCGGTTACTGCCGCAACCAGCCGCTGACCACCAGCGCCGTCGCCGTCCTCGGCGAGTTCGACGGGCCGCACGGCGAGCAGGCCGTCCAGTGGCTGGGCCGGGTCAAGCGCGCCGTGAAGAACCGGACGGTCCTCAAGGGCCTCGCCAAGGCCGTGGAGGCCGTCTCCGGGCGGGCCGGCCTCACCCCGTCGATGCTCCGCGAGCGTGGGGTGCCGGACCACGGGCTCGACCCGCGCGGGGTGCGGGAGGAGCCGCTCGGGGCGTACACGGCGGTGCTGTCGGCGCAGTCGCCCGGCGTGGCCGCGCTGGCCTTCCAGGGGCCGCAGGGCAAGGCGCTGAAGTCCGCGCCCAAGGCGCTGCGGGAGGAGCACGCCAGGCCGCTGAAGGAGCTCCGGGGCTCCCTGAAGGAGCTGAAGTCGCTGCTCGCGGGCGAGCGGGCCCGTCTGGAGGAGCATCTGGCGGCCGGCACGACCTGGGCGGCGGAGGACTGGGAGCGGTACTACGTCGACCACCCGGTCACCGGCGCCGTCACGCGCGCGCTGCTGTGGGAGGTGACCGCCGCCGACTCGGACGACGGGCACTGGACGGCCGGGCTGCCGGAGCGGACCGGCGGCGGCTGGGCGCTGGCCGGCGCGGACGGCACCGCGCGCCCGGTCGGGCCGGGGGGCCGGCTGCGGCTGTGGCATCCGCTGCGGGCCGAGGCCGACGAAGTGGCCGAGTGGCGTGACGAGCTGACCGCGCGCGAGCTGCGCCAGCCGTTCAAGCAGGTCTTCCGTGAGGTGTACCCGCTCACCCCGGCCGAGGTGACGACGGGCACGTACTCGAACCGCTTCGCCGGGCACATCCTGCGCTACGGCCAGGCCCGCTCGCTGATGGCCGAGCGCGGCTGGACCGGGAACCACCTGGGGTACTTCAGCGAGGGCTACTCCTCCGAGATGGTCAAGGAGCTGCCCCGGCCCGGAGAACTCCCGCTCTGTGAGGGCGTGTTCTGGCGCGCCCGGTTCTTCGTCGAGCTGGTCGACGAGGGCGCGGCGAGCAACGGGGTCGCCGTGCTGTGCTCCACGGACCAGGTGCGGATCGAGCGCCGCGCGGCCTCGGCCGGGCCGCGCGGGGCCTGGGAGCTCGCCGCGCTCGCCGAGGCGCCGGCACTGGTGCTGTCCGAGGCGCTGCGGGACGTGGACCTGTTCACCGGGGTGGCCTCGATCGGCGCGGACCCCGACTGGGAGGACCGCGGCGTGGACCGGGCGTACGGCGCGTACTGGCAGTCGTACGCCTTCGGCGAGCTGAGCGCGTCCGGAAGGGTCCGCAGGGAGTCCCTGGCCCGGCTCCTGCCGCGGACCCGGATAGCCGACCGGGTCGAGCTGACCGACCGCTTCCTGCGGGTCCGGGGCGACCGGGGCACGTACAAGATCCATCTGGGCTCGGGCAACATCCTGATGGAGCCGAACGACGCCTATCTGTGCATCGTCCCGAAGCAGGGGGCCGGGGGCAGCCGGGGCGACAAGGTCTTCCTGCCGTTCGAGGAGGACGGCGGACTGCTGTCGGTGATCCTGTCGAAGGCCTTCCTGCTCGCCGACGACGCAGGGATCACCGACCGCACGATCACCGCCCAGCTGCGCACGGGGCGCTGACCCGGCGAGGAACGCGAGGGCGTCGAACCGCCGCCCTGCGGCGGCGGGCGGTGCGATCTGCCCGGCGCGCCGGGCTAGGCTCGGGCACTGTGACGGAAGAGAAGGCCCCGGCGAAGGCCCCCAAGAGCGAGCAGACCCGCACCCTCATCCTCGAGACCGCGCTCCGGCTGTTCAAGGAGCGCGGCTACGACAAGACGACGATGCGGGCCATCGCCCAGGAGGCCGGCGTCTCCGTCGGCAACGCGTACTACTACTTCTCCTCCAAGGAGCACCTGGTCCAGGGGTTCTACGACCGGATCGCCGAGGAGCACCAGGCGGCCGTGCGGGACATCCTGGAGGGCGACGAGAAGGACCTCACGGCGCGCATCCGCGGGGTCCTGATCGGCTGGCTCGACATCGCCGAGCCGTACCACGAGTTCGCGGCCCAGTTCTTCAAGAACGCCGCCGACCCGGACAGCCCGCTCAGCCCCTTCTCCCCCGAGTCGGAGGGCCCGCGCGAGGCCGCGATCGAGGTCCACCGCAAGGTCATCTCCGGCGCGGCCGTGAAGGTCGACCCCGAACTGGCCGAGCCCCTGCCGCAGTTGCTCTGGCTGCAGCAGATGGGCCTTGTCCTGTTCTGGGTGTACGACCGCTCCGAGGGCGCCGCCAACAGCCGGCGCCTGGTGGAGCGGCTCGCGCCGGTCACCGCCCGCGCGATCTCCCTGTCCCGCTTCCGCATCCTGCGCCCGCTGGTCAAGGAGACCCACGACCTGCTGGCCGACTTCATGCCCACCGCCGCGGGCATGGCCGCCTCGGGCAAGCCGACCCGCGCCAAGAAGTCCGCGCAGCCGGACGCGTCCTAGGCCGGGCGACGCGTCCTCGACCCGGCGACGCGTTCCCGGACTCGGCGACGGGTCCTAGATCCAGCCCAGTTCCCACAGGCGCCAGATGCCCGTGCCGTCCGAGAGGTACTGGGAGCCCGCGACGTCCTGCGTCGACAGGACGTAGTCCTTCTTCTGCCACAGCGGGATCAGCGGGACCTCCTTGGCGACCTCCGTCTGGATCGCCTTGAAGTCCTCGGCCGAGCGGGCCCGGTCGCCGTACTGCTGGGTGGAGGCGATCAGCTGGTCGATGCGCCGGTTGGAGAAGCCGTTGTGCAGCGTGTTGTCGGTGCCGACCAGCGGGGCGGTGAAGCTGTCGGAGTCCGGGAAGTCGGGCAGCCAGCCGACCGTGTACGCGTCGTACTTGCCGCCCGCGTAGGCCTTCTGGAAGTCCGTCCACTCGGCCTGGACGACCTTCACCTCGAAGAGCTTGCTCGCCTCCAGCTGGCGCTTCAACTCGGCGGCCTCGGCCGCGTAGGTGGCGTCCTTGCGGAAGCCGAGGGTGAACTTCACCGGCGTCTCGACGTCCGCGTCCTTCAGCAGCTCCTTCGCCGTCTTCGGGTTCGGCTGGGGATACGCGTCGAAGAACGCGGTGTTGTGGCCGGTGAAGCCCTGCGGGACCAGCGAGTAGAGCGGCTCGACCGTGCCGTGGAAGACCTTCGTCACCATCTCCGGGCGGTCCAGGACCGCCGCGACGGCCCTGCGGACCGCCTTGTCGGCCATCTGCGAGCCGGGCCGCACATTGAAGTTGAGGTTCCGGATCTCCGGGCTCTCCGCCTCGGTGAGCCGGATGTCGTCCTTGGTGTCGTCCAGCGTCGACACCAGCTGCGGCGGCAGCTGCCGGTGCGTGACGTCGACCTCCTTGGCCTTCCACGCCTCCGCGAGCTGCTCCGACTCCTTGAAGTACTTGATCACGACCGCGCCGCCGGTGTTGGAGATCGCGCCCTTGTACTTCGGGTTCGGCTCCAGGCGGGCGCGCACGCCCGGCTCGTACTCCTTGAGGACGTACGGGCCCGAACCGTCCACGCGGATGCCCCCGCGCAGCAACCTGGTCGGGTACTGCGTCCGGTCCACGATCGAGCCCGCGCCGGTCGCGAGCTTCTGCGGGAACGTCGCGTCCCGGCCGCTCAGGTTGAAGGTGACCGTCTGCCCCTCGGCGACGACCGACTTCAGCATCGGGAACAGCGGCTGCGGACCGACGTCCGTCTTGATGCCGAGCATCCGCTCGAAGGAGTACTTGACGTCCTCGCCGGTGATCTTCCGGCCGTTGGAGAAGGTCAGGTCGTCCCGGAGCTCGCACTGGTACGTCTGGAGCTTCATCCCGATGAACTTGCAGCTGCGCGCCGCGTCCGGGACGGGCGTGGTGAAGCCCGACTTGAAGGTCAGCAGCGACTGGTAGACGTTGCTGTACATGGCCCAGGAGCCGGCGTCGTACGCCCCGGCCGGGTCCAGCGAGGTCACCTCGTCGGTCGTGCCGACGGTGATCGGGTCCTTCCGTTCTTCGTCGGAGGGCAGCAGCTGCCAGCCCCCGACTCCCGCCGCCACCAGGGCGCCGCACGTGATGAGGATCCGCAGACGGATCGACCGCATTGCCGTGCTTCCTTCAGTTCGAGCCCACCCCTGTCGCGACGGCCCCCTAAGCCTTTTGTCGCGATGGCGCTCATCCCATCACACCGGTTTCACAAGCGGAAGAGGAAACCTTCACCACACACGCATATGTCCGCGATATGAGATTTGCCGGGCCAGAACCGTACTGATCGGTCACTTAGCGGACCGTCACCTCGCCGTCGCACGGAGGTCGCCGAGCGGTCGGTCACGCCTGCTTCGAGGCGAGCTGCACGACGGTGATGTCGGAGGGCGCGCCGACCCGCACCGGCGGGCCCCAGGCGCCCGCGCCGCGGGACACGTACAGCTGGGTGTCGCCGTACCGCTCCAGACCGGCGAGGGTCGGGTTGGCCCGGTCCGCGATCAGGTTGCCGGGCCACATCTGGCCGCCGTGGGTGTGGCCGGACAGCTGCAGGTCGACGCCGTGCTTCACCGCGTCGTGGATGACCACCGGCTGGTGGGCGAGGAGGACGGCGGCGCGGGACCGGTCGCGGTCGCCGAGCGCGCGGACGAAGTCCGGGCCCTGGCCCTCGTTCTCGCCGGCGACGTCGTCGACGCCCGCGAGGTCGAAGCCGTCGATCTCCACACGGGAGTTCCGCAGCGGGTGCAGACCGAGCTCGCGGACGTGGTCCACCCAGGCGTCCGCGCCGGAGAAGTACTCGTGGTTGCCGGTGACGAAGAAGGAGCCGTGCCGGGCCTGCAGCCGCGCCAGCGGCTCGGCGGCCGGGCCCAGGTTCTCCACGCTGCCGTCGACGAGGTCGCCGACGACGGCGATCAGGTCGGGCTGGGTGGAGTTGATCGCGTCGACGATCCGCTGGGAGTGCGCGCGGCCGAGGATCGGCCCGAGGTGGATGTCGGAGACGACCGCGATCCGGTACCCGTGGACGGCGCGCGGCAGCTTGGCCAGCGGCACGGTGACCCGCTTCACGCTCGGCCCGCGCAGCACCCCGTACGTGCCGTACCCGACGGTCCCCACGGCCGCGGCGGCCGCGGCCCCGCCGACCACGCGGGAGACGAAGAGCCGCCGGGTGAACTCGCCGCTCGGGGTGGAGCCGGCGGGCTGGGCGGGCGCCGGCTCGGGGCCGGCCTCCTCGGTCAGCAGCGCGCCGCTCCCGGGCGCCGTGACCGGCACGGTCTCGGGCACGGGCTCGGGCGCCGGCTCCAACGCCGGGGTCTCACGCTTCGCCAGGACCCGGCGCAGCACCGGCCGGACCAGCTCGCCGACCAGCAGCGCCAGGGTCACGTACAGCAGCACCGCCAGCCACAGGTAGCCGGGCCAGGCGACCGTCTGCTGGAGCCAGAACGGCGCGTCCGCGCGTCCCGAGGAGAGCGCCGCGAACGACAGCAGCGGCAGCGCGACCGCGGCGACCGTCCCCAGCCGCCGCGCGAGCCCGCCCGGCGCCGTCACGTCGCGTACCAGGCGCCGCCACACGTACCAGTGGACCCCGGCGAGCAGGGCCACGACCACGATCATCACCAGCACAACGAGCAGCACGCCCCGGCACTCCTATCCGTGTGTGGTGCGCGACGCGCGCACGCCACGCAACCCGATCACACCGATCACCGTCCCCAAGACAAAGGACGTGATGGCGAGCAGCAGATGAACCCAGAAGTACGCCGTCGGTTCGCCCGCGTCGTCGAAGGCGAGACCGCTCCCGTCGTTCCACAGGTTCTTGACGAAAGTGATCCAGATGAACCAGCTCCACACGCCGAACGCGAGCAGGAACCAGGAGACGGACCGGCTGAGCTTCATGGCCCCAGTATCACCGGCCCCGTCCGGCCGCCCGCGTCCGGGTGGACGAACGGCTCGAAGGGAATGTGCGGGGTACGGAACGCCGAGGTCCGCGTGTACGTTCTCGTCCGTGTCTGCTTCGAAGAAGGCCGCTGTGACGGTCACCACGGCTGCCGCCCTCGCCGTCCTGCTTCCGCTGATCACCGCCGGACCCGCGCTCGCGCGGCCGGTGGC
>NZ_DATCVQ010000027.1:0-6244 GCF_036566765.1 Streptomyces sp.
AGAACCACATCAACCGCATCTTCGCCAAGCTCAACGCCGGCAGCCGTGGCGAGGCCATCGCCATCTGGCACGGCATTGCGCGAGGAGGTGCGTCCCGCCATGTCTGAGCGCGCCACGTCTCTGGGCCTGGGCCTCCAGGCCTATGCGAACGAGCACAGGGCCCAATCCCTGCGTTGGGACCGGAGTTGGGCCCTGGGGCCCATGTCCGAGGGTGTTGCCCCGGCGTACGTTTCTCATGTCGAAAGCGAGACCGGCCAGGAGGAAGCCGGAAGCGCGAACGGCACGAAGACTTACGCAGAGTCGGCCGATCATCGGTCGGCCGAATCCCGAGGGGAACATCATGAACGACGTCATGCTGAAGGCCGCCACCACCACCAAGGTCTACGTCGGCTCCTGGGTGGACACCCGCGTCGACGCCCTGCAGAAGAAGCGCGACCGGGGTCAGGGCGCGATGGAGTACGTCGGCATCACGATCCTCGTGGTGGCGATCCTCGCGGCGCTGCTCTCCACCGACATGGGCAAGACCATCTCCGAGAAGTTCAAGGAGAAGATCAACAGCGTCATCAAGTAATGCGACGCTTCCACCGCGAGGCAGGGCAGGCCGCACCGCTGTACATCGCAGCGGTGGTCGGCCTGCTCTTTCTCGCGTTGATGTTCTTCGCGTTCGGTCAGGCGGATGTCAGCCGTAACAAGACGCAGACGGCGGCCGACGCCGCCGCGCTGGCTGCGGCCCAGGAATCCCGGGACGACCTCGACGACGCACTCCGCGAACACATCATCGCCCGTGACGTGGCGTGGCTGGCGGCTCTGTTCGCCAACGGCAACGTGCCTGAGCGCAAGGACGGCTGCTGGGGCTCGCCCCGCTTCGCCCGTGCCAACGACGCCGAGCAGCTTCGCTGCAACAAGCTGTGGGACGGCCGTTGGGGCGTCACGGTGGATGTCAGGGCGAAGAAGCCGGTGGGCAAGTCCATCGTCGAGGGGACCGAGAGGGAGCACGCGGAATCCAAGGCCACGGCCGTGGTCGAGTTCCGCTGCACCTTCGAGCCCCCCGAGACGGGCAAGCCCGAGGACGGGGACGACGACGACAAGGGCAAGGGCAACGACAAGCTGCCCACCCTTGGTGGTCTCGAGTGTGACGGCAAGGACTGGGAGATCGACCCAGGCAATCTAGACCTCCTTCCGGGCATGGCGGACCTGTTCAACGTCCGTCTGGCCGAGGACTGACCGCGAGGAAGCAAAGGAACACCATTCATGAGCATTCGGCATGTGAGGACGACGCGTCGAGCCGGCGCAGCCGCCCTGTTGGCGGCGGCCCTGGCCTTCTCGCTGACGGCCTGCGGCGGCGATGACGGGACCGGGAAGGAGAACACCGGTTCGTCCTCGTCCTCGGGGACCGGAAAGGACCAGCCCTCCAAGGGGGGCGACGGCAAGACCTATCCGGACAAGAGCAAGGTGCTCGGCACCTTCAAGGGGCCGAAGGGCGTCGACCTCATCGTCTACGGGGCGAAGAGGGACAGCGGCGGCTTCCTCACGATCTCCGGCGAGTTCAAGAACACCGGCACCGAGGACTTCACGGTCCCGATCGGCTGGCAGGGCCTGGAGCAGGACGTGGCCATGCACGGTCGTTCGCTGGGCGCCATGACGCTGGTGGACTCCAAGGAGAAGAAGCGCTACTACGTGCTTCGTGACACCGACAACCGCCCGCTGACGACGACCGACTACGCGGACCCGATCAAGGCCAACACCTCGGTCGAGATCTTCGCGCAGTTCCCGGCCCCGCCGACCTCGACCACCGAGATCGGCATCCAGTTCCCCGGCTTCGCCACCGGCACGATTGAGATCTCCTGATGACCGTGACCCTGACCCGTACCCGGCGAACCGCCGTGCGCGCGGCCGGTGTCGCCATCACTGGAGCGCTCGCCTTCGGATTCCTCACGCCGAATGCTCTGGCCGACGAGAACCCCTACCCGTCCGCGTCCGCCGCGCCGCCGATGAAGATCGACGCGAACGACCCCGACCTCAAGCTCCCGGAGGGCGGCACGCTCGCGCCCGCCAAGGTGCTCGACATCAAGTCCGTCGTCGAGGACCTCGAGGGCAACGAGCGTCGCGAGGACACGAACGAGACCATCAAGTTCGCGCTCCAGGCGGAGGTGCTCTTCGGCAAGGACAGCGCCAAGCTGTCCTCCGCCGCGAACTCCCGCATCGCCGCCATCGCCGCCGAGATCAAGAAGCAGGACGCGAAGAAGGTCCGCGTGTTCGGCTTCACCGACAACCTCGGCTCCTCGGCCCACGGCGACGTGCTGTCCAAGCAGCGCGCCGAGGCCGTGCACACCGTGCTGGCGAAGGAGCTCGCCTCCGCCGGGATCACGTACGAGATCCGCGGCTACGGCGAGCAGTACCCGATCGCCGACAACAGCACGGAAGAGGGCCGGAAGAAGAACCGCCGCGTGGAGGTCTCCTTCCAGCGCGCCGCAAGCGGCTCGTAGCCACACCACGTACGACGCGCGGGGCCGCTGCCGGGACTGATCCCGGCAGCGGCCCCGTCGCGTTGTCTGCGTGCAGGGCCTTCAAACGCCTTCGACGTGCACGCGGCTGCCGCACAGCTTGGTCATGTCGTCGACATCCGACGTGAAGATGATCCGGGGCCCGGAGTGACTGAGGGGAGCGGTCGCCGCGACAATGGCGTCGATGGGGTACTTGTGCCCGTGCAGGTTCGCGTTGCGGAGCAGGTCGATGGAGCTCCAGGTGAGGGACTCCGTTACCGGCAGCACTTCGAGCCGTGACACGTACCAGCGGAAGTGGGCGGCCTCATCCTGATCCGGACCGGCCTCGACGACCGTCGCGCCGCTCACCGCGACCAACAGGTCCTCGCCCAGCGCGGCCTACAAGAAGGCGGTGAGTTCCGGGTCTGCGCGTACGTCTTGTGAAGCCAGCACGTGTCGAGCAGCAGAACCTCACGGCTCGGCCGCCCGTCCGGCCGCGCCGCCCCGTCCTCCGCCGCGGCGCGCGCCCGCGCCGTACGGATCCGCCCCAGTGGCGCGGTCCTGCATCGCCTGAGGCACCGCTCCGTGCTCCCGCGTGTTCGCCAGGATGACCTCGTCCAGCGCCTCGCGCTGCATCCGTCGCTCGACGCCACCGCGTACGTACGCCTCGAACCCGCTCGTCCCCACGCGCTCCTTCACGGCAGCGATCAACCTGGCCGGCATGGAGACGTCGGCTTTCCGCATGGTGTCCTACAGCAGGTGGTCCGCCTTGCCGGCCTTGATCTCCAGGATGAGGTTGCGGAGGGCCTCGCGGGTGTCGGTGAGGGGGGTGTCCTCCTGGCCGGCGACGGCGATGTAGCCGTTGCCGGTCTCGTCGACGCCGAGGCGGAAGCAGGAGTTGCCCTCGCCGCAGAATGGTTCGTCCCACCTGATGCGCTGCATGAGGGCCCTCCTCAGAGTTGTCGTGCAATGCCGCGGATGAAGTCCCGGGTGGCGCTCGGCGTCAGTGCGATCCGCTCCATCCAGTCCAGGTGTGCACGGTACTTCGCCAACTGGGCGTCCGAGTACAGGAAATCGGGCCCGTGTGAGTTGTCGATCTGGACGGTGTCGAGCTGGGGGACGGGCCCTTCGGCGCACAGGACTGTTTGGCCGGCCCCGGGGAACGCGCCGGCCGAGAACGGGATCGCGCGCAGCGTGATCTCGCTCTGCTCGGACTTCTTCAGGAGGTGGTCCAACTGGGCTCGGGCCACGCTCCGACCGCCGAACTGCATGCGCAACGCCGCCTCGTGGACAATGCCCGTGTACGGCGTGGGATTGTGTCGTTCCAGGACTTGTTGCCGTTCGACGCGATGCGCCAAGCGCAACGCGACCTCGTGTTCGGGTAGTTGTGGCACCACGACGCGGAAGACGGCCAGGGCGTGGTCGGAGGTCTGGAGCAGGCCGGGGATGTGTACGGCGTAGGCGGCGCGCATCCGTACGGCATGGGCCTCCAGCTCGGCGATGTCGGCGAGGCCCTGCGGCAAGGTGTCGCGATAGCGCTCCCACCAGCCCCGCTGGCGGGGGTGGGCCATCTCGGCCAGGGCGTCCACGAACTTGTCGTCCGTGCACGCGCAGTGGGAGGCCAGTGTGCGGACTCGGTCGGGGTTAATCGCCCGCGAACCGGACTCGATGTTGGAGATCTTCCCCCGGTCGACACCGAGCAGCTCCGCTGCGAGCTCGGCCGAGACGCCGGCCCCGGTCCGCAACTTGCGCACCTCGAACCCGAGTCGCTTCTGGCGTTCCGTGGGCGACGTCCTCGCTGACATGGCGTTCCTTCCGCGTGCGGTCGTGTGCAGTCTGCCGCCTGCATGCGCGGCGGAGCCACGAAAGGGTTCATTTTCCAGAAGCGACGGGATCAATTTACCCCGCTGCCCTACATTGAGTGTCGCACTGCTCACGTCGGGTGACTTCGTCGCGGAAGTGCATCACGCGGTCCTGCCCGCAGCCTCCTGCCCTGGGAGGGGTGTGGCCGCGTCAGGGAGACATGCCACCGCCCGTCACCACACCCGCCGTCGAGCCACTCGTGCGCGCCCACGCGACGACGAAGAGAGCTGAACGCGTACCAACCGACCGTCACCGCAAGGGAGTCCGTCATGGCGTCGCCGATCACTCGTGCCGCATTCCGTACCGTCCTCTGCCCGGTCAAGCCGCCGCCGCCCCGCGCGGGCGGCGGCGGGGCTGGGCTGTCGTACAGCCTCACCGTTCCCGGCGAACCGCGCAGCGCGGGTCTCGCGCGGGCGGTCGTGAGATCCGTGCTGGACGCGCACGGCCTGCGGTCCTTCATCGTTCCCGTCGAGCTCGCGGTCAGCGAACTGGTCGGAATCGCAGTCCGGTTGAGCCCCGGTGAGGACCTTTACCTGTCCCTGCGTCGGAGGGCGGGAGAGGGGGGTGCCGCTGACGCCGACGCCCTTCGGATCGTGCTGTGGGACCGGCACCCGCGGCATCGGGACCCGGACGCCGAGAGTGTCTGCGTCGCGCGCCGCAGGCGTGCACTTTGGCTGCTCGCGGCCGTGGTGGACGACTGGGGCGGGGAGTGGGGCTTCGGCGACGCACAGCCTCCGCACCGCGGGAAGCGGTCGTGGGTGGTGCTGCCCCGCTGAGACTCCGTCGATGTCTGCGGGTGCCAAGGTCTTGGCGGTCTTGGCGGTTGCAATGCATGTGCCTCAGTGCGTTGAGGGCGGCGGCTGGAATCAGCGCACGAACAACCCTTCGACGTGCGAATCCCCTGGGTCGCGCAAGCGCTCGCTAGGCCCGCGATTGGGCCCATGGGCCTATGTGCGTTAGCAAATTGCCTGGCTAGTGTCGTGGTCATGTCTGACAGGGGTGGGGCTTCGGGGATGGGCGGCATGTGGCCGCCGGGCGGCGCGGGTGCGTCGGTCGGCGGCCGCGGGCGGACGGGCATGCCGCGGTGGTTGGTATGGGCGCGGGCGGGGTTGTTCGCGCAGGCGGGCTTGTCGCTCCTGGGGGTGCTGGCGGTCTGGCTGGGGGTGGGCGAGATGTCGGCCCGCCTGGCGGGGGCGCTGGTGTTCGCGGCGCTGCCCGCTGTGCTCGGGTTGGTGCTGTGCCGGGTCATGTGGAAGCGGGGCGGCTGGATTCCCTGGCTGGTTCTGGGAGTTCAGGCGTGCTGGTTCTGGCGGTCGCTGGGTTTCCTGGCGGACGGGTCGTGGCGGGGTGTCACGCAGCTCTTGCTGCCGGCGGCCATCGCCTGGCTCGTCACCCGGCCGCAGGTGCGGGAGTGGTTCGCTCTCGCACGTGAAGACCGGGCCGTGCGGCCGGAGTTCTCGCTGCCGCACATGATGACGTGGCGGCGTGACCGGGGTCAGTCGTCGACCGAGTACGTCGGGATGCTGATTGTGGTCGTGGCGGTGATCGGCAGTCTGCTGACGGCCGGTTTCACCACCGAGATCGGGAGCTCCTTCCGCGCTGCGGTCTGCCGCGTGATCGGTGCGGCCTGCGGCGATGCCGATGCAGGCGGCGACGAGGCCGGCAGTTCGCAGTCGGACGGCCGGACTGACCCCACGAACACCTCGCCACAGGACGAGCCGCAGCCCGATTCGCGGCCGGGGCCGAAGAAGCCGGAGAAGGAAGACCGGAACGCCCTGGAGAAGGGGCTCGACTGGTTCAAGGACGAGGTGGTCGACCCGGTCGCGGACACCGCCGAGGAGTTCGGCGGCGGCGTCAAGGACAAGTTCGTCGAGGAGTACGTCGACGGACCCAAGCAG
>NZ_DATCVQ010000028.1:0-4985 GCF_036566765.1 Streptomyces sp.
GCCGCGCAGCCTGCGCCGCCACAGGGCGACGCCGACCAGGGCCAGGACGGCGGCGCAGCCCAGCGCCAGCTGGGTCTCGACGCGCTGGACGCCGCGGGCGCCGTACCAGTCGCAGCCGGCCGGCAGCCGGCGCGCCTGGACGTTGTAGTCGGCGCAGACCAGCAGGTGGGCGAGCTTGGCGGGCTCGCCGACGAGCCGGTCGGTGCTCCCCGACACCGCGCCGAGCCGCTTCCCGCACTCGGGCAGTGCGGCCGGCGTGGAGGCGGCGGCGTCGCCCTGCCAGCAGTTGCCGCCGCCCTGCCCGTCCCACCACACGTCGATGCGGTTGGGCCGGGAGGCGCCGGTCTTGTCGACGCCGAGCCGGTTGCCGGCGTACCGGTTGTGGTGGGAGGTGTCGGCCTGCTTGCCCCACGCGGACTCGCCGCGGATGAAGGCGGGCACGGCGCTCAGGAAGAAGGCCGCGTTCCGGTGCCCGTACACCCAGTTGTCCTCGTACCGGTTCCAGTTGCCGCCCGCGGTGATGATGCCGGTGCCGGGCGGCATGGAGATCTGCGGGCAGACGACGCCCTGTTCGTAGCCGCGCTCGACGGGCGGCTTGGCGCAGGTGCCGTCGGCGACGTACCGGTAGTAGTTCTCGTTGTTGTCGTGGATGAGGTTGCGCGCGAACCGGGCGTGGTTCTGCGGGAGTCCGGGGTGCCCGGGGAAGGCGGAGTCCATCGACGCGCCGCCCATGTTGTGGTCGAACTCGTTGTCGTGGACGTGGACGGAGTCCCCGGCGGTGCCCGAGTAGCCGACCATGTTGTGGTGGCTGCGGCAGCCGGTGATCTCGATGGAGTACCTGGGGACTTCGTACCCGCGGCCGTTGTTGATGTCGGAGGCGGAGCCGGGGTAGATGCCGGAGTCGCCGTTGCCGTACGACTCGCAGTTCTTGTAGAGCCCGTGGTCGGAGGCGAAGGTCAGGAAGCCGTACTCGTCGTTCCAGCGGGTGAGGACGTCGTCGATGACGAAGCCGTCGGCGGCGAGCACGTACAGCGAGTTGAACGTGGTGCGCTGGGCGGTGAAGTTGCGGAAGTAGACGCCGTCCGCGCGGTCCGCCCGGATGGCGTTGAGCTTCGTGTACTTGGCGTCGAGGACGACGTCGAGCCGTGACGCGCCCGTGCCCTCGATCTGGAGGTTCTTCTTGCCGAGGATCGCGACCAGGTTCTGGTTGTGCGGGCACTGCCGCTGCTGCTCGTAGCTGAGGATCTGGTAGCCGAGCGAGGACTTCGGCGCTTTGAGCGCGGCGCAGGCCCCGGTGGGCGGGGGCAGCGAGGGCTCCTCCTCGTACAGGCCGGGCAGCACGGCGATGGTCATGCCGGGCCGGTCGACGGCGTCGACGGCCTGCTGGAGGTGCCGGTGGCCGCTGCGCGCGCAGCGCTCGTACAGGGCGAGGTTGCGGGCCTTCAGCGGGGCCGGGAAGGCGGCGATCCGGCGTTCGAAGGCGGGCCGGTCGGTCTTGCAGACCAGCAGATCGGGCTCCCCGGTGCGCAGCGTGGGCACGCTGCCGGAGCCGTCGGGGAAGGTGACCGGCCGCTCCTCGTGGGCCTGGGCCGGGGGCGCGGCGGACAGCGAGAGGGCGAGGGCGGCGACGAGGGCCGCCGGGGCGACGAGGAGCCTGCGAATCCACGGAGGGCGCGACATGGCGTGAGAGTAGAGCAATGTTCATCTTTTGGAACCCCTCGTGCACGGGATTCGTCCAAGCCGCGCCCCACGCGCACAGCTCCACGCAATCGCCCCGTTGACGTGGGCGGCGCGGAATCCTACGGTCATACAGAGGAATGCAGGATTGCGTTATCCAGACCAGGAGCGGGCATGACAGGCACGGCCGGCACGACGCACACGGAGCAGGCACGCAAGACGGCGGAGGGGCTGGGGTACTCCCTCGGTTTCGGTAACGAGCACAGCTCCGAGGCCGTCCCGGGCGCGATTCCGGCGCGCGGCAACTCGCCGCAGCGGGCCCCGCTGGGCCTGTACGCGGAGCAGCTCAGCGGCAGCGCGTTCACCGAGCCCCGGGCGCACAACCGGCGCTCGTGGCTCTACCGGATCCGCCCCTCGGCGGCGCACCCGCCGTTCGCCCGGATCGACAACGGCGCGGTCCGCACCGCGCCCTTCACCGAGACGGTCCCCGACCCCAACCGGCTGCGCTGGAACCCGCTGCCGGAGCCGGCCCCCGGCACCGACTGGCTCGCGGGCCTGTGGACGCTCGGCGGCAACGGCGACGCGACGCAGCGCACCGGCATGGCGGTGCACCTGTACCACGCCAACGCCCCCATGGAGCGGGTGTTCAGCAGCGCCGACGGCGAGCTGCTGATCGTCCCCGAGCAGGGCGGCCTGCTGGTCCGCACCGAGCTGGGCCTGCTGTCCGCCGGCCCCGGCGAGGTCGTGCTGATCCCGCGCGGCGTCCGCTTCCGGGTGGAGCTGCTGGACGACACGGCGCGCGGCTACGTCTGCGAGAACTACGGGCAGCCGTTCCAGCTCCCCGACCTCGGCCCGATCGGCGCCAACGGACTCGCGCACGCCCGGCACTTCCGCGCGCCGCTCGCCGCCTACGAGGACGCCGAGGGCCCGGTCGAGGTGGTCAACAAGTACTGCGGCAACCTGTGGTCCGCGACGTACGACCACTCCCCGCTGGACGTCGTCGCCTGGTTCGGCAACCACACGCCGTACGTCTACGACCTGCGGCTCTTCAACGTCATCGGGACGATCTCGTACGACCACCCGGACCCGTCGATCTTCACGGTGCTCACCTCGCCGTCCGACACCCCCGGGCTCGCGGGCGTGGACTTCGTCGTGTTCGCGCCGCGCTGGCTGGTCGGCGAGGACACCTTCCGGCCGCCGTACTTCCACCGGAACGTGATGAGCGAGTACATGGGCCTGATCGAGGGCGCGTACGACGCCAAGGCCGAGGGCTTCGTGCCGGGCGGCGGCTCGCTGCACAACATGATGTCCGCACACGGACCCGACCGGGAGACCTTCGACAAGGCCAGCGCCGCCGAGCTGAAGCCGCAGAAGATCGACGACGGCCTGGCCTTCATGTTCGAGACCCGGTGGCCGGTGATCACCACCGGCCAGGCGGCAGAGGCCGACCATCTGCAGAGCGGCTACGACGGCGTATGGCAGGGTCTTGAGCGCCACTTCCGGCCGTAGTGTCTCGTAGTCGTCGTTCGGAGTAAGCCGTGACCGCCTTCGCCCCCGACTCGCTGGTCCTGAACCGCAAGCTCCCGCTCTGGTACCAGGTCTCGCAGTCGCTCCGCGCCTCGATACTCGGCCGCGCGCCCGACGCGTCGCTGCGGCTGCCGACCGAGGAGCAGCTCGCCGGCCACTACGGGGTGAGCGTGCTGACGATGCGGCAGGCCCTCAAGGAGCTGGAGGAGGAGGGCCTGATCAGCCGGCACCGGCGGCGCGGCACCTTCATCGAGCCGGGGGCGCGGCGCAGTGCGCCGCGTCGCCTGCTCGGCTCGATCGACGCGATCGTGGCCCAGCAGTCCGGCGAGCGCACGACGGTCCTCGGGTACGGCGCCGCCCCCGTGCCGGGCGAGCTCGCCGAGTACTTCCCGGACGTCACGGAAGTGGTCGCGTACCGCCGGCTGCGCCGCGACGGGGAGACCGGCGAGCCGACCAACTGGGCGGAGAACGCGGTCCGTCCGGACGTCGCGGCGGATCTCGACCCGGCCGACCTGGAGCGCTGGCCGATGACGAAGGTGCTGCGGGACGCGGTCGGGGTGCGGATCAGCCGCATCACGGACACGGTCGAGGCCCGGCTCGCCGACCCGGAGACGGCGGCCCTCCTGGAGGTGCCGCTGCTCTCGCCGATCCTCCACTACACGGGCGTGACGTACGACGAGGACGGCCGCGTCGTCGACGTGGCTCGCATCCGCTACCGCGGCGACCGTTTCTCCTTCACGGTCACGGTCGAGGCGCACTGAGGCGCCGCGCGCCGCCCAGAGACGGACTCAGCTCTCGCCGGACTCGCCGCTGCGCTCCCCCTCGGCCTGCGACGGGGTGGTCCGCGCGGTCTGCGGGTGGTGCACCTGCTCCTTCTGCTGGGCGTCCATGTCCTCTTCGAGCCGTTCGCCTTCGGCCTGCGAGGGAGTCGTGTAGTCGTACTGGCTGTACTTCATCGCCGACCTCCCGGGTCGGTAGATAACCCCACAAAAGGAGCGTAGTCCCTCTGTGGCCCGAAGGACCGGCTGGCTAGCATCTGCGACGTGACCCAGAGCCCGACCCAGAGCCCGAGCCCGACGCCGAGCCCGAGCCGGACGCCGAGCCCGAACCCGAGCGCCGCCGAGGAAGCGCCGCTCCTGGACGACCTCATGCCGTGGTCCGTGCCGCCGCTGCGGCTGGGCAGGTCCTGGATCGTGGCACCGGACGTCCGGACGCTACGGGCCCGCTGGGCCCGGCTGGTCACGGCGGAAGGCGACGAGCGGGCGGCGCTGTTCCGGCCGAGCCGGGCGCGGACCCCGTCGACCTCGGTGGCCGCGCTGCCCGGGCAGCGCACCGGCACGGTCCGCTTCACCCGGGAGACCGGCCGCTGCCCCGAGCCGGTGCGGATCGCCCACGGGCCGTTCGACGAGCAGTGGCTGCTGCCGGACCACCGGCTGATCGACATCGGACGCCCCGAGCTCTGGCGGGTCGCCGACGAGCGGCAGTTCTTCGCCGTCGAGCAGGGGTACGTGCCGGGCGCGGCCGGTCCCGCGCTGCTGGTCACCGCGGTGCTGCCGGACGGTCGCTCCCCCGCGGGCCGGCCGGGCCGGATCCGCCCGCTGTTCCGCCGCCCCGGCGGCACGGAGCCGAACGTCTCGCCGGGCCTGCTTGCGCACCTCGGCGAGCGGTACGGGCACGAGGTCACCGCGCCCGACCTGCTCGCCTGGGCCGTGGCGGCCGCCCGCCCCTCCCCCGCCGGCTGCCGGGTCCCGCTGCCCGCGGACCCGGACCGCTGGGCGGCC
>NZ_DATCVQ010000029.1:0-2544 GCF_036566765.1 Streptomyces sp.
CGGCGCACGCCACGGGCGGCGAGGGGCGCGCGAGCGCCGTCGTCCTGCGGACCGGCCTCGACGTCTCCCTGCTGAACAAGACCGTGCAGGTGCCGCTCAAGGCCTCGCTCAACGAGGTCCAGGCGCCCGCCAGTGCGGACAAGACCGCGCTCACGGTGGAGCTGCAGGGCGTCGACGAGGGCAAGCCGTTCAGCGTGCTGCGGGCCGACGTGGCGACGGCGCGGGCGACGGTGGAGGGGAAGAAGGCCGAGGGGTACGCCAACCTCGCCAAGGCCCGGCTGCACGTGCCCGGCCTCCCGTTGCTGTCCCTGATCGAGGTCGAGAAGGTCACCTCGAAGGCGGTCTGCGAGGCGGGCCGGCAGCCGGTCGCCGAGTCGAACGTGCTGGGGCAGGTGACGGTGCTCGGACGGAAGACCACGCTCACGAGCGGCGGTACGACGAAGGTGACGGTGCCGGGGGTCGGTGAGGTCACCCTCGACCTCTCCAAGACGCACACCACCTCGCGGACCGCCGCGGCGACCGCGCTGCAGCTCAAGGTCGAGCTGAACCCGCTCAAGTTGAACGTGGCCGAGGTGAACGGCGTGGTGACGCTGGCCGAGGCGACGTGCGAGACCCCGAAGGCCACGCAGCCGAGCAACCCGCCGTCCGACAAGCCGAGCGAGCCGGCGGACGAGAACACCGGGATCAAGACCCAGGCCGGCGACGGCCCCGACCTCGCCGAAACCGGCGGCAGCTCGGCCACCCCGTACCTGGTCGGCGGCGCGGCCGCGCTCCTCGCCGCGGGAGCCGGAGCCCTGGCCCTGACCCGAGCCCGCTCCCGAGGCTGACGCCCAGCCGTTCCGCCGGGGCGGTGCCCCCACCGTTGTGGGTGCACGCCCCGCCGGGGCGGCTCCCACGCCCTCCCGTGTGCCCACCCGCCCCTCCTCCTAGGACTTCGTCCTGGGGGACCCCCACTGCGGGACGATTGCCCACACGGCGGGGGGTGGGTAGCGGGCGCTGCCCACGTGGGGGTGGGTAGCGGGGCGTCGCCCGCGCGGCGGGCGGGTGCGTCAGCCGGTCGCGCAGCCTGCCATCACCAGCGCCTGGTCCAGCGCCTGGAGGAAGCGGTTCGTCGTGGCGCGGTCCCGGACCGCGAGCCGGAGCCAGTTCCGGTCCAGGCCGGGGAACGTGTCGCCGCGGCGGGCGGCGAAGCCCAGGTCGCGGAGGCGGTCGCGGACGATGTGGGCGCGGTCGACGTGGATCAGTACGAACGGGCCCTCCGCCGCCGACACCACCCGTACCTCGTCGAACTCCGCGAGGCCGGCCAGCAGATGGGCCCGCTCCACCGCGATGCGGTGCGCCGCGTGCTCCGCCTCCGCGAGCGCCGCTCGCGTCATGCACGCCTCGGCCGCCACCAGCGCCGGGGTCGACACCGGCCACAGCGGCTGCGCGTGCCCGAGCGCCGCGATCGTCTCCGGGTGGGCCAGCGCGTAGCCGATCCGCAGCCCGGCCAGCCCCCACGTCTTCGTCAGGCTGCGCAGCACCACGAGCCCCGGCACGTCGGTCCGCCCGGCCAGCGCCTCCCGCTCGCCCGGCACCGCGTCCATGAACGCCTCGTCGACCACCAGGGTCCGGCCGGGCCGGGCCAGCGAGGCGATCGTCTCCGCGGGATGCAGCACCGACGTCGGGTTCGTCGGGTTGCCGATCACCACCAGGTCCGCGTCCTCGGGCACCGCCGCCGGATCGAGCCGGAAGCCGTCCGCCTCGCGCAGCAGCACCCGGCCCACCTCGTGCCCCGCGTCCCGCAGCGCCGCCTCCGGCTCGGTGAACTGCGGGTGCACCACCACCGGCCGACGCACCGGCAGCGCCCGCGCGAGCAGGACGAACGCCTCCGCCGCCCCCGCCGTGAGCAGCACCCGCTCGGCCGGCAGATCGTGTCGCTCCGCGACGGCGGCCCGCGCGGCCCGCGCGTCCGGATAGGCGGCCAGCCCCACCAGAGAGTCCGCGATGCGCTCGCGGAGCCAGTCCGGCGGCGTGTTCGTACGGACGTTGACCGCGAGGTCGATCAGCTTCTCGTCCCGGACCTCGGCGTCACCGTGGTGCCGCAGGTCGTGGACATCGGGGTGCGTATACATGGCCGCCGTGGGGTGAGTGGGGGGTGGACGGCGGTCCGTGGGTTGCGGACCGCCGGTGGAGCTGGGTGGGACAAGTCCCGTAACTCCTCGCTGGATCCGACGACATCGGCGGATCGCTCCCGGACTCCGGGTAACGGCCCGCGCACGGAAGGTGCGACGGGCGCGCCGGGTGCGCTCTCACCACCGCTGTACCCGTGTCGCTCCGACAACAACCGTGCGCCCAGGGCTCCTTCGTTCGGAACATCAGGCATGTTCGGCGCATTCGGGGCGCACTGGGCGATCGCGCACGTCGCGCGCGCGGCCCGCACTCCGTCCGTACGCGACTTCCGCTTCGGCACCAGCAACCGCCCGCCCGGCCCCGCCGCCCCGAGGGCCGCCGCCTCGGCCACCGACGGCGTGCCGGTCGCTGCCGCCACGCCCGCCGACGGGT
>NZ_DATCVQ010000030.1:0-29917 GCF_036566765.1 Streptomyces sp.
GGAGCTCGGAGCTGCGGGCCGGCCCGGTCGGCGGGGCGTGAGGCACCCCCGGCCCGCGCCAGCACGACGGGAGACACGGCCCGCGGCCGTGCCCGGTCGGCAGTACGTGGCACTCGCAGCCCGCGCCCCTCCAGCAGACCGTGCGGCCGCGGCCCGCCGACCGCCAGCAGCCGCCTACTCCTCCGGCCCCCGTCACCCCCTACCCCTCCGGCCGGTACTCCGTCGGCGCGACCGGGACGCTCGACGTGGTGCGGGCGACTACGAAAGTGCGGCCCTTGACGGCGCTCGGGTCCAGGGGGATTCGGTGGACGCCAGGGGGCAGTACCTCGTCGTGGAGGAGGCCCATGCGGGTGCGGCGTAGGGCGTCGCGGCGGTACGCGACCAGGGTGACGCGGCAGCGGGCCGTGACTTCCACCACCGCCTCGCCTGCCGCCGCCTCCAGCCGGGTTACTTGGCGACTCTCCGTGCGGTCGAGGGCGTGGGCGATCTGGGCGACCAGTACGGGGATCATCGGGGCCAGGCCGTCGACGTACGCGACGTCGGCGATGCCGGCTCGGGCGAAGGCCGCGCGTACGGCCGCCCGCGCGGGCTCGGCGGTCGCCGGGCCGAAGGCGACCGCGCCGTAGCCGCGCAGATCATCCCCTGTGACGCCCTCCCGCGCGATGTCCGCGCCAACCCCGATGGAGCGCAGGGCGGAGGCGAGCCGCGCGGAGCGCGGGCCGACGAGCAGCACCCGGGGACGGACCCGCGGCTCCTCCGTCGCGAGCAGCGGTTCGAGCGCGGCCCGGTACTCGTCGGCGCGGAACCGGAAGGGGCCTATGCCCTGGTAGCCGTTGCGCTCCAGGTCGGCGGGCTCGTCGGTCTGCCAGGCGAAGTCGCGCCAGACGACCGCGTCGCCGTCGCGCTCGATCACGGCCGTGACCGCGCCGCAGTCGAGCCCCGCGCACTCGGGGCAGGCGTACAGGATGAAGCGCCCGTCGGCTAGCGGCGGCTCGGCGTCGAGCAGCAGCCGCCGTACGTCTTCGGCGAAGATCTCCGGCGGCACGTCCGCGGCGAGCGGGGAGACGGCGTCGAGTTCGGAGAGCTCCTGGAGCAGCGGCCGCCCGTCGACGACGAAATCCAGGAAGTCGCGGTGGAGCCGCTGCGCGCCCCGGACCAGGACGCCGCCGGCGCGCACCGCGGGAGCCAGGGCGAAGGTCGCGTACTCGGCTGCCATGTCTCAAGTATCCCCACCCGCTGCAGTGACGATTCCGCTACCGTCCGGCCATGAGCGGCGATGCGGACGAAGTGATCGTGGTGGGGGCCGGGGTCATCGGCCTGACGACGGCGGTGACGCTGGCGGAGCGCGGCCGCCGGGTCCGGGTGTGGACCCGGGACGCGCCCGCGGAGACGACGTCGGCGGTGGCCGGCGCGCTGTGGTGGCCGTACCGGATCGAGCCGGAGGCGGAGGTCGGCGCGTGGTCGCTCGCCTCGCTGCGGGTGTACGAGAAGCTGGCGGCCGAGCCGGAGCGCACCGGGGTGCGGATGGCGGACGGCGTGCAGGCGGACACGGACCTCGACGAGCTCGGCTCCTGGGCCGGCGAAGTGGCGGGGCTGCGGCGGGCGGCGCCGGAGGAGGTGCCGGGGCCGTACCGTACGGGCCTGGCGGCCCGGTTGCCGCTGATCGACATGCCCGTCCATCTCGGCTGGCTGGAGGACCGGTTGGCGGCGACCGGCGGGACGGTCGAGCGGCGGACTCTCGCCTCGTTCGCGGAGGCCGACGCGCCGGTGGTGGTCAACTGCACGGGGCTCGGGGCCCGATCGCTCACGTCGGACGACGGGTTGCGCCCGGTACGGGGGCAGTTGGTGCTGGTGGAGAACCCCGGGATCGAGGAGTGGTTCACCGCCGCGGATCCGGCGTCGAGCGCGACGACGTACTTCTTCCCGCAGCCGGGGCGGCTGATCCTCGGCGGGACGGCGGAGGACGGCGACGAGCGGACCGCACCGGACGAGGAGACCGCGGCGGCGATCGTGGCGCGGTGCGCGCGGATCCGACCGGAGATCGCCGGGGCGCGGATCATCGGCCACCGGGTGGGGCTGCGGCCGTCCCGCGCGGGCGGGGTACGGATCGCGGCGGAGCCGCTGCCGGGCGGCGGCCGCCTGGTGCACAACTACGGGCACGGGGGCGCCGGCGTCACGGTCGCCTGGGGCTGCGCCCGCGCAGCGGCGGACTTGGCCTGAGAGCGCGACCGGCTGGGCCCCAGCCGCGCAAAACGCGGCCGCCCGCCCCGCACAGAGCGGGACGGGCGGTCGACTGCGCGCCGTTACTTCCAGCGCGGCTTCGACAGGTTCTCGTCCGACGCGATGCACGCGTTCATCAGGCGCTCGGTCGCGTCGGCCTGTGCGCGGGCCTTCTTGGCGTCCCCGTACGCGCCGAGGCGCTCGAGCGCGGCAGCCCTGTTGCGGCCGTCGCGGATCTCGGCGCGCATCTGCGGGATGTCGCAGGTCTTCTGGGCGACGGGCGCGAAGCGCTCGCTCGAGACCGAGGGGGCGGAGAAGGCGCCCGTGCCGAGCAGCACGGTGCCGGCCACGAGCGTGGACATGGTGAAGGTCGTCAGAATGCGACGCATGGGTGGTGCTCCAACTTCAGGGTCCCGAGGACCCGTTGAACGGTGTGGTCAATACCAATGCGTAATTTACACCCATTTCGATCATGGTCCGCACGCGACTCACCGCGACGCACACCGACTCACCGGGCTCACCGGGCTCACCGCGACTCACCCGACCCGCCGGGCGGCGTCGGCCCGATCCGCAGCTCGAAGTCGCCGTCGTACTTCTCGTGTCCGGCGATCACCGCGAGTTCGACGACCTCGATGCCGACCTCGCCCCGCACGATCAGCGGGTCCTCCCGAAGGTCCCGCATCAGCGCCACGCACATGCCGATCATCACCAGCGCGAACGGCGCGGCGACCAGGATCGTCAGGTTCTGCAGCCCGGCGAGCGCGTCGCCCTGCCCATTGCCGATGATCAGCATGATCGCCGCCACCGCGCCGGTCAGCACGCCCCAGAAGACCACGACCGGCCGCGTCGGCTCGAAGGACCCGCGCTGCGACAGCGTCCCCATCACGATCGACGCCGCGTCCGCGCCGGAGACGAAGAAGATCCCGACCAGCACCATCACCAGCAGACTCATCGCGGTGGGGATGGGGAACTCCTTGAGCAGGCCGAAGAGTTGGCCCTCCGGAGTGTCCTCGCCCGCCAGCGCGCCGCGCTCCCGCAGCTTCATCGCCGTGCCGCCGAAGACGGCGAACCAGACCAGGCTGACCGCGCTCGGGACGAGGATGACGCCGCCGACGAACTGACGGATCGTCCGGCCGCGGCTGATCCGGGCGATGAACATGCCGACGAACGGGGTCCAGGAAATCCACCACGCCCAGTAGAAGACCGTCCAACTGCCCAGCCAGTCCGCCACGTTCCGGCCCCCGGCCGCCTCGGTCCGGCCGGCCATCTGGGGCAGGTCGCCCAGGTAGGCGCCGAGCGACGTCGGCAGCAGGTCGAGCACGATGATGGTCGGCCCGGCGACGAAGACGAAGACGGCGAGGACCACCGCGAGCACCATGTTGGTGTTGGACAGCCACTGGATGCCCTTCTCCACCCCGGAGACGGCGGACAGCACGAAGGCCACGGTCAGCGCGGCGATGATGCCGACGAGCAGCCCGGTGCTCACCTTGTCCATCCAGCCCAGCTCCTGGACCCCGCTGCCGATCTGCAGCGCGCCCAGCCCCAGCGAGGCCGCCGAGCCGAAGAGGGTGGCGAAGATGGCCAGGATGTCGATGATCCGGCCGCCCGTCCCGTACGCGTGCCGCTTGCCGATCAGCGGGACGAACACGGCGCTGATGGTCTGCCGCCGGCGGCGCCGGAAGGTCGAGTAGGCGATGGCCAGGCCCACCACGGCGTAGATCGCCCAGGGGTGCAGGGTCCAGTGGAAGAGGGTGGTGGCCATGGCGGTCTGCATGCGCTCGGCCGAGTCCGCGGGGTGGGTGCCGGGCGGCGGGGTGCCGTAGTGGGCGAGCGGCTCGCTCACGCCGTAGAACATCAGGCCGATGCCCATGCCCGCGCTGAACATCATCGCGATCCAGGACACCGTCCGGAACTCGGGCCCCTCGTTCTCCTGGCCGAGGGTGATCCGGCCGTAGCGGCTGATCGCCAGCCACAGCGCGAAGACCACGAAGCCGGACGCGGCCAGCATGAACGCCCAGCCGCCGTTGTGGATCAGACCGGTGAGCAGCGAGTTGGAGACGCTCTCCAGGCTGTCGGTGGCGATCGCGCCCCAGAGGACGAAGGCGACGGTGAGGACCGCGGTGACACCGAAGACGATCCGGTCGGTGCGGGCGCGGTGATGGTGCTCGGGGCCGCCGGGGAGGTCCGCCGTCACCGGCCGTCCTCCCCGGTCCCCCTCCCGGGACCTGTCCGGTCCCGGCTGATCGTGCGTCACTTCAGGCACCTTTCGCAGGGTCGGGAAGCCAACGAGCGTGGCTCTCCGTAACGCCTAGCACATGCGGTGCCCGACTCCCGGGATCAACAGGCGTTGACAGCTTGCCCCGTTGTGATCCGGAATGCCGCCCGCTCGTCGAGGAGCAGCGGCACGAGCGCCCGTTGCGACTGCCGCAGCGGTACGTACGCTCCGTCACCGGTGCGCCGGACGGTGACCCCGTGCAGCGCGAGCTCGTCGCCGAACTGCGCGTACTGCGCGGCGTCGAGCCGGTAGCCGCAGGGCGGGTCCTGGACGATCTCGGCGGGTTCCGCCGGGTCGTTGTCTGCGCCGCCGAGGTAGACCGGCCCGCGGTCGGCGAAGCCGGCGACGCGGGCGGCCGAGGTGGCCGCCTCGATCGGGCCGCGCCGCTCGTCGACGAACGAGAGCGCGCCCTTGAGGGCGACGAGTTGGCTGTCGACCCGGCGGCGCTGGTTCCGCGCCGGATCGGCCTTGTCCGCCTCCGTCAGGGGCTCGACCCGGGTCTCCACCAGCAGGCCGACCGCGTGCTTGACGCCGGCCGTGTTCCGCAGGATGCGCTCCTGGCCGTCGCCCGCGACCTGCTTGACCGTCTCCCCGGTGACCGGGTCGGTCCACAGGCCGTAGATGCCGCTGCTGAACCCGGCCGCGCCGGCGGCGGGGCGGACGTACCGCTCGGAGAGGGCGTTCGCCTCGGCGTGGACGTCCGGGTCGGTGTTGAGGTTGCGCGGCCACAGGGCGAGCAGGTCCTTGTCGTAGTACGGCGAGGTGCCGCCGTACTCGTGCAGGTCGTAGATCACGTCCGGCCGGCGGTCCCGGATCACGGCGGCCAGGGCCCGGCCCTCGTTCGTCTTCAGGGCGATGTGGTCGCGGTTGACGTCGACGCCGTCGGCGTTGCCCCGGGTGTCGGCGGCCCGACCGTCCGGGTTGGCGGTGGGGACGACGAGGACGGTGGTACGGGCGAGGAAGCGCCGGGTCTGCGGGTCGGTGGCCGTTCCGAGTTCGCGCACGGTGCTGAGGCAGGCTTCGCGGCCGGACGGCTCGTCGCCGTGCTGGCTGCAGATCAGCAGCACCGTGTTCCCGGTCTTCCCGGTGCCGACGGTGACGAGCCGCAGCGGCCAGCCCTGGCCGGTGGCGCCGATCGTACGGACGGAGACCCGATCGCTGCCGCGGTCCACGGCGGCCAGGAAGTCCCCCTCCTCGGCCTCGGTGGTCCAGCGGGCCCCGTTGCTCGTCTCGAAGCCGGTGCGCGGCAGCGGGGCGGAGCCGGGCCCGTCGGCGGCCTGCGCGGGCGCGTTGAGCAGGGACAGACCGAGCGCGGCGACGGTCGCGGTCAGGACGAGTGCACGGGTGCCGGATGTACGGGTGCGGGTCGTACGGGCGCCGGATGCACGGGATCGGGTCGTACGGGCGCCTGGCGTACAGGTGCCTGGCGTAGGGGCGAAGGACTCACGCGTACGGGACGTACGGAACGCGGCGCTCATCGGGCGGCCCCTTCCGGGATCGGGCGGTCGGAGCGCGGTCCGGCGACGCCGCTGAGCGGCGGCGCGCCGGGGGCCACGCGGGCGGCGGACGAGGAGCCGGCGGTCGCCCGCGCGAATGCCTCGGCCCCGCCGACCAGCGGCAGTCGCGCCGAGGTGCGGGCGAGGTCGAGGGTGAGCGTCGGCGTGGTCGACGGAGGGTCGATCAGGTCCTTGTCCGTGCCGCCGATGATCAGGGCGAGCCGGTGCCCGGCCGGCACGACGTGGTCGGTCGCGGCCAGCTTCAGAGTGAACGCGTACGCCCGGCCGGGCGTCAGCGGGCGCTCCGCGCGCGGATCGGCCCAGGTGCCGAGATCCGCCCAGCCGCGGCTGACGATCGTGTACTGCACGTTCGCCGTACGCGCCCGGGTCTCCTTGAAGCAGGCGCTGTCGCCGGGCGTGCTCGCGCCCCAGCAGGTGCGCTCGGGAAGCGTGGTGATGCCCTCGCCGGCGGCCGCGTAGTCGCGGACAGTGTCCGGGCCGAGGTCGACGAGGACCGCGGAGAGGTGCGCGGTGGCGGTGGTCGGCGTGGCGGTGACGGTCACCGTCGACGGGCCGGACAGCCGCAGGTCGCGGGTGAGCGGGACGGTGACGAAGCCGGCCTTCGACGGGGTCGACCGGTCGATCTGCGCGGCCCAGTCGGTCTCGCCGAGCGCCGGGTCGTCGGTGAAGGTCTCGGTGGCGCCGGCCGGGGCCCGGCTCGGGGTCAGGGCGCCGACGCCGGGCGCGGCGCCGGTGCCGGGGCGCAGTGTGGTCGCGGAGGCGGCGCGCGCCGGCCAGACGCGGTCGGTGGACCAGCGGTCGGGGGCGCGCTCGACGTCGGCCATGGGCTCGCGGTCGATGCCGTTGTCATAACCGAGCAGGTAGTGGTCGAACCAGCGGTGCAGGGTGCGCACCCAGTCGGCGCGACGGAAGTCGAAGGGGTCGACGTGGCCGGTCTGGGAGAGCCAGATCTTGCGCTCGACGCCCTGGGCGGCGAGCGCGTCCCACCACTGACCGAACTGGTTGGCGCGGACGTTGAGGTCCTGCTGCCCGTGCACGACGAAGACGCTGGCCTTCACGCGCGAGGCGTCGGGGACGTAGTCCCGCTCGGTCCAGGCGCGGGTCCAGTCGCCGCTGTACGGGGTGTCCGCGGCGATCCGGTCCTGGACGGCTCCGCAACGGGCCCGCCCCTCGGGGCTGTTGACGTAGTCGGAGAGCCAGGTCGGGTTGGCGTTGTAGAGCGGCGCGCCCTGGGAGTGGAAGTAGTCGTACCAGGAGGAGATCGCGCCGATCGGGACGATGGTCTTCAGACCCTCGACGCCGGTGGCGGCGACGCCGTTGGCGATGGTGCCGTCCCAGCTCTTGCCGATCATGCCGACGTCGCCGGTCGACCACGTAGTGGCCCGTGCACGATCGTTGCCGGTGCGGGTGGTGTAGCCCCGGGCCCGGCCGTTCAGCCAGTCGACGACGGCCTTGGCGGACTGGATGTCGGAGCGGCCGCCGACGTCGTCGCAGCCGTCGGAGCGGCTGGTGCCGGCGAGGTCGACGGCGACGAAGGCGTAGCCGCGGGGTACGAAGAAGTTGTCGTAGTACAGCGGGAACTGGACGGGGTTGCCGTCGGCGTCGTACGTCTTCTTCTGGCCCTCGTTGCCGCGTCCGCAGCAGGAGTAGTACGGGCTGGCGTCCATCACTACCGGGATCTTCCGCCCGGCCGCGGCGGGTTCGCGCGGCCGGACGATGTCGACGGCGACGCGGTCGGTGCGGCCGTCCCGGTCGCCGTCGAGCCCGGTGTCCACCCAGACGGACTCGCGGACGGCGTCGGCGTACGAGTGAACGGGCTGCGACTCCCTGACCGGGGCGGCCGCTTGAGCGACGTCCGCCTGAGCGCCGGTCGGCGCGACCAGTGCGGCCATCAGGGCGGCCGCGGCGGCCACGACCAGGGTTCTGCCTGACTTACGAGCTCTACGGGTTCTCCGTACACGTATCGGCATGGGGCGGAACGTACCCCGGTCAACTCCCGAGCAAAAGAGTGCAGTCGAGGGTCGAATGGTTCATGTCGGCCGAATGGCGATCGTGTGACAGGAGGGCCTGTGGACATGACGACGTGTCGGGGGTCTGATGAGGTGGCTAAGGACCGACGCCCACCCACGCGTCTTACGCTTCCTCACGTTTGGAGCCCCTGTGCACCGCAGAATCATCGTTCCGAGCGCTCTCGCGGCCTCCGTCCTGCTGGCGATCCCGGCATCGGCGGCGAGCTTCGACCCCGGCGCCCCGGGCATCGGCGACGCCTACTACCCGGCCAGCGGGAACGGCGGATACGACGTCTCCCACTACGACCTGCGGCTGAAGTACCAGCCGGCCACCGACCTGCTGGAAGGCACGGCGACCCTCCTCGCCACGGCCACGCAGAACCTGTCCCGCTTCAACCTCGACCTCGGCCTGCGGGTCAGCGAGGTGCGGGTGAACGGGCGCAAGGCCGCGTTCGCCGCCTCGGGCGACCACGAGCTGGAGGTCACCCCGGCCACGCCGCTGGCCAAGAACACCCCGGTCACCGTCGTGGTCCGGTACGCGGGCAAGCCCTCCGAGCTGAAGATCGGCGGCTGGAGCGCCTGGCACCGCACCCCCGACGGCGGCGTGGCGGCGCAGGAGCCGGACTCCGCGGTCTGGTGGTTCCCGTCCAACGACCACCCGCTGGACAAGGCGACCTACGACGTCTCGGTGTCGGTGCCGGACGGCACCCAGGCGATCAGCAACGGCGTGCTCCAGTCGCAGTCCTCGCGGCTCGGCTGGACCCGCTACAACTGGCGCTCCAACAAGCCTCAGGCGACGTATCTGGCCACGCTCGCGGTAGGCAAGTTCGACATCACCACGGACAAGACCGCCAAGGGGCTGCCCGTCCTCAACGCCTACAGCAAGGATCTCGGCGACAACGCGGGCGCGGCGCGCGCCTCGCTGGAGCGCACCACCGAGGTCGCGGAGTGGCTGGAGGAGGTCTTCGGACCGTACCCGTTCAACGCGCTGGGCGGTTACGTGCCCAACGTGACCAGCGGGTACGCGCTGGAGACGCAGACCCGGCCGTTCTATAGCCCGCGGCAGTTCGCCAACGGGGCGAACGTCTCCGTGGTCGTGCACGAGCTGGCGCACCAGTGGTACGGCGACAGCGTCTCGGTCGACGGCTGGAAGGACATCTGGGTCAACGAGGGCTTCGCCCGGTACAGCCAGTGGCTGTGGTCCGAGAAGGAGGGCGAGGGCACGGCTCAGGAGCTGGCCGACTACGTGTACGCGAACCGGGCCGCCGACGACCCGTTCTGGACGGTGAAGCCGGGCGACCCGGGGCCCGACAACCAGTTCCACATCGCCGTGTACGACCGGGGTGCGCTGGCTCTGCAGGCGCTGCGGAACGATCTCGGCGACGAGGACTTCTTCGCGATCCTGAAGGGCTGGCCGACGGAGCGGGCGTACGGCAACGCCAAGGTCGGCGACTTCGTGGCGTACGCGGAGCGGGTCTCCGGCAAGCCGCTGGCGGGCCTCTTCGACACCTGGCTGTACCAGCCTGCGAAGCCGGCCGCGGGCACGGCCGCCGAGGCGGGGCTCTCGGTGCGGACGGCGGGTCCGGATGCGGCCCCGGCGGCGAAGCCGGTGCAGCCGAAGTCCTGGAGGAAGATCGCGGCGACGAACACGGTGCACGACCACGGCCGGGAGCACGAGCAGGGTCATTGAGCCGCTGCTGATCCGTCGCTGATCCGCAGCTGACCCGCCGTTGATCCGCAGCCGGCCGGCCCGCCGTTCCGCCCGTGTGGCGCGAGCGGCGGGCCGGCCGCGCACTGAGAGCGCTCTCCCTGGGAGTCTCCCGGACGGAGTCTGGGGAGGTCGCATCGCGGTGGGAAGCGGTTACTCTCGTGGCCGTCAGTACCGTCAGCGTTCGTGGGGAGCCGATCTTGAGCGAAACGACGTCCGGGATGCGGCCCACCCTTGAGGCGGTGGCCGCGCGGGCCGGGGTCTCGCGGGCGACGGTGTCCCGAGTCGTCAACGGCGGGGCCGGGGTCCGCGAGGCGCTCGTGGTCAAGGTCCGCAAGGCCGTCGAGGAGCTCGGGTACATCCCGAACCACGCCGCCCGAACCCTGGTCACCCGGCGGAACGGGGCCGTCGCCGTGGTCATCGCCGAGCCCGAGCTGCGGATCTTCTCCGACCCGTTCTTCGAGCGGCAGCTGCGCGGCATCAGCCGCGAACTCGTGGTGTATGACGCCCAGTTGGTGCTGCTGTGGGTGGAGGGTCCGGACGACCACGAGCGGATCGCGCGGTATCTGGGCGGCGGACACGTCGACGGCGCGCTCGCCTTCTCGCTGCACGACGACGATCCGCTGCCGGGGCTCGTCCGCGGCGTCCAGGTACCGACGGTGTTCGGCGGCCGGCCCGGCTGGACGGCCGCGGCGGACGAGCCGGCGGTGCCGTACGTGGACTGCGACAACCGGGGCGGCGCGCGGGACGCGGTACGCCATCTGCGCGCGCTGGGCCGGTCGCGCATCGCGCATATCGCCGGACCGGCCGACCAGACCTCGGCGGTCGACCGGCTGGCCGGCTACCGCGACGAACTCCCCGACAGCGACCTGGCGTTGGTGGCACAGGGCGCGTTCACCGAGGAGAGCGGGGCCGGGGCGATGGCCGAGCTGCTCGCCCGGCGGCCGGACCTGGACGCGGTGTTCGCCGCCAACGACCTGATGGCCTCGGGCGCACTGCGGGTGCTGCGCGCACGGGGGCTGCGGGTCCCGGACGACGTGGCGCTGGTCGGCTTCGACGACATGCTCCCGATCGCCGAGGCCACCGACCCGCCGCTGACGACGGTCCGTCAGGACGTGGAGGGCATGGGCCGGTTGATGGTCCGGCTGCTGATGCGCCTGCTGGACGACGGGACCGGAGTCGAGCCGGTCGTCACCCCGACCGCTCTGGTTCGGCGCGCCTCGGCCTGAATCCTCCGCACGCGCCGCGCCTCGACCCTGAATCCTCCGCACGCCTCTTGACGGGACGCGCTCACGCCGGGCACGCTCCAGACGCATTCCTGAGAGCGCTCTCAAGCGTTCTTGAGAGCCCTCTCTGATCGCCGGAGCCGTCCACGTCCCCCCGAAGCCAAGGGAGGCTTCCCCATGCCCAGAGCCAGAGCCGTCGTACGACTCGGCGCGGTCGCCCTCGCCGGGGCGCTCCTCGCCGCCTGCGGGTCCGGGTCCTCCGGAGGTTCCGACGGAGCGGGCGGCGAGATCACTCTCACCGTCGATCTGTTCGGCTCGTTCGGCTACCAGGAGGCCGGGCTGTACGCCGAGTACGAGAAGCTGCACCCCGGCGTCCGCGTCAAGCAGACCGACACCGAGGACGAGCAGGACTACTGGAAGTCGCTGCAGACCCGGCTCGCCGGGGGCGGCGGACTGGCCGACGTGCAGGCCGTGGAGGTCGGCCGGATCGCCTCCGTCACCCGTCAACAGGCCGACAAGTTCGAGGACTTGAACCGGTACGGCGCGGCCTCGCTCAAGAGCTCGTTCGCCGCCGCCAAGTGGTCCGCGGCCACCGCCGAGGACGGCCGGGTGCTCGGTCTCGGCACCGACGTCGGCCCCGAGGCGATGTGCTACCGCACCGACCTGTTCCGGCAGGCCGGCCTGCCCACCGACCGCGCCGCGCTCGCGCAGCGCTGGTCGACCTGGGACGGCTACCTGGAGCTCGGGCGGCAGTACCGGGCTAAGGCCCCGGCGAAGAGCGCCTGGCTGGACAGCGTGGGCAGCCTGTTCACCGTCATGATCGGCCAGGAGGAGGAGCGGTACTACAACGCCTCCGGGGACCTGGTCTATGACACGAATCCGGCCGTGAAGACCGCCTGGGACACCTCGGTCCGCGCCGCGAAGGACGGACTGAGCGCCGAGCTCGACCAGTGGTCGCCGCAGTGGAACCAGGCCTTCGCGGCCGGCTCGTTCGCCACGCTGCCCTGCCCCGCCTGGATGCTCGGCTACATCAAGGGCCAGGCGGGCGAGGGCGGGAAGGGCAAGTGGGACGTCGCGAAGCTCCCGGGCGGCGCGGGCAACTGGGGCGGCTCGTACCTGACCGTGCCCCGGGCCGCGAAGCACAAGAAGGAGGCGTACGCGCTGATCGCCTGGCTCACCGCGCCCGAGCAGCAGGCGAAGCTGTTCCGCAAGCAGGGCAACTTCCCCTCCTCCACGGGTGCGATCGACGCGATCGCCGACGCCACCGACCCGTATTTCTCCGGCGCTCCGATCGGGCGGATCTTCGGCGAGGCGGCGAAGGCCGCCCCGGTGCAGGTGCTCGGCGTCCACGACAAGAACGTCGCCGACCAGATCACCAACGCGCTGAGCGAGGTCGAACGCAAGGGCACCGCACCGGACAAGGCCTGGTCGAACGCGCGCAAGGGCGTGGCGAACGCCACCGGCTGAGCACGAGCCGACCGCGATCGGCCGAGCACGAGCCGACCGCCATCGGCCGAGCACGAGCCGACCGCCATCGGCCGAGCACCGGCCGACCGGAGCCTCCTGCTCCCCGGACCGGCCGCCCGCCCCGCCCCGTCCCCCGCTGCCGAAGGGCCCGCCTCGTGAGCCGCCCGCGCACCCTCGCCCCGTACGCCTATGTCGCCCCGTTCTTCGTCCTGTTCGCCGCCTTCGGGCTCTTCCCGCTGCTCTACACCGCCTTCGTCTCGCTGTACCGGGTCGAGCTGCAGACCCCGGGCGACCTGCAGTGGCGCGGGCTCGGCAACTACACCGCGATCCTCACGGACGAGTTCTTCTGGACCGCGCTGCGCAACACCTTCACCATCGGCGTCCTGTCGACCGTCCCGCAGCTCGCGATGGCCCTGGGCCTCGCGCATCTGCTGCACTACAAGCTGCGCGGGCGGACGTTCTTCCGCACCGCGATGCTGCTGCCGTACGCGACCTCGGTGGCCGCCGCCACCCTCGTCTTCGCCCAGCTCTTCGGCCGGGACTTCGGCCTGGTCAACTACCTGGCCGGGCTGGTGGGCCTGGGGCCGGTCGACTGGCAGAACGGCACCCTGGCCTCCCAGATCGCCGTCTCCTCGATCGTCGTCTGGCGCTGGACCGGCTACAACGCGCTGATCTACCTGGCCGGCATGCAGTCGATCTCGGCCGAGCTGTACGAGGCCGCGGAGGTGGACGGGGCCTCCCGGTGGCGGCAGTTCGTTCATGTCACGCTGCCCGGGCTGCGTCCGACGATCGTCTTCACCGCCGTCGTGTCGACGATCGGCGCGACCCAACTGTTCGGCGAGCCACTGCTCTTCGAGGGCTCGGTCTCGGGCGGCATCTCGCACCAGTACCAGACCCTCGGGCTCTATCTGTACGAGCAGGGCTGGGGCTTCTTCCATCTGGGTCGGGCGGCCGCCGTCGCCTGGCTGATGTTCCTGCTGATCGTGGTGCTCGTCGGGGTCAACGCCCTGCTCGCGCGCCGCCGTTCCCGCGAGGAGGTACGCCCGTGAGCGCCCGCGCCGGCCGGGCGGGGCACGGCGGGAGGATCGCCTACACGGTGCTGATCCTGGCCGTCCTGGTCGCCGCCTTCCCCTTCTACTGGACGATCGTCGCCGCGAGCCGGTCCAACGCGGACCTCGCGAAGGTGCCCCCGAGCCTGCTGCCTGGACCGCATCTGCTGCGCAACGTCCAAGCCGTCCTGGAGGAGGCGGACATCGGCCGGGCGCTGCTCAACTCGCTGATCGTCTCCGGGTCGATCACCGTCGGCACCGTCCTGTGCTGCACGCTGGCCGGCTTCGCCTTCGCCAAGCTGCGGTTCCGGGGTCGGGGCGCGCTGCTCACGCTGACCGTCGGCACGATGATGATCCCGCCGCAGCTCGGGGTGATTCCGCTGTTCATGGTGATCGCCGAGCTGGGCTGGGTGAACGAGCTGCGGGCAGTGATCCTGCCGGGTCTCGTCTCGGCCTTCGGGGTCTTCTTCATGCGGCAGTTCCTCGTGCAGGCGCTCCCCGACGAGCTGATCGAGGCAGCCCGGGTGGACGGCGCGTCCTCGGCGCGGATCTTCCGCTCGATCGTGCTGCCGGTGGCCCGCCCCGGGATGGCGGTGCTGGGTCTGTTGACCTTCATGGCCGCCTGGAACGACTTCTTCTGGCCGGTGATCGCGCTCTCGTCCTCCGAGCCGACGGTGCAGGTGGCGCTGCGCCAGCTCGGCGGCGGCTATGTCCACGACCAGTCGGTGATCATGGCGGGCACGCTGCTCGGCACCCTGCCGGTGCTGCTGGTCTTCGGCCTGCTCGGCCGGCAGATCGTCGGCGGCATCATGCAGGGCGCGGTCAAGGGCTGACGGGGCGAGCGCGGCGGTTCGCGCCCACGACCTCAACAACTGAGGCCTTCTCACATTCACTCCATCACAAGGGAGTTCCGCGAAGATGAACACAGTGCAGGCGCGCCCCGAGGCGGGCACGACGCTGTCGTTCCCGGCCGGATTCCGCTGGGGCGCGGCGACCGCGGCGTACCAGATCGAGGGGGCGGCGGCCGAGGACGGCCGCACGCCGTCGATCTGGGACGCCTTCAGCCGCGTCCCGGGCCGGGTGCGCAACGGCGACACCGGCGACATCGCCGCCGACCACTATCACCGGATGCCCGAGGACATAGCGCTGATGCGGGTGCTCGGCCTCACCGACTACCGGTTCTCGGTCGGCTGGCCCCGAGTGCAGCCGACCGGCCGGGGGCCCGCCAACCAGAAGGGGCTGGACTTCTATCGGCGTCTCGTCGACGACCTGCTGAACGCCGGCATCCGGCCGGTGGCCACCCTCTACCACTGGGACCTGCCCCAGGAGCTGGAGGACGCAGGCGGCTGGCCGCACCGCGACACCGCGGAGCGCTTCGCCGACTACGCGGCGCTCGTCGCCGAGGCCCTGGGCGACCGGGTGGCCACCTGGACCACGCTCAACGAGCCGTGGTGCGCGGCCTTCCTCGGCTACGCCTCCGGTGTCCACGCCCCCGGCCGCACCGACCCGGCGGCCGCGCTGCGCGCCGCGCACCATCTGAACCTGGCGCACGGGTGGGCGGTCGCGGCGCTGCGGGCCGTGCTGCCCCGCCCGGCCGAGATCTCGCTGACACTGAACGTGCACGCCGTGCGCCCGTACTCCGACGCGCCGCACGACGTGGCGGCGGCCCGCCGGGTCGACGCCGTCGGCAACCGGATCTTCCTCGATCCGGTCTTCCACGGCCGGCTGCCCACCGACCTGGTCGAGGACACGGCCGGGATCACGGACTGGTCCTACGTGCGCGACGGGGATCTACGGGCGGCGAGCGCGCCGGTCGACTCGCTGGGCGTCAACTACTACTCCCCCGCCGTCGTCGCGGCGGGCCCGCCCGAGCCGTCCGCCGAGCCCTCGCCCTGGCCGGGCGCGGCCGGCCAGGTGCGGTTCGTGCCCGCGCCGGGCCCGCGCACGGCGATGGACTGGCCCGTGGACGCGGAGGGCCTGTACGAGGTGCTGACCCGGCTGTCCGGCGAGCTGCCCGGGACGCCGCTGCTGGTCACCGAGAACGGGGCGGCGTACGACGACTACGCCGACCCGTCGGGCGCGGTGCACGATCCGGAGCGGGTGGCGTACGTGGACGCGCACCTCGGGGCGGTGCACCGGGCGATCGGGGCCGGCGCGGACGTGCGCGGTTACTTCCTCTGGTCGCTGCTCGACAATTTCGAGTGGGCGTACGGCTACGGCAAGCGGTTCGGGATCGTCCATGTGGACTTCGCGTCCCAGCGCCGTACGCCGAAGGACAGCGCGCGCTGGTACGCGGGGGTCATCGCGCGGGGTGGGCTCGCGCGCTGAGCCGGGCCGCCCGGCGGGCGCCGCGGGCGAGCGGCAGGTAGCGCAGCCGCTCGGGCAGCACGGGCACGACGGCGCGCACGACGCGGGTGAATCGGCGCAGGGTGCGCTCCTGCGCGTCGGTCCAGTCCAGGCCGAGCGCGGCGCGGGCGTCGGGCGGCATCAGGCCGACGGTGACGAAGGCCCGCAGTCGCAGGAAGCGCGGCAGGACCACCGGCCACAGGGCGCGCAGCAGCAGCCGAAGCGGCGGCGGGCCCGCCTCGGGGGCCGGCATGCGTACGTCGGTGGCGAGCAGCTCGCGGACGACGGTGTTGGCCTCCAGCTCCTCGGCGAGGACCGCACGGTAGTACGGCCAGAACTCCTCGATGGTCTGCGGCATGTCCCGGTCGTGGATGCCGAGGATCCGGCCGACCTGGAGCCACTCGGCGTACAGCTGCCGCTCCTGGGCCTCTGTGAGGGGCCGGACGAGGTAGCGCAGGCCGTGCTGGTAGACGGGGAAGCCGGTGGCGTGCACCCAGGAGTAGTTGGCGGGGGTGAGCGCGTGGTAGGGGCGGCCGCGGGTGTCGGTGCCCTGGATGGTCCGGTGCAGCCGCCGCAGCCGGCGGCCCTCCTCGGCGGCGGCCTCGCCGCCGTACACCCAGAGCTGGGCGGAGCGCAGGGAGCGCTCGCCTCGACCCCAGGGGTCGGTGCGGAAGACGGAGTGCTCGTCGACGCCGGCGCCGACGGCGGGGTGGGCGACCTGCATGGTCAGCGCGGCGGGGAGCATGAGCAGGGCGCGGATGTCACCGGCGACGGTCCACAGGACGCCGCCGGGCGGGGGCGGCGCGGGGTCGGTCGTCCGGTCCGGCGTGGCGGTCGTGCTGCTGGTCATCGGTTCCTCCCCGGGGCCGGTGCTCCGGTGGACACCCCCCTCTGACCAGGCTGCCATATGCCGGGAGGGGGCGGGGGCCCGTGGCCCCCGCCCCCTCCCGGTGCGGATCGGTGCTGCGCCAGGCGCGCTGCGTCAGGCGCGGTCGGCGCCGACCGGCTCGCCGACGATGCGGCCGGCGAGGGCGTGCGCCCAGGCGTCGACGTCGGCGTTCAGCTCGCGCTCGGCGGCCTCCCGCTCGGCGGCGATGCGCTCGTGGCCGGCGGCCAGGATGGCCTCGCGCTCGGCGACGCCCTCCGCGCGGGCGGCGGCGATGGCGATGGCGCCCTCTTCCTGGGCCTTGGAGCGGATGCGGGCGGCCTCGTGGCGGGCCTCGGCGAGCTCGGCCTCGTACTGGGCGCGGACGTCGGCGGCCTCGGCGCGCAGGTCCTCGGCGTTCTCGTTGCCGCCGTCGATGGCCATCTCGCGGTCGGCGAGGGTCTTGGAGATCTTCGGCAGGACGGCCTTCGCGAGGAAGAGGAAGGTCAGGCCGAACAGCACGACACCGAGGATCAGCTCCGCGGTGACGGGGTTGAGCGGACCGAGGTCCATGTCGAAGATCTTCGAGTTCTGCGCGAGGGTCATGCGCGGCATCTTACCCGCTCGGAAAAAGGGCTCGGCACGCGAGCCGGGCGACAGAGTTGTCGAGTTCGTGCCGGGTCCGCAAGATTCCCGCCTCCCAATGGCTACCGGAAGGTAACTACGGCTGATTTGATGTGGCCGCGCCAATCCCCCACCCCCACTTTCACGGGAGTTCATGTGCCGCTCAGCCCGCTCCGCCGCGTCCCCGGCGCAGCCCTGTCGCTGGCGCTCGCCGCCGCGACCCTGGCCGCGACCGCGCCCGCCGCCTCGGCCGCCGAGACGGCTCAGGCCGCCGCGACGCCGAGCCTGAAGGTGCTCACCTACAACACCTTCCTGTTCAGCAAGAGCCTGTACCCGAACTGGGGCCAGGACCACCGGGCCGCCGCCATCCCGGCCGCGTCCTTCTTCAAGGGCAACGACGTGGTCGTGATCCAGGAGGCCTTCGACAACTCCACCTCCGACGCGCTCAAGTCCAACGCCGCGAGCCAGTACCCGTACCAGACCCCGGTCATGGGCCGCAGCAAGACCGGCTGGGACGCCACCAGCGGCGCGTACTCGTCGACGACGCCGGAGGACGGCGGCGTGACGATCCTCAGCAAGTGGCCGATCGTCCGCAAGGAGCAGTACGTATACAAGGACGCCTGCGGCGCCGACTGGTACTCCAACAAGGGCTTCGTCTACACGGTGCTCGACGTGAACGGCACGAAGGTGCACGTCGTCGGCACCCACGCGCAGTCCACCGACCCGGGCTGCTCGGCGGGCGAGGCGGCGCAGATGCGCAGCCGCCAGTTCAAGGCGATGGACGCCTTCCTGGACGCCAAGAACATCCCGGCGAACGAGCAGGTGATCCTGGCCGGCGACATGAACGTGGACTCCCGCACGCCGGAGTACGCCACGATGCTCGCCGACCTGGACGTCGCCGGTACGGACGCCCGGACCGGGCACCCGTACTCCTTCGACACGCAGGACAACTCGATCGCCTCGTACCGGTACCCGACCGACCCGCGCGAGGACCTCGACTACGTCCTGCACCGCACGGGCCACGCCCGCCCGGCGAACTGGACGAACAACGTGGTCAAGGAGAGCACCACGCCCTGGACCGTCTACAGCTGGGGCAAGGCGTACACGTACACCAACCTGAGCGACCACTACCCGGTCGTGGCCTCCGGTCAGTGATCTGAGGGCACGACGCGAGAGAGGGCCGGGACCCGTGTGGGGGTCCCGGTCTTTCGCGCTGCTGTGCAGAAACCAGGGTCTACCAGTACACGCCGTACATGCTGTAGACGTACAGCCCGATGACCCCGGCGACGCACAGGAGCACGAGCCACGAGCCGGCGCTCGTGTGCCGGGTCTTGCGGGGGCGCGGCGGGCGGGGGCGGGGGGTGCGGGAGGGCTTCGCGCCGGCCCTCGGGTCGGGGCGCTGCTCGTCGGCCGCCGCGGTGACGTCGGCGAGCAGGCGGCGGCAGACCGCGGCCAGCTCCGTCGTACCGGCGGACAGGTCGACGACGACCTCGGAGCGGGCCGGGGCGGTCGTGCCGCCGTCCAGGAGGCGTCCGGCCCGGACCAGGGCCCGGTCCTTGCCGCCCGTCGGCGCGAGGCTGATCCAGCGCCGGACGTGCTCGCCCCGGATCACCACACCGCCACCGCGCTCCCGGTACACGGTGTGCTCCCGCCACAGAAGACCGGCCAACTCCCCCGCGGTCTCCCTGAGTTGCGCGTACATGCCCCTCCTCGTACTCGTCCCCCAGATTCGAACAAGCACGTGACTCTAGCGGCTGCCGCCGACAACCCCGCGCGGGGGTCGCCCCTCGCCCGCCCTCAGTCCCCGAAGTCGTACACGGTCACGGGTATCCCCCGCGCCACCAGCCGCTCCTCGATCAACGGCTCGACCCGCGACCACTTCCCGCCCGCGAGCCCGCAGCCGATCCGCGGCATGTGCACGGAGGCGCTGAGCTCGGCCGCCTTCTCCGCCAGCGCGCCGAGCGCCGTGTCGATCGCCTCGTACCGGACCGGAACCCCGGTGCTCCGGCCCGTACGGATCCCCCGCTGCCCCACCAGATTCGCCACCCAGAGGTACGGGCCGACCTGCACGAACTGCGCAGCCCCCAGCCCGAAGTCGTTCCGCGCCCGCTCGCGGTGCCAGCGGCGGTACGCGGCCTCCGGCTCCGGCCAGCGCCGCGAGATGGCCAGGACGAAGCCCTTCCCCCAACCGCCCAGGTCGTTGCAGACATGCGCGACGATCTTGACGCCCTTGCCCTGCGGCGCGGTCGCGTCCCCCCGTACGTACGTGATCGCCGTCATGCCAGCTGCTCGAAGATCTCGTCCCAGAACGCGGAATCGACCACGTAGAAGTCCTGGCCGGCCATGCGCTCCCGCAGATCGGTGATCGCGGCGGCGCGTTCGGCGTCGTCGTCCGCATCCACGGCGTCGGCCGACTCGGCGATCAGACCGAGGAGCACGGCGAGCGCGGGAAGGGAATGGGCGGCCGGCCCCTGCCACCCGTCCCCGTGGTCCCACCCGTTGGGGTCGTAGTGGGTGATGCCACCGTCCGCCGCATCGAGCATCAGATGCTGGTCGCCCCAGAGGGCCACGGTGAGGGAGAAGTCCTTCGGCGGGGAGTCGTCGTCGGGGTAGCGGCGCCCGTAGATCTCGTCGGAATCGAGCGGTTCGAAGCCGTCCTCGTCGCGCAGGTGCGTCGTGTCGATACCTACGACGTGCAGGTTGACGGCGGGAAAGCCGACTGTCAGCAGGAACTCCCTCGACTCGGCATCGGTCAGTTCGGCCGGCAGCCCGGCCTCGTCCGGCCGCCAGAGCGAGCCCTCGCCGAGCCTCTCCTCCAGCCACCCCGCGTCCGGTATCCGCGGAATGTCGCTACTCGTCACTGCGTGCCCCCATGAGTTACGCGTCGTTCGGTCCCTGCCGGCCCCAGTCAATCGCATGGCCGATCACAGGCCGGGGCTGCAGGGCTTTTACAACGCCGATGAGACAGCAATACTGTTGCACCTGGGCGATACGGAGAGCGAGGCGCCGCAGATGGCAACCGGGACCGAGGAGCAGCCGCCGTCGCCGACGTACACGGTCGACGAGCTGGCCGCCCGGGCGGGCGTGACCGTGCGCACCGTGCGCTTCTACGGCACCCGCGGCCTGCTGCCGCCGCCGGTGATCGGCCCGCGGCGGGTCGGCCACTACGGCCCCGAGCACCTGTCCCGGCTCGCGCTGATCGAGGAGCTGCAGCACCGGGGCATGACCCTCGCCGCGATCGAACGGTACCTGGAGCAGCTGCCCCCCGACCTGAGCGCCCAGGATCTGGCGATCCACCGGGCCCTGGTGGCCTCGTGGGCCCCCGAGTCCGCCGAGAAGATCGACCGGCGGGAGCTGGAGCGGCGGGCGGGCCGGGCGCTGTCCGACGCGGACGTCGACCGGCTGGCCGCGATGGGCGTCCTCGACCGCGGCCCGGACCCGGAGGTCTTCCGGCTCGACGGCGGGCTGCTGCGGCTCGGCGTCGAGCTCCTGGACGTGCCCATCGCCCACGAGACGATCCTCGCCTCCCGCACGGTCCTGCTCGACCACGCGCGGCAGGCTGCGCAGGAGCTGTCGCGGCTGTTCCGGGAGGAGGTCTGGAGCCCGTACCGCGAACGGGAGGAGGACCCTGACCACGTCGCGGCGATGAAGTCGCTCTCCGCGCACATGCAGCCGATCGTGATCCAGGCATTGGTGACGGCGTTCCAGCGGTCGCTGAGCGAGGAGCTGCGGGCGGCGTTCGGCGCGGAGACGGACGGGTCCTAGCCGAGCAGCTTCGGCACGGTGCCGGGCGTCAGGCCGATCCAGACGGCGTCGCTCTCCCGGAAGATGTAGATCGCGTCCCGGCGGACATCCCATCCGAGAGGGACGACGTAGTACCGGCCGTCGCGTTCGAGGAGAAGGCGCAGTCCGGTGTAGCGGTAGCGGTGGAGCCACCCGCTGGGTAGGTCCTCCTCGGTGACCGTGCCCGTCGGGCGCGTCGGGATCGCCAGCTTGTGGCTGCTGAGCACCACCACACCGGTCCACTTGGCGACGTTTCGGGCACGGGAGGCGGCATCCCGCTCGGCGGTGTCCACGGTGACCTGCGTGAGCCCCCAGAAGACGAAGATCGCGGCGGCGAGGACCGGCAGCGCCCTGCGCCGGAGTCCTTCCGGCCGTCGGCCCTCGGAGTCCCGGAGCTGGCTCAGGAGAAGACCGAACGCGATGATCATGGGGGCGATCCAGCCGTACGGCTCGATCTTCGTCCACAGGGCAAGCAGCACGATACCGACGGCCACGACGGGGACGAACCCACGGCCCGCCAGGACCTCGGCCCTCGATGGGGTCGGCCGGGTTCGGGCGTGGATCCATGGCCCGGCCACGATCAGCACGATCACCCCGGCGGCAACCAGGACCTCCAGCTTCAGCACGGCCAGACTCTGGGTCGCCAGCTCACCGAAGCCCAGACGGAGCGTGCTGAAGGCGATGTGGAAGTACCCGTAGTAGGTGCTGGTGTACATCGCCCCCAGGTAGAACAGGAGCGCGGCGATGAACGTGCCCTGCGCGATCACGATCTTGAGGAGCGCGGTGGGGCTGTCCCGATCGGCCCCTTGAGCCGGCCGCGTCGCCTCCGGCTCGTGCGGCGGGTGCTCCTGAGGCTCGCTCACGTGCCGGCGGGCTCGGGTGACTTGTCCTGCGGCTCAGGCGCGAGCGGCGTGAGGCTCGGGTTCGATTTCGGGGTCTGCTCGCCGCCGTCGGTGTCCGTCGGCGGGGGCGGCGGCGACGAGATCCCCTGCTCGCCGTTCCCCGTCGGCTCAGTGTCCTCAGTGGCGTTCGGATCGCCGTCCGGCTCCTCCGAGGGCTCCTCCGACGTCTCCGTCACCACCGACGGCGACGGCGACTCCTCCGGTTCGGACTCGCCGGAGTCGCACCCGACGAGCAGAGCGGCGCTCCACGCTCCCAGCAGGGCGAGCGTCATGACCCGGACCCAGCGACCGGTCTTCTTCCGCATCCGACCTCCTTGATCGCTCGTGAGCGTAGGGGCCGGGCAGGCCGAGGGCCCGGACCCCACACCTGCGGGTCCGGGCCCTCCGCCCGATCGGACGAGACGTCAGTCGGTGAAGACCTCGCCCCGCTCCGCCTTCTCCACCAGCAGCGCCGGCGGCTCGAAGCGCTCGCCGTACTTCTCCGCCAGCTCGCGCGCCCGCGCGACGAAGCCGGGGAGGCCGACCCCTACCCCGGCGCCGCCGTCGTAGCCGTTGATGTACTGGAGCACACCGCCCGTCCACGCCGGGAAGCCGATGCCCATGATCGAGCCGATGTTGGCGTCGGCGACCGAGGTGAGGACCTGCTCCTCCAGGCAGCGGACCGAGTCCAGCGCCTCCGAGAAGAGCATCCGCTCCTTCATGTCTTCGAAGGAGACGTCCGACGCGGCGCCGTCCCCGCCGAAGTGCTCGCGCAGCCCCGGCCACAGCCCGGCCCGCTTGCCGTTCTCGTCGTAGTCGTAGAAGCCCGCGCCGCCGCTGCGGCCGGTGCGGTCGAACTCGTCGACCATGCGGTCGATCACGGCCTCGGCCGGGTGCTCGAGCCAGGTGCCGCCCTCCAGCTCGATCGCCCGCCGGGTCTCGTTGCGGATCTTGCGGGGCAGGGTGAGGGTCAGCTCGTCCATCAGCGACAGCACCTTCGCCGGGTAGCCGGCCTGCGCCGCGGCCTGCTCGACGGACGCGGGCTCGACGCCCTCGCCGACCATCGCCACGCCCTCGTTGATGAACTGCCCGATGACCCGGGAGGTGAAGAAGCCGCGCGAGTCGTTGACCACGATCGGGGTCTTCTTGATCTGCCGGACCAGGTCGAAGGCGCGGGCCAGCGCCTCGTCGCCGCTGCGCTCGCCCTTGATGATCTCGACCAGCGGCATCTTGTCGACCGGCGAGAAGAAGTGCAGGCCGATGAAGTCGGCCGGGCGGGAGACGCCGTCGGCGAGCAGGGTGATCGGCAGCGTCGAGGTGTTGGAGCACAGCAGCGCGTCGGGCTCGACGATGTCCTGGATCTCCTTGAAGACCTTCTGCTTGAGCTCAGGGTTCTCGAAGACCGCCTCGATCACCGCGTCGCAGCCCGCCACGTCCGCCGGGTCGGCGGTCGGGGTGATGAGGGCCAGCAGGGCGTCGGCCTTCTCCTGGGTGGTGCGGCCCCTGGAGACGGCCTTGGCGCAGAGCTTCTCGGAGTACGCCTTGCCCTTCTCGGCGGCCTCGGCGGTGACGTCCTTGAGGACGACCTCGATGCCCGCGCGGGCGCAGGAGTACGCGATGCCGGCGCCCATCATGCCCGCGCCGAGGACTGCGACCTTGCGAACCGTCCGGGGCTCGACGCCCTTGGGGCGGCTGGCTCCGGAGTTGACGGCCTGCAGGTCGAAGAAGAAGGCCTGGATCATGTTCTTCGCCGTCTGGCCGGTGACCAGCTCGGTGAAGTACCGGGCCTCGATGGTGAGCGCGGTCTCGAAGTCGACCTGGGAGCCCTCGACCGCGGCGGCCAGGATGTTGCGCGGGGCCGGGTACGGGGCGCCGTTCAGCTGCTTCTTCAGGTTCGCCGGGAAGGCGGGCAGGTTGGCGGCGAAGCGCGGGTTGGACGGAGTGCCGCCGGGGATCTTGTAGCCGGGGACGTCCCACGGCTGCTGCGACTCGGGGTGGGCGTCGATGAACGCGCGGGCCTTGGCGATCATCTCCTCGGGCGTGGCGGCCAGTTCGTGCACCAGGCCGTTGTCGAGGGCGCGCTTCGGGTTGTACTGGGTGCCCTGCAGGAGGACCTTGAGCAGCGCGTCGGTGATGCCCATGAGGCGTACGGTGCGGGCGACGCCTCCGCCGCCCGGGAGCAGGCCGAGGGTTACCTCGGGCAGGCCGATCTTGGAGCCGGGCGCGTCGAGGGCGACGCGGTGGTGGCTGGCCAGGCAGATCTCGTAACCGCCGCCGAGGGCCGCGCCGTTGATCGCGGCGACGACGGGCTTGCCGAGGGTCTCGATCCGGCGCAGCGAGCGCTTGATGCCGGTGGCGGCGTCGAAGATCTGCTGGGCGTCCTCGGGACCGGCCTTGATCATGTCCTTGAGGTCGCCGCCGGCGAAGAAGGTCTTCTTGGCGGAGGTGTAGACGATGCCGCGGATCGAGTCCTTCTCGGCCTCGGCGCGGTCGGCGATCGCCGCGATGGAGTCCTTGAAAGCCTGGTTCATGGTGTTCGCGGACTGGTCGGGGTCGTCGAGGACGAGGGTGACGATCCCGGTCTCGTCCTGCTCCCAGCGGATCGTGGTGCTCTCAGTCATGTGGAGTGTCTCCGAAGAAGGTTCGAACAGGACGGACGGTCAGACGCGTTCGACGATCGTGGCGATGCCCATGCCGCCGCCGACGCACAGCGTGGCCAGGCCGTAGCGCTTGTCCTGGCGCTCCAGCTCGTCGATCAGGGTGCCGAGGATCATCGCGCCGGTCGCGCCGAGCGGGTGGCCGAGCGCGATCGCGCCGCCGTTGACGTTGACCTTGTCGAGGCTGATGCCCATGTCCTTGACGAAGCGCAGGACGACGCCGGCGAAGGCCTCGTTGATCTCGACCAGGTCGATGTCGTCCATGGTCAGCCCGGCCTTGGCGAGGACCTTGCGGGTCGCCGGGGCGGGGCCGGTGAGCATGATCGTCGGCTCGGAGCCGGAGACCGCGGCGGCGACGATCCGGGCGCGCGGGGTCAGCCCGTACCGCTCGCCGACCTCCTTCGAGCCGATGGCGACGAGGGACGCGCCGTCGACGATGCCGGAGGAGTTGCCCGCGTGGTGGACGTGGTCGATCTTCTCGACCCAGTGGTACTTCTGCAGCGCGACGGCGTCGAAGCCGCCGAGGTCGCCGATGTCCGCGAAGGACGGCTTGAGCCGGGCGAGCGAGTCGGCGGTGGTGCCGGGACGCATGAACTCGTCGTGGTCGAGGACGACGAGACCGTTGCGGTCGGTCACGGGCACGACGGAGCGGTCGAAGCGGCCGTCCTTCCAGGCCTCGGCGGCGCGCTCCTGGGACAGCGCGGCGTACTCGTCGACATCGCGCCGGGAGAATCCCTCGATGGTGGCGATGAGGTCGGCGCCGATGCCCTGCGGGACGAAGTTGACGTCGAAGTTGGTCATCGGGTCGGCGAACCAGGCGCCGCCGTCGGAGGCCATCGGGACGCGGGACATGGACTCCACGCCGCCCGCGAGGACCAGGTCCTCCCAACCGGAGCGGACCTTCATCGCGGCCATGTTGACGGCTTCGAGACCGGAGGCGCAGAAGCGGTTCTCCTGGACGCCGGCGACGGTGTCGGGCAGGCCCGCGGCGATGGCCGCGATCCGGGCGATGTCGGAGCCCTGGTCGCCGACCGGGCCGACGACGCCCAGGACGATGTCGTCGACGGCCGCCGGGTCGAGGTCCGGGAAGCGGTCACGGATCTCGTGGATGAGGCCGACGACCAGGTCGATCGGCTTGGTGCCGTGCAGGGAGCCGTTGGCCTTGCCGCGGCCGCGCGGGGTGCGGATCGCGTCGTACACGTACGCTTCGGTGCTCACGGGACGCCTTTCGGGAGTTTCGGGAGGCAGAGGGGGACGGGGAGGCGGAGGGGCTGGCGGTCAGCCGAGCAGGGAGCGGCCGATGATCTCCTTCATGATCTCGGTCGTGCCGCCGTAGATGGTCTGGATGCGGCCGTCCGTGAAGGCCCGGGCGACCGGGTACTCGGTCATGTACCCATAACCGCCGTGCAGCTGCAGGCAGCGGTCGGCGACCCGCTTCTGCAGCTCGGTGGCCCACCACTTGGCCATCGAGGCGTGCACATGATCGAGCTCGCCGTTCGCGTGGTCCTCGATGCAGCGGTCGAGGAAGGTGCGGGTGACGGCGCACTCGGTGGCCATCTCCGCGATCTCGAAGCGGATGTGCTGGAGCCGGGAGAGCGGCCGGCCGAAGGCCTCGCGCTCCTTGACGTACGCGGTGGTGATCTCCAGGAGGTGCTCGGCGGCGGCGATGCCTGCGACCGCGATGGCCATCCGCTCCTGCGCCAGGTTGGTCATCAGGTGGATGAACGCGCCGTTCAGCTCGCCGAGCAGGTTCTCCTTGGGGACCCGCACGTCCTTGAAGAACAGCTCGGCGGTGTCCTGGGACTTCTGCCCGATCTTGTCGAGGTTGCGGCCGCGCTCGAAGCCCTCCATGCCGCGCTCGACGACCAGCAGCGACAGGCCGTGCGCACCGCCCTCGGGGGTGGTCTTCGCGACGACGACCACCAGGTCGGCGAGGATGCCGTTGGAGATGAAGGTCTTGGAGCCGTTGAGCACCCAGTGGTCGCCGCGGTCCTCGGCGGCGGTGCGGATGCCCTGCAGGTCGGAGCCCGCGCCCGGCTCGGTCATGGCGATGGCGGTGATGGCCTCGCCGCTGCAGAAGCCGGGCAGCCAGCGGGCCTTCTGCTGGTCGGTGGCGAGCGAGGTCAGGTACGGGCCGATGATGTCGTTGTGCAGCCCGATCGCGAGACCGGGCGCGCCGGCCCGGGTGAACTCCTCGGACAGGACTGCGCTGTACCGGAAGTCGGCGTTGCCGCCGCCCCCGTACTCCTCCGGGACGGCGAGGCCGAGCAGGCCCTGGCGGCCGGCCGCGCGCCAGGCCTCGCGGGCGACGATGCCGTCCTTCTCCCACTGCTCGTAATGCGGCAGGACCTCCTTGGCGAGGAAGGTGCGGACGGTCTCGCGGAACGCCTCATGGTCGGCGGTGTAGATCTTTCGCTTCATTCGGCGGACTCCTGGGCGGCGGCGTCGGTGTGGTCGGCGAGCGAGGGAACGGACCAGTCGCGGGCGACGGCGGCGGTGTCCGCGCCGGGCATCGCGGGCCCGCTGCGCACGGCGGCGGGGGTCGCGGAGAAGCGCGGGGCAGGCGCGGGCTGGGTGAGACCGCCGTGCTCCACGAAGGTGCCTCGGGCCGCGAGATGCGGGTGCGCGGGGGCCTCGCGGAGCGAGAGGACGGGGGCGACGCAGGCGTCGGTCCCCTCGAAGACGGCGGTCCACTCGTCGCGGGTCCGGGTGCGGAAGCGGGCGGCGACGGCGTCCTTCAGCTCGCCCCAGCGGGCGAAGTCCTTGCGGGCGGGCGCGAGGTCCTCGATGCCGAGCAGGCGGACGAACTCGTCGTAGAACTGCTGCTCCAGGGCCCCGACCGCCATGTACCGGCCGTCGGCGGTCTCGTACGTGCCGTAGAAGGGGCAGCCGCCGTCCAGCAGGTTCACCCCGCGCCGGTCCTGCCAGCCGCCCGCCGCCACCATTCCGTGGATCATGGTGGCGAGGTGCGAGGTCCCGTCGACGATCGCGGCGTCGACGACTTGGCCGGTCCCGTGGGCGCGGGCGTGCTGGAGCGCTGCGAGGACGCCGACGACCAGGTAGAGCGAGCCACCCGCGTAGTCGCCGACGAGGTTGGCGGGGACGGTCGGCGGGCCGTCCGGGTCCGGGCCGATCATGCCGAGCGCGCCGGTGACGGCAATGTACGCGATGTCGTGGCCGGCGGTCGGGGCGAGCGGGCCGTCCTGGCCCCAGCCGGTCATCCGCCCGTAGACCAGTCGCGGGTTGCGGGCCAGGCACTCCTCGGGGCCGACGCCGAGGCGCTCGGCGACGCCGGGCCGGTAGCCCTCGACGAGGATGTCCGCGCGTTCGACCAGGTCGAGCACGGTCGCGGGGCCGCCCTCGGCCTTGAGGTCCACGAGGACGGAGCGCTTGTTGCGGTTGGTGAGGTCGTACGCCGGATCGACGCCGAGCCCCGCGCCGCCGGGGCGGTCCACGCGGACGACGTCGGCGCCGAGGTCGGCGAGGAGCATCGCGGCGAACGGGCCGGGGCCGATGCCCGCCAGTTCGACCACGCGCACGCCGGAGAGCGGCCCGTCGCCGCCGTTCGCTGTCGCTGCCATCAGGCCCCCAGGCTTTGTGACACAACTGATGTAACACCAGCGATGCTAGGAACGTGTTCCACTCCGCACAAGGGTCTACGCCGAGCAAGCGCTCAGAAATCTCTGGAGCCGGCCGGTCGGGGTCCGTCCCGGACACCGACCGGTCGGTGTCCGGGACCGCATGGATGCGGGACCACCCCGACGACCGCCGCCGACGGACCGCTAGGCTCCGCCTCCTATCGACCGCGCGGGGCGGGTCGCAGCGAAAGGCGAGGGCGAGGGCCGGATGGACACAGGGGACGGGACGGCGGCGGAGCGCGGCGGGCGGACATACGACGTCGTGCTCTTCGGAGCGACCGGATTCGTCGGCGAACTCACCGCGGAGTACCTGGCCGAGCACGCGCCCGACGACTGCCGCTGGGCGCTCGCCGGGCGCAGCCCCGCCAAGCTGGAGGCGGTGCGCGAGCGGCTCGCCGCCCGGTGGCCGCACTGCGCCGAGCTGCCGCTGCTGCGGGCCGACGCCGAGGACGCCGACTCGCTGCGCGAACTCGCCGAGTCCACGCGGGTGCTGGCCACCACCGTGGGTCCCTACGTCTGGTACGGCGACGGCCTGGTGGCCGCCTGCGCCGAGGCGGGCACGGACTATCTGGACCTGACCGGCGAGGCGGAGTTCGTCGACCGGACATACGTCCGGCACGACGCGCGGGCCCGCGAGACCGGCGCGCGGATCGTGCACGCCTGCGGCTTCGACTCGATGCCGTACGACCTGGGCGTGTACTACACGGTGCAGCAGCTGCCGGAGGACGTGCCGCTGCGGATCGACGGGTTCGTCCGCGCGGGCGCGATCTTCTCCGGCGGGACGTTCGCGTCCGCGCTCACCGCGATGGGACGCGGCCGGCAGATGCTGCGGGCCGCGCACGAGCGGCGGCTGCACGAGCCCCGGCTGGTCGGCCGCCGGGCCCGGACCCAGCTCGGCGGGCCCCGGTTCAGCGCCGAGACCGGCGCCTGGGCGCTGCCGATGCCCACGCTCGACCCGCAGGTCGTCGCACGCTCGGCGGCGGCGCTGCAGCGGTACGGCCCGGACTTCCGCTACCGCCAGTACGCCTCGGTCCGTACGCTGCCGATGGCACTGGGCGGCGCGGCCGTGGTCGGCGCGAGCGTGGGCGCGGCCCAACTCCCCCCGGTGCGGCGCTGGCTGATGAGCCGTTACGAGCCGGGCCAGGGTCCGAGCGCGGAGCGCCGGGCGCGCAGCTGGTTCACCGTCCGCTTCGTCGGCGAGGGCGGCGGCCGCCGCGTCTTCACCGAGGTCTCCGGCGGCGACCCGGGCTACGACGAGACGGCGAAGATGCTCGCCGAGGCCGCCCTCTCCCTCGCCTTCGACCCGCTGCCGAACACCTCGGGCCAGGTCACCACGGCGGTGGCCATGGGCGACGCGCTGATCGCCCGGCTGCGCGCGGCGGGCATCCGCTTCCGGGTGGCCGACGCGCGCTAGGTGTCTGACACACAGACACGGCCTAGGAGCCGGTCAGTTCCGATGGCGGACCAGGCAGAACGGGTGCCCGGCCGGGTCGGCGTAGACGCGCCAGGAACGGGCTGCGCCGCCGTCGTCGAGCAGGCTCGCGCCGAGGGCGAGCACCTCGGCGTGGGCGGCGTCCAGGTCGGCGACGTCCACGTCGAGGTGGATCTGTTGCGGGCGGGCGGCGTCGCCCCAGACCGGCGGCCGGTGGTCG
>NZ_DATCVQ010000031.1:0-8062 GCF_036566765.1 Streptomyces sp.
GGCGCGCCCATGCGGTCCGCCGCGAAGACTCCGACGGTGGCGGTGGCCCCCAGCGCGGCGGCGATGCGCAGCACCGACCGCCGCCCTGTGGGCATCTGATCCTTTTTCATGACCAATGGCTGCACGGCCGCCGCCCGTCCGGCCCCACCGACACCGGCCGCGCGGCCGAATCCACCCGATGAGCCGACAGGGCCCGGAGCGGGGGGAGCGAGGCTCGCGGGCCGGGGGGCGAGGGCTCGCGGGCCGGGGGGCGAGGGCTCGCGGGCCGGGGGGCGAGGCTCGCGGGCGCTACTTCCCCATCGTCAGGCCGTCCTTCGCCGCGCCGCGGGAGAGCGCGACCTCGCGGATCCGGTCGCGTACGGCGCCGAGCGGGGCGCCGCCCTCGACGGCGGCGTTCAGGTTGACGACCCGGCCGGCCGCCGTGTCGAACCACTGCGGCACGAACTCGGCCCTGCCCACCTCCCAGCGTCCGCCGGGGGCCTTGGGCGGGACGAAGGTGAACCGGGCGAGGGTGCTCTGGTTGCCGCGCGGGTCGTGCGCGCCGGAGTAGTTGATCATGTCGCCGGCGATCTGGTCGCCCATGCCGTACGCGATCCAGGTGCCGTTGACCTTCTCGTACGCCTGCGGGATGTGGGCGTGGGTGCCGATGATCAGGTCGATGTCGGGCCGGCCGCCGGTCTTCGAGGCGGTGAGCGCGCGGCCGAGCGCGAGCTGGCGCTCGTCGGGCGCGGTCTGCCATTCCGTGCCCCAGTGCGGGCTGACCACGACGATGTCGGCGCCCGCCTTCCGGGCGGCCCGGGCGTCCGCGACGATCCTCTTCTCGTCGAGCAGGTTCACCGCCCAGGGCTGCCCCTGGGGCAGCGGGTAGCCGTTGGTGTCGTAGGTGTACGCGAGGTGGACGACGGTGGCGGTGCCGGCCCTCATCAGCGTCGGGCGGGCGGCCTCCCCGGCGGTGCGGGCGGATCCCGCGTGCTTGATGCCCGCCGCGTCGAGGGCGTCGAGGGTGCGGGCGAGTCCGGCGGCGCCGTCGTCCAGGGTGTGGTTGGAGGCGGTGGAGCAGGCGTCGTAGCCGGTCTCCTTGAGGGCGGCGGCGACCTCCGGCGGCGACTTGAAGGCGGGGTAGCCGGTATAGGGGCCGCCCTTCTCGCCGTACACCGTCTCCATGTGGCAGATCGCCAGGTCGGCGCGGGAGACGACGGGCTTGACGCCGGCGAGCATGGGCCGGAAGTCATATCCGCTCCCGCCCGCATCGGCGGACGCCTGGCGGATGATCGAGGCGTGCGGCAGGACGTCGCCGGAAGCGAGGAGGGTGAAGCCTCTCTGGGCCGACGCTCCGCCGCTCGCGGCCGAGGGGGCGGTGGGGCGTTCGGTGTCCTGTCGCTGGGGCGCGCCGGTCTCGGGCGTGCGGTCGGCGCCGGCACAGCCGGTCGCCGCGGCGAGCAGCAGGGCGGCGACGGCGACCGCCCCTGGTCTGGTGCGCTGGGTCATCGTGCGGACTCCGGAGGCTCAAGGATCGCGGTATGACAATCCGATAATCCACATCCGCACGGGAATATATGACAGTCAAGGGACAAGGCCGCAGAACCCGCAAATCACACCGAAACGGACTCAGCGGCTCCGATTGACCGTTCATCGCACCATTCGCCGCTCGGTGCGACCGCTCGTCGCAGACAGCTGTGCGTCGCCTGTCGCTTCCGCTCCGGATGCGCTCGGATACGGCCCGGGATGACGAGCCGCAGAAGTGGGGGTCCCCCCGGCCGGAGGCTGGGTGAGGGAGAGGTGTGAACATGACGACGGCGACGACCGACGAACGGGCCCTGGAGCAGCTGCAGCGCGAGCACGGCCCCGCGCTGCTGAGCTTTCTGCTGAACCTGACGCACGGGGACCAGCAGCGCGCCGAGGACCTGGTGCAGGAGACCCTGGTACGGGCCTGGCTCCACCCCGAGGCCTTCCACGGGCCCTACGAGTCGATGCGCCCCTGGCTCTTCACCGTGGCCCGCCGGCTCGCCATCGACGCCCGCCGCTCCCGGCTCGCCCGGCCCGCCGAGATCGGCGACGGGGCGCTGGCCGCCGCCCCCGACCCCACGGACGTCACCGAGACCGCGGTCGCCGCGCTCGACGTGCGCGCCGCCGTCCGCGGCCTCAGCCCGGAGCACCGCGCAGTGCTCGTACGGATCTATTTCCACGGGCTGACCGTCAAGGAGGCCGCGGACGACCTCGGCATCCCGGCCGGCACCGTGAAGTCCCGCTCGCACTACGCGCTGCGCGCCCTCGGCCGCTGCCTGCCCGGCTACAGCCGGCCGCGCGGCCACGCTCTTTCCAGTGCGACCGCGGCGACCCCACAATGACCCGGTGACGCAGACGCAGACGCTGACACTCGCCGCCGCGGAGAAGGTCCTCGCCGACAACTTCGCCCCCTGGGTACTGGATCTCGGCCTGTCGGTGGTCTCCACCGGCGCGGGCGAGGCGGTGCTCCGGCTCCCCTGGTCCGACCGGCTCGCACGGGAGGGCGGGGGCCTGTCCGGCCAGGCGCTGATGGCGGCCGCGGACACCGCGACGGTCATCGCGGTGGCGTCGGCCCGCGGCGGTTTCGTCCCCATGACGACCGTGCAGCAGTCGATCAGCTTCCAGCGCGCGGTCCTCGGCGCCGACGTCCTGATCCGGGCCCGGCTCACCAAGGACGGCAAGCGGATGGCCTTCGCCGACATCACCATGACGGCGGAGGGGACCGACGAGCCGGCCGCGCACGCGACCGCCGTCTACGCGCTCCTCGGCTGACCCCGAAGCGGCCCCTCCGGCCGGCCCCTCCAGCCGCCCCTCCCACGCCCCGGACGTCCCGCGTGTCAGCGCTGCCCCACCGGTCCCGTACCGGCGGAGAAACGTATCCGAAACCACACACGCGAGTTGAGTAAAGAGCGACCCGCGCGCGTCTCCTTCGGTGGAGGCTCGTCGCTGAGGTCCGCACCGAAAGACGTCCGGGAGAAGGTGGGAGCGTTGCTGCCCGACAGCACCGACGGCCACGGCGGGGGCGACACGGCCGTCCCCATGGCCTGGCTGTGCGCCGAGTACACGGCCGACGAACTGCTGCGCGCGGGCTGCCTGGTGGAGCCCGGCTCGCTGGAGTACCGGGCCGGCAAGCAGGCGCTGGCACTCACCATCCACCTGTGCGCCCCGGCCGGCGGCGGCCCGGCGGCGCGACTCGACGAGTGGCTGACCCGGACCTCGTACGACCACCCCTGGCCGGACTGGGTACGCGAGCGCCTGGCCGAACGCGCCCAGGGCCCCGCGGGCGCGACGGACGCCGACCTGGCGCTGGCCCGCGAGACCTGGCGGCAGCTGGAGGCGACCCAGATCCTCGCCGCCGACCTGGACGGCCTGTCGACACCGCCCGGCCTCGGCCCGTCCGGGATGGACGAGGTCGACGAGTCCGCCCAGACCTGGCTCCCGGCCTGGCAACTCGGCCTGCCGCTCGGCCACTTGGCACTTCACCTGTACTGAGGCGGACGGCACAGTACGGGCGCGGGCCGGACCGGTCCGCTACGGGCGCGGGCCCGGGTGAACGCCGGCGTGGTACTTCGGGAGGCGGACCGTGATCTTCATGCCCGCGCCGACGCCGGTCTCGATGACCAGGCCGTACGCGTCCCCGTACACCTGGCGCAGGCGCTCGTCGACGTTGGACAGGCCGATCCCGGACGACGGGCGCTCCCCGGCGAGGATGGCGCGCAGGGCCTCCGGGTCCATGCCGACGCCGTCGTCCTCGATGGTGACCACGGCCTCGGCGCCCGCGTCGCGGGCCGCGAGGGTGACCCGGCGGACCCCCGGGGAGTCCTCCAGGCCGTGCTTGACCGCGTTCTCCACCAGCGGCTGGAGGCAGAGGAACGGCAGGGTCACCGGCAGCACCTCGGGCGCGATCTGCAGGGTCACCTTGAGCCGGTCGCCGAACCGGGCCCCGGCCAGCGCCAAGTACTGCTCGATCGAGCGCAGTTCGTCGGCGAGCTGGGCGAACTCGCCGTGCCGACGGAACGAGTAGCGGGTGAAGTCGGCGAATTCAAGAAGGAGTTCGCGCGCCCGCTCCGGGTCCGTGCGGACGAACGAGGCGATCGCGGCGAGCGAGTTGAAGATGAAGTGCGGGGAGATCTGGGCGCGCAGCGCGCGGATCTCGGCCTCGATCAGCCGGGTCCTCGACCGGTCCAGCTCGGCGAGTTCGAGCTGGACCGACACCCAGCGGGCGACCTCCGTCGCGGCCCGCACCAGGACCGCCGACTCCCCCGCGCCGTAGGCCACGAGCGCGCCGAGGACGCCCTCCTCGCCGATCAGCGGGGCGATCACGGTCCAGCGCAGCGGGCAGGCGACGTCGGCGCAGCCGGAGGGCGCGCTGTGGCTGCGGCCCGAGTCGAGGACCGCGGCGACCTGCTCCATCACGTGCGCCCGGTGGTGGTCGCCGCCGGGCCCGTCCCAGGCGAGGACGGCGGACCGGTCGGTCAGGCAGAGCGCCTCGGTGCCCAGCAGGGAGCGCAGCCGGCGGGCCGCCTTGCGGGCGGTGTCCTCGGTGAGTCCGGCGCGCAGCGGCGGCGCGGCCAGCGAGGCGGTGTGCAGGGTGTGGAAGGTGGCCCGCTCCACCGGGGTGCCGAGGTCGAGGCCGTCCCGGCCGCCGCGCCGGCCGGCGATCCGCCCGAGCACGAACCCGGCGGCCAGCAGCAGGACTCCGGCGACGGCCAGGGCCGCGTACCCGATCCCGGTCACCGCCCGCTCCTCTCCACTCGGTCCGCCCTGTCCGCCCTGTCCGCCCGCTCCGGCCGGCCTCGATCCAGCAGGTCCTCCGGCAGGTGGAGGCGGGCCAGGATCGCCGGGGTGCTCGGCGGGACGCGGTGCGGGGTCGCGAGCGAGACCAGCACCATCGTGAGGAAGCCGAGCGGGACGGACCACACCGCCGGCCAGGCCATCAGGGTGTGCGGCCAGCCCTCGGGGGCGAGACCGGCCCGGGTGGCCATCACGGCGGTGAGCGCCGACCCGCCGCCCAGGACGAGTCCGGCCATCGCTCCGGGCGGGGTGAGCCGCCGCCACCAGATCCCGAGCACGAGCAACGGGCAGAACGAGGAGGCCGAGACGGCGAAGGCCAGGCCGACGGCGTCCGCGACAGGGACCTTGCTGGCCAGCACGCTCGCGGTCAGCGGCACGGAGGTGGCCAGCAGGGTCGCGAGCCGGAAGTGCCGTACCCCGCGGGACGGCAGCACGTCCTGGGTGATCACTCCGGCGACGGACATGGTCAGTCCCGAGGCGGTGGACAGGAACGCGGCGAACGCCCCGCCCGCGAGCAGCGCGCCGAGCAGATCGCCGACGAGCCCGCCGATCATCCGGTCCGGCAGCACCAGCACCGCCGCGTCGGCGGCACCGGTGAGGGCGAGTTCGGGGGCGTGGATCCGGCCGAGCGCCCCGTACACCGGCGGCAGCAGGTAGAACGCGCCGACGAGGCCGAGCACGACCAGCGTGGTGCGCCGGGCGGCCCGCCCGTGCGGGCTGGTGTAGAAGCGAACGGCCACGTGCGGCAGGCCCATCGTGCCGAGGAAGGTCGCGAGGATCAGTCCGTACGTGGCGTACAGCTGGTGGCCGTCGCGTCCGCCGGCCAGCGGCTGCGACCAGCCGAGGGGGTCGGACCCGGTGGCAGTCCGCTCGGGGACCGGCGCGCCCTGGGGGAAGGCGAGGGTGGTGCCGGACTCGACGCGGTGCGCGCCGGTGTCGAGGGTGGTCAGGCGGTCGTCGTGCGCGACGCCGTCCACGCGCCCGCTGACGGTGAGGGTGAGCGGGGCCTCGATCTCGATCCGCACCGTGTCGGCGAACCGGACGACGGTGTGCTCGCGGAACACCGCCGGCGCGTCGAAGGTGGCGCGGGGGGCGTCGTCGCCGGCCCAGGCGGCGGCCAGGAAGAGCGCGGGGACCAGCAGCGCGGTGAGCTTGAGCCAGTACTGGAAGGCCTGCACGAAGGTGATGCTGCGCATGCCGCCGGCGGCGACGATGCCGGTGACGACGAGGGCGACGACGAGTCCGCCGACCCAGTCGGGCGCGCCGGTGAGGATCTCCAGGGTGAGCCCCGCACCCTGGAGCTGCGGCAGCAGATAGAGCCAGCCGATGCCGACGACGAAGAGGCTGGCGAGCCGGCGGGCCTGCGGCGACTCGAGCCGGGCCTCGGCGAAGTCGGAGAGCGTGTACGCGCCGGAGCGGCGCAGCGGGGCGGCGACCAGGACGAGCAGCACCAGGTACCCGGCCGTGTAGCCGACCGGGTACCAGAGCATGTCCGGGCCCTGCAGGAGGACCAGGCCGGCGATGCCGAGGAAGGAGGCGGCGGAGAGGTACTCGCCGCTGATCGCGGCGGCGTTGAGGCCGGGCTTGACGGTGCGGGAGGCGACGTAGAAGTCGGAGGTGGTGCGGGATATGCGCAGGCCGAGGCCGCCGATGAGGACGGTGGCGAGCACGACGGCGGTGACGGCGGCTATCGCGTAGGTCTGGTTCACGGCCGGGTCCCGGCCTCAGTGCGCGGCGCGGTCACGTCTCGACGAGGCCGGTGAAGTCGCGCTCGTTGCGCTCCGCCCGGCGCACGTACCAGTAGGCCGTCGCCCAGATCACCGGGTACACCCCGACGCCGAGCGTCGCCCAGACGACGGCCTCGGGCGCGGGCAGCGCGAGCAGCAGCGGCAGCGAGCCGACCAGCAGGGCGAGGGCGGCGAGCGCGGTGAGCGCGGCGCGCAGCTGGCTGCGCATCAGCGAGCGGACATAGGTGTGTCCGAGGGTGGTCTGCTCGTTGATCTCCGACCGCGCCGGGGGATGGCCGGGCGGCCGGCGGGCGGCGCGCGGCACTCCGGTGACGGTCACTCGGCGGGGCTGGGGCTCTGACATCGAGCGGAGTCTACGCAGCGGCCCGCGGCGAAGGTAGAGCAGGAACGGGCCCGTTCCCGCCGGTCAGCCGCGGGCGCGGTGCATCAGCAGCTCCCGCAACTGGCGGGCGTGGCGGCGGCTGACGGCGAGCTCGGCGGCGCCGACGCGGACGGTGGTCGCGCCGCCGTCGAGGCGGAGTTCGTCGATCCGGCCGAGGGCGACGAGGTGGCTGCGGTGGATGCGGACGAAGCCGCGCGCGGCCCACCGCTCCTCCAGGGTGGACAGCGGGATGCGGACGAGATGGCTGGCGTCGTCGGTGTGCAGCCGGGCGTAGTCGCCCTGGGCCTCGACGTACGCGATGTCGTCCACGGCCACGAAGCGGGTGACGCCGCCGAGTTCCACGGGAATCTGGTCGGCGGTCACACTGGGCGCCGCGGCGGCGTGGGACTGCTCGGGCACGGCCGCGTCGACCTGCTCGTGCACGCGCCGGACCGCCTCCGCGAGCCGCTCGCCGCGCACCGGCTTGAGGACGTAGTCCACCGCCTCCAGGTCGAAGGCCTGGACCGCGAACCCCTCGTGGGCGGTGACGAAGACGATGAGCGGCGGCCGGGCGAACCCGGCGAGCAGCCGGGCGACGTCGAGCCCGGTCAGCCCGGCCATGTGGATGTCGAGGAAGACGACGTCGATGCCGTCCTCCCCGTCGGCCCCGGCCTCCAGCGCCCGCCCGATCCGCCGCAGCGCCTCGGTGGCGTCGGTGGCCCCCTCCGCCGTGCGCACCCGGGGGTCGGCACGCAGCAGGTAGAGGAGTTCGCCGAGGGCCGGCTCTTCGTCGTCGACGGCCAGTACGCGCAGCATGGTGTCGGAGTGTAGGCGGCGGGCCTCGGGTTGAGCACGGGGGCGGTCGGCTGCGTACTCCTGGGTGTGAGCAGCGTGAGCGGAGTGACGGGATGACCGCGCCGGAGGGGCACCGGGACGTAGCGGCGCACGCACTCGGCGTGCTGGAGCCGCTGGACGCGCTGCGCTGCGCCGAGCATCTGACGGTCTGCCCGGGATGCGCCGGGGAGCACGAGGAGTTCGTCCGGCTGGCGGCGGCGCTGGCGGAGCTGGTGCCGCCGCCGGCGCGGACCGGCCCCCGGCCGGCGGTCCGGCGCGCACGAGAAGACCGTTGCGCGAACCGCCGGCGGCGCTGGGC
>NZ_DATCVQ010000032.1:0-12421 GCF_036566765.1 Streptomyces sp.
GCCGTGGCCGCCCGTACCCCCGAGGAGGCCGCCGAGGTCGCCGCCGACCTCGCCCTCGCGCTGCCGGGCGGCCTGACCCGTACCGCCGACGCCGTCGTGGAGGCCGTCGCAGCAGAGGACATCGACGTCCTGGAGCTGCTCGCCCGCTTCGCCCCCGGCTGCCCGGCCGGCATCGGGGCCCCGGTCGCCCCCGAGGCGGCGCTCACCTCGCTGCGCCAGGCGACCGGGCTGCTTGAGGTGAGCCGCCGGTCCGGCCGCCCCGCGGAGGCCCGGCGCAGCCACTCCAGCCGACTGCTCCTCGACCTCGGCGACCGCGACGCGCTCACCGGGTACGCCGACACCGTCCTCGGCCCGCTCGACGTGGCAGACCCGTCCGGCGAGCTGGTCGAGACCCTGGCCACCTGGCTCGACACCGGCTGCTCCTGGGACGAGACCGGCCGCCGCCTCGGCCTCCACCGGCACACCGTGCGCAACCGCCTCGACAAGGCGATGCGCCTGACCGACCGCCGACTGGACGACGGCGACGACCGCTTCGACCTCTGGCTCGCCACCCGGGCGCGGCGCGCCGCACTGTGACGCCCCGTTCTCTGTGTGGGCGCCGCGGGGGACGTTCCGGGGGCGCATTCGGGACTGCATGATGTACGGCGCGTTCGGGGCCTGCGCGAGGCCCCGTATCCCGTGCGCCACACATCACGCTCTACGTCCCGAACGCGACCCCCTCCACGTCCCCCGCTCCCGTCCGTCGTCCCCGTGCGGGTCGGGGCGCGGCCGCCGATCGCACGTCGTCGAGAGCGAATCCAAGCCGTACGCCCCCGGCCGCGGGCGCGACCAGGGGCGTACGGCTCACCTGCCTCAGCTCGCCGACAGCGAGCCCTCCGGCACGCCCTCGCCCGCCGGCGCCGCCTCGCGCTTCTTGCGCAGGGCCGTCAGAGCGATGACCGCGCTGATCACGGTGACGATCGCGCTGGCGACGCCGATCGCGTTGAGCCCGCTGGTGAACGCCTCCCGGGCCGCCGTCAGAAGCGCCTGCCCCGTCTGCCCGGACAGTTCGCCGGCCGCCGCGATCGCGTCCTCCATGCTGCTGCCCGCTGCCGCGGCCGCGTCGGCGGGGGTACCGGCGGGCACGGCGATCGCATCGCGGTAGACCGCGGTGCCGAGGCTGCCGAGCGTGGCGATGCCGAGCGCGGAGCCCAAGTCGCCGCAGATGGAGGAGAGTCCGGCCGCGGAGCCCGCCCGCTCCGGCGGGACGGAGCCGACGACCAGGCCGGTGCCGAGCGCACCGAGCGTGCCGACGCCGATGAAGATGATGACGAAGCCGGCCATCAGCAGCGGCAGCCCGCCGACCGCGTCGACGAAGACCAGCAGCAGGTAGCCGATGGTGCCGATGAGCAGCCCCACCCCGATGACCGTGCTCATCGCGTACCGCTTCGCCAGGATCGGCGCCACCTGCGCGGCGACGATCGACGCGACGGCCGCAGGCACCATCATCAGACCCGCCTTCATCGGCGAGAAGCCCTCGACCATCTGGAGGAACCCGGTGATGAAGAGGTAGCCGCCGCCGGTGCCGAGCATCGAGACCATCAGGATCAGCAGCGACGCGGTGAACGAGCCGACCTTGAAGAGCTTGAGGTCGAGCAGCGGGTCCGCCAGCTTGCCCTGCCGCTTCACGAACACCGCGCCGACGACCAGGCCGACGACGATCGCGACGACCGGCACCGGCTCGAAGCCGTAGCGGGCGAGCTCCTTGAGGCCGTAGATGATCGACAGGATGGACACCAGCGAGAGCAGCACGCTCAGCAGGTCGATCCGGCCGGCGTTCTCGTTCTTGTACTCAGGCAGCAGCATCGGCGCGACGATCAGCAGGACGATCATGACGGGGACGCCGAGAAGGAACACCGAGCCCCACCAGAAGTACTCCAGCATCGTGCCGCCGACCACCGGGCCGAGCGCCGTGCCGCCCATGAAGCAGCTGGCCCACACCGCGATGGCGCGGCCGCGCTGGTACGGGTCGTGGAACATGTTGCTGATGAGGGCGAGCGTGGACGGCATCAGCGTCGCGGCCGCGATGCCGAGCAGCGCCCGGGTCGCGATCAGCGCCTCCGCGCTGGAGGAGTAGGCGGCGGCGACCGACGTGAGGCCGACGGCCGTGGCGCCGATCAGCAGCAGCTTGCGGCGGCCGATCCGGTCGCCCAGCGTGCCCATGGTGATGAGGAAGCCGGCGATCAGGAAGCCGTAGACGTCCATGATCCACAGCGTCTGGGTGCCGGTCGGCTGCAGCGCCTCCGCGAGGTGGGGCAGGGCCAGGTAGAGCACGCTCGTGTCGAGGGAGATCAGCAGGGTGGGCAGGGCCAGCACGGCGAGCCCCAGCCATTCCCGCGACCCGGCCTTCTGGACGGGGGGCTCGGGAGCGTTCGATGACATGGTGTTCCTTCCTTCGTCTTCATGAGCTCGACTCGTGGATCCCACGCTGCCGGGCGCCTCTCTCGACCTGCTCTCGGCCCGCTCTCGGTCCCGGAGAACACCGAGAGGACCGCCCCGAACAAAGGGGTGCGGGCGCCCGGGATCGTGGATCGATCCCAGGCGCCCGCACCCGGTGCGCCTCAGCCCCGCGGCCTCACTTCTTAGGCGGCAGCAGCTCGAACAGGCTGGAGAAGCCCTGGTCCCCGTGGCCCGCCGCGATGCGACGGTCCATCAGGTCCTTGACCTCGCGCATCCGCAGCGCCTCCACGCCCACCGACGCCCGGTGGCTGATCATGTCGTTCATCAGCGCGGCCTGGACGTTGAGCGAACCGAGGTCCGGCCCGTACTCGCCGGTCTTGACCGCCTTGGCCATCGAGCTCAGCAGCGACGGGAAGTGCACCAGCGAGCCGCCGGCCCGCTCGGTGAACTCCTCGACGTCGAAGCCCTCGGCCTCGACCAGCTTGAGCACGTGCAGGAAGCCGATGATCAGCTCGTAGGCGAACGCGACCTGGGCCATGAACTCCACGGCGGCCGCGCCCGCGTCCTCGCCGTGGTACGCGATGCCGCCCAGCTCCTTCAGCGTCGACTCGTTGGCCTCGTACGCCTTCGTCGAACCGCTGAACGGGAACATGATGTGGTCGGTGCCGACGTACGGCGGGTCGCCCATGATCTTGCCGTCGATGTACTCGGCGCCGTGCTCCTTCGCCCAGCGCTCGTTCTCCCGCGCCTGGGCGGGCGAGCCGCTGGTGACGTTCACCAGGACCTTGCCCGCGACCGCGGACTCGACGGAGGCCAGCACCTGGTCGACCGCGGTGCTGTCGAGCAGACAGACCACGACGAGCGGGCTCGCCGCCACGGCCTCCGCGGCCGTCTCGGCCGCGGTGGCGCCGGCCTCGACCAGCGGCGCGGCCTTGCTCGCGGTCCGGTTCCAGACCGTCGTGCGGTATCCGCGCTCGACGAACGTCTTGGCGATCGCCGACCCCATGTCGCCGAGACCGAGCACGGTGATCTGGCTGCCGGTGGAGCCGTCGGTCGTCGATGTCGTCATGATGTTCCTTTCGGTGTGCACGTCGGTGTGCGCGAATCGGTATGCATGAAATGACTGCGGGATTACCGGGGTTGCCGGCATTCCGGGGCCCACGACGGCCGATGCGCCTGCATTCCTTGGGAATTGGCGCTGAATTGCCCGAGACTTGCCCACGGTAAGCGGTTGACCTGCGGATTCCGGCACCGATCGAACATTGTTTGTCAGGTCTCTTGAAGATCCCTTGAACCTGACAGACTCAACTCCCGGTGTCTCGTGGAAGGTGACCGGTCTCGGCGAGGCTGGCGCTCAGCCTTTCCCGAGAGACTTGGAAGGAACCATGTCGGAGCACAGCAGAAGGAAATTCATCACCGCCGTGGGCGCGGGCTCGGCCGTCGCCGTGGGCGCTGCCGCCGGCCTCACCGAACTGGGCGGCGGGACCGCCCGGGCGGCCACCGCGCCCGTCGTCGATCCTTCCAAGATTCTGACCGCCCGCCCGGGAGACCCGAACTACACGGACGCGGTCTCCGGTTACAACAACCGCTGGGTCGCCCAGCCCGACCAGGTGCGCTTCCCCACGACGACGGCGCAGGTGGTCGCCGCCGTGCAGGACGCCGTCGACGGGGGCAAGAAGCTCACCGTGCGCAGCGGCGGGCACTGTTACGAGGACTTCGTCTACAACGCCGACGTCGAGGTCATCGTCGACATGGCGTACATGAACGAGGTCACGTTCGACGAGCGGCGACGCGCGTTCATGATCGAGCCGGGCGTCAAGCTGCGCGAGATGTACGAGCTGCTGTACCGCGGCTGGGGCGTCACCGTCCCGGCCGGCTACTGCCCGCTGGTCGGCGCCGGCGGCCAGATCCTCGGCGGCGGCGTGGGCATGTACTCCCGGAGCCTGGGGCTCTCGGTCGACCACCTGTACGCGGTCGAGGTCGTCGTGGTCGGGCCCGACAAGCGGGTCCGCGCCGTCGTGGCCACCCGCGAGAAGGACGACCCGAACCGCGACCTGTGGTGGGCGTGCGCCGGCGGCGGCGGCGGCAACTTCGGCATCGTCACCCGGTTCTGGATGCGGAAGCCGGGCGCGACCGGGACCGCCCCGCGGGACCTGCTGCCGGTGCCGGCCCAGAAGGTCACCACCGCGCACTACGTCTTCCCCTGGTCCAAGGTCAATCGCGCGCAGCTCGGCAGCCTGCTCAAGGCGCACGCGCAGTGGCACCTGGACCACAGCGCGCCGGGCGACCCGAACCGCAAGCTCGGCAGCTACCTGTCGTTCTTCCCCGGGTCCAAGGGCCGCGCCGAGCTCTGGGCGTACTTCGACGGATCGGACGCGACCAGCGAGCGGCTGATCCGGGCCTACATGGACGAGATGAACCGGGCGGTCGGCGGCGCGGGCGGCGCGGAGCCGGACGTGCAGAAGCACACCTTCCTGCACACGTACCTGCTCAACTCGGGCCGCGGCGACGTCTTCATGAACCCGACCCTGCGCGGCGAGCACCGGTCGGCGTATCTGAAGAAGGCGTTCACCGAGCACCAGATCGACGCGCTCTACAAGAACATGGTCACAGACGGGTACGAGAACCCGTACGACCTGGCGTGGCTGGTGCTGACCGCCCTCGGCGGCCGGGTCGGCGACTTCGCGAGCGACACCACCTCCTTCGCCCAGCGGGACGCGATCTTCCAGCTGCTCTGGGAGATCCACTGGATGAAGCCGGAGGAGGACGACCCGCACATCGCCTGGACGCGGAAGATCTACGCGGAGATGTACGGGGAGACCGGCGGCGCCCCGGTCCCGAACGACGTCAACGACGGCGCGTACATCAACTACCCGGACAGCGACATGGCCGACCCGGCGTGGAACAAGTCGAGCACGCCGTGGACGGAGCTGTACTACAAGGGCAACTACCCGAAGCTCCAGCAGGCGAAGGCCAAGTGGGACCCCACGGACTTCTTCAACCACCGCCTGTCGATCCGCCTGCCCCGGTAACCCCCGAGGCAGCCGCCGCGGAATCCCCGCCGCCCGAGAACCGGGCGCCGGGGATTCCGCGCGTTGTGACGGGGACGACCCTCTCGTCTTCTGGACAGCGCCGATGACCGACCGGTAACTTCGACGGAAGCAGGCTGAGCAAGCGCTTAGACAAGGAGGGTCGGCCCCGTGCGCCGTACTGTTTTCAATGAGGACCACGAGGCGTTCCGGGAGACCATCCGGGCCTTCATCGAGGCCGAGGTCGTCCCCGTCTACGACGACTGGTTCGCGGCCGGCCAGGCGCCGCGCGACTTCTACCTCAAGCTCGGCGAGCTGGGCATCTTCGGCATCAACGTGCCCGAGGAGTTCGGCGGCGCGGGCCTGGACACCCACAAGTTCGAGGGCGTCCTCTACGAGGAGACCGCCCGCGCGGGCGTGCAGTTCGGCGGTTCCGGCGTGCACGTGCTGCTCGCCCTCCCCTACATCAAGATGCTCGCCTCCGACGAGCAGAAGAAGCGCTACCTGCCGAAGTTCGTCACCGGCGAGGAGATGTGGGCGCTGGCGATGACCGAGCCGGGCACCGGCTCCGACGTCGCGGGCATGAAGACGACCGCCAAGCTCTCCGAGGACGGCACGCACTACGTCCTCAACGGCTCCAAGACCTTCATCACGGGCGGCGTGCACGCCGACCGCGTGATCGTCTGCGCCCGTACCTCCGCCCCGACCGAGGACGACCGCCGCTTCGGCATCTCCCTGTTCGCCGTGGACACCAAGTCCGAGGGCTACTCCATCGGCCGCAAGCTGGACAAGCTGGGCTTGCGCACCTCCGACACCGCCGAGCTGGCGTTCGTCGACGTGAAGGTGCCGGTCGAGGACCTGATGGGCGAGGAGGGCAAGGGCTTCTACTACCTCGGCCACAACCTGGCCTCCGAGCGCTGGGGCATCGCCTTCGGCGCGTACGCGCAGGCCAAGGCCGCCGTCCGGTTCGCCCAGCAGTACGTCACGGACCGCACGGTCTTCGGCAAGCCGGTCGCCTCCTTCCAGAACACCAAGTTCGAGCTGGCCGCCTGCCAGGCCGAGGTGGACGCGGCCGAGGCCGTCGCCGACCGCGCCCTGGAGGCCCTGGACGCGGGCGAGCTGACCCCGGCCGAGGCCGCCTCCGCCAAGCTGTTCTGCACCGAGGTCGCGCACCGCGTGATCGACCGCTGCCTCCAGCTGCACGGCGGCTACGGCTACATGAACGAGTACCCGATCGCCCGCCTGTACGCGGACAACCGCGTCAACCGCATCTACGGCGGCACCAGCGAGATCATGAAGTCGATCATCGCGAAGTCGATGGGCCTGTAAGTGCCCGAAGCGCACAACGCACTGGATGGCCTGCTCGGTCTGCTCGATCTTGAGCGGATCGAGCAGGACATCTTCCGCGGCCAGTCCCGGTCCGCCGTCGTCCCGCGCGTCTTCGGCGGCCAGGTGGCCGCCCAGGCGCTGGTCGCGGCGGGCCGGACCGTCCCCGAGGACCGCCTCGCGCACAGCCTGCACGCGTACTTCCTGCGGGCGGGGGACCCGGGCGCGCCGATCGTCTACACGGTCGACCGGATCCGCGACGGCCGCTCCTTCACCACCCGCCGGGTCGTCGCCGTCCAGCACGGCCAGCCGATCTTCCACCTCTCCGCGTCCTTCCAGGCGTACGAGGAGGGGCTGGAGCACCAGTACGACATGCCGGCCGCGCCGGACCCGGAGAGCCTGCCGACGGCCGCCGAGATGCTGCCCCGGCACCTCCCGGCGGACGTGGCCGCGCGGCTCGTCGAAGCGCGGGCCGCGGTGGACCTGCGGTATGCCGACACCCCGCCCTGGGGCTCGGTCGGCGAGCCGCGCGAGCCGCGCTCGCAGGTCTGGTTCCGCACCAACGGCAAGCTGGCGGACGACCCGCTGCTCCACATGTGCCTGGCGACCTATGTCTCCGACATGACACTGCTCGACTCGGTGCTGCTCGCCCACGGGCGCGGCGGCTGGGCGGTCGGCGACGTCGTCGGGGCCTCGCTGGACCACGCGATGTGGTTCCACCGGCCGTTCCGCGCGGACGAGTGGCTGCTGTACGACCAGGAGTCGCCGTCCGCCTCGGGCGGGCGCGGGCTCGGCCAGGCCCGGATCTGGACCCAGGACGGGAAGCTGGCCATCTCGGTCATTCAGGAGGGTGTCGTTCGCGTGCCGCGCTGAGGACCGGACATAGCGTCCGGTCCATGGCGGAGAACGCACAGAACGGCGAGAGCACCTTCACGGTCATCGTGGCGGCGGCGGCGAATCTCGGGATCGCCGCCGCCAAAGCCGTTGCCGGGGTCGTGTCCGGATCGAGCGCGATGCTCTCCGAGGCGGCCCACTCGGTCGCCGACACCGTCACCGAGGTCATGCTCCTGACGGCGCTGAAGCGCAGCGCGAAGCCGGCCGACGAGGACCACCCGATGGGGTACGCGAGCGAGCGCTACGTCTGGGCGCTGCTCGCCTCCGTCGCCACCTTCGTGGGCGGCGCGGTCTTCTCCCTCTACGACGGCATCCACACCCTCGTCCACGGCGAGGAGCTGGGCGACCCCCTGATCTCGTACATCGTGCTGGGCGTCGCCTTCGTCCTGGAGGGCTTCTCGCTGCGCACCGCGGTCCGGCAGGTCCAGGGCGAGGCCGAGCGGGCCGAGGCCCCGTTCGGCCGCTATCTGCGGCGCACCCCCGACACCACCGTCAAGGCCGTGGTGATGGAGGACTCGGCGGCCCTCGCCGGGCTGATGCTGGCGGCCGGCGGCCTGCTCGGAGCCGAGCTCACCGGCTGGGACGGATGGGACGGCGTCGCGTCGATCCTGATCGGCGTGCTGCTCGTGTACGTGGCCTGGGTGCTCGGCCGCTCCAACGCCGAGCTGCTGATCGGCCGCCCGCTGCCGCGGCCGATGCGCGAGGAGATCCGCGCGGAACTGCTGTCGGTGCCGCACATCATCGACGTCCTGGAGCTCACGACGCTGATCCAGGGGCCGGACGAGTTCCTGATCGCGGCGAAGGTCGACTTCCGCGACGTCGCCTCGGCCGAGCAGGTCGAGTGGGCCTGCGAGGAGGCCGAGGAGCAGGTCAGGGAGCGCTTCCCCGGCGTGCGGCGGGTCTATCTGGACCCGACGCCGGGCCTCGGGCGGGTACTGCGGCCCGGCGGCCCCGCCCCGGCGCCGTGACCGGTCAGGACAGCAGGCCCGCGGCGTTCAGCAGGTACGCCGTCAGCGGCTCGTAGGAGCGCGGGTCGATGACGTGGTCGTCCAGCGGGATCGCGACCTGGAGGGTGCCCTCGGCCTCGGCGAGAAAGAGCGCGGGGTCGTTGCAGTCGGCGTACCCGATCGCGTCGATGCCGCGCTGGGCCGCGCGGCCCGCCCAGCCGTGGTCGGCGACGACGAGGTCGGGCAGCGGGCTGCCCTCCGCCTCCAGCGCGTCGAGGATCGCGTTCATCGGCTCCGGCGAGTGGGTGTGCCACAGGCTCGCCCCGCGCTCGAACATCGAGACGTCGGCGAACTGGACGACGTAGCCCTCGTCGGCGGTGAGCCCGTCGGGGATGCGGACGACGTCGCAGCCGACGGCGCGCAGCGCGGCGGCGGTACGGCTGTGCAGGTCGATCAGCGAGCCGGGGTGGCCGGTCGCGAAGAGCACCCGCTCCTTGCCCGCGGCGGCCTTGCGCAGCCGGGCGGCCGCGCGCTCCAGGGCGTCGACGGTCAGCTCGGGGTCGATGGTGTCCTGCCCGAAGCGGTGCGCGGGGTCGTCGTTGACGCCGCATCTCTCGGCCATGACGGCGAGGACGTCCTGTTCGTCGGCCCACCGGTCGCCGAGCTCCAGGCCCAGCCAGTAGTGCCGGTCGCCGTTGGCGAGCTTGCGGTAGTGCGAGAGATTGTTGTCGCGGGGCGTGGCGACGTCTCCGGCGATACGGGTGCGGACCAGTTGCTCGACGAGTGCGTCACGGCTGAGTATCGGCATGGGACTCATTGTGACCGAGTCCGACCGTTCACCGGCCATCGTTCCGGCCTACGGATCCCGCGTCTCCCGGACGTCGCCGTTCCGGCTCCCCGGCTTCCCGCTCCGGCTACCCGATCGCCGGCTCCGCCGCCAGCGCCTCGAAGGCCCCGTTCGCGAGCCGGCGCAGCAGCTCCTCCATGGCCGAGCGGCCGAGCGCGCCGAGGTGCGGGGTGGAGTTGAGCAGCCCGAACACGGCGTGCACGGCGGCCCGGACCTCGGCCTCGCCCGCCGCCGGGTACAGCTCGCGGACCACCGCCACCCACAGCTCCACGTACCGCCGCTGGAGCTGCCGGACCCGCTTGCGGTCCTCGTCGCGCAGCCGGTCCAGCTCCCGGTCGTGCAGGGTGATCAGCGGACGGTCGTCGAGCGCGAAGTCGATGTGGCCGTCGATCAGCGAGGCCAGCACCTCGCGCGGGGCGCCGCTCGCGCCGTCCACGCGGAGCCGGCCGCCGTCGAGCAGCCGCTCGCTGATGCCGACGAGCAGCTCCGCGAGCATCGCGTCCTTGCCCGCGAAGTGCCGGTAGAGGCCGGGCCCGCTGATGCCGACCGCCGCCCCTATCTCGTCGACGCCGACGCCGTGGAACCCGCGCTCGGCGAAGAGGCGGGCGGCCTCCTTGAGGATCTGCTCGCGTCGCGTGGGGGCATCGGTCCTGGTGGTCATGGGACCGATTCTAGACAATGGGGTTAGCGGTCGTTAACCTGAACGACATACGTTAACGCTCATTAACCGAGCAAGGGAGCTCGAGAAATGCAGCAGGCACCTGTGCTGACGAGCGCGGCGGACCCCGCGTCGGAGGCCTGGCAGGCCAATGAGGCAGCCCACACCGAGCTGGCCGAGACGCTGCGCGCCAAGCTCGCGGCGGCCGCGCTCGGCGGCGGCGAGAAGGCCCGCGCGCGGCACACCGCGCGCGGCAAGCTCCTGCCCCGTGACCGGGTCGACACCCTCCTCGACCCCGGCTCGCCGTTCCTGGAACTGGCCCCGCTCGCCGCTCACGGGATGTACGGCGACCAGGCCCCGGCCGCCGGGGTGATCGCCGGCATCGGGCGAGTCTCCGGCCGGGAGTGCGTGATCGTCGCCAACGATGCGACCGTCAAGGGCGGCACGTACTACCCGATGACCGTGAAGAAGCACCTGCGGGCCCAGGAGGTGGCGCTGGAGAACCGTCTCCCCTGCCTCTACCTGGTCGACTCCGGCGGCGCGTTCCTGCCCCTGCAGGACGAGGTCTTCCCGGACCGCGAGCACTTCGGCCGGATCTTCTACAACCAGGCCCGGATGTCCGGCGCGGGCATCCCGCAGATCGCGGCCGTCCTCGGCTCCTGCACCGCGGGCGGCGCGTACGTCCCGGCGATGAGCGACGAGGCCGTGATCGTGCGCAACCAGGGCACGATCTTCCTCGGCGGGCCGCCGCTGGTGAAGGCCGCGACCGGCGAGGTCGTGACGGCGGAGGAGCTCGGCGGCGGCGAGGTGCACTCCCGTACGTCCGGGGTCACCGACCACCTCGCCGAGGACGACGCCCATGCGCTCCGCATCGTTAGGAACATCGTCGCAACGCTGCCCGAGCGCGGGCCGCTGCCCTGGTCGGTGGAGCAGGCCGAGGAGCCGAAGGTCGACCCGGCGGGGCTGTACGGGGCGGTGCCGGTCGACTCGCGCACGCCGTACGACGCCCGCGAGATCATCGCGCGGCTCGTGGACGGCTCGCGCTTCCAGGAGTTCAAGGCGGAGTTCGGGCAGACGCTGGTCACCGGCTTCGCGCGGATCCACGGCCACCCGGTCGGGATCGTCGCCAACAACGGCATCCTGTTCTCCGAGTCCGCCCAGAAGGGCGCGCACTTCATCGAGCTGTGCGACCAGCGCGGCATCCCGCTGCTGTTCCTGCAGAACATCTCCGGCTTCATGGTCGGCCGGGACTACGAGGCCGGCGGCATCGCCAAGCACGGCGCGAAGATGGTGACGGCGGTGGCCTGCACCCGCGTGCCGAAGCTGACGGTGGTGGTCGGCGGTTCGTACGGAGCGGGCAACTACTCGATGTGCGGCCGGGCGTACTCGCCCCGCTTCATGTGGATGTGGCCCAACGCCAAGATCTCGGTCATGGGCGGCGAGCAGGCCGCGTCGGTGCTGGCGACGGTCAAGCGGGACCAGCTCGGCGACGACTGGAGCGCCCAGGAGGAAGAGACCTTCAAGGCCCCGATCCGCGAGCAGTACGACACCCAGGGCAACGCCTACTACGCGACGGCCCGGCTCTGGGACGACGGGGTCATCGACCCGATGGAGACCCGGCAGGTCGTCGGCCTCGCGCTGACGGCCTGCGCCAACGCCCCGCTCAGTGACCCCGCCTTCGGCGTCTTCCGGATGTGAGTGACAGATGACCATGTTCGACACAGTGCTCGTCGCCAATCGCGGCGAGATCGCGGTCCGCGTGATCCGCACGCTGCGGGCGATGGGCGTCCGCTCGGTGGCCGTCTACAGCGACGCGGACGCCGACGCGCGGCACGTGCGGGAGGCCGACACGGCGGTACGGCTCGGCCCGCCGCCGGCTTCGGAGTCGTACCTGTCCGTGCCCGCGCTCATCGAGGCGGCCCGGCGGACCGGCGCGCAGGCGGTCCACCCCGGGTACGGCTTCCTCGCGGAGAACGCGGGCTTCGCGGCGGCCTGCGCGGTGGCGGGCCTGGCCTTCATCGGACCGCCGGCCTCGGCGATCTCCCTGATGGGCGACAAGATCCGCGCCAAGGAGACGGTGAAGGCGGCGGGCGTCCCGGTGGTCCCGGGCGCGGCGGACCCGGAACTGGAAGCGGCGGCAAGGGAGCTGGGCGCTCCCGTCCTGCTCAAGCCCTCGGCGGGCGGTGGCGGCAAGGGCATGCGGCTGGTACGCGATCTGTCGTCCCTGACGGAGGAGATCGCGTCGGCGCGACGCGAGGCGCGGTCGTCGTTCGGCGACGAC